>CAZFYP010000187.1:2317-5806 GCA_964523535.1 uncultured Clostridia bacterium
GCCACCTGGACTATAGCCATAGTAAATGACGACCTTGGAGTATTTGCAGGTCTTGGTGCAAGTTTCAGACTGGCAAGGAGACACTTCAAGCCCATGTTCATCCTCATACTTTCTACAATCTTCATAGTAAGATATACCAGCTGGCTACTGGGACCCATAGGATATTTTATACTTGGATGGCTTATAGGCGGAGTTGTCAGGACCTATTTCAGAATAGTCCTTTACAAGACATATTTGAGATACAATTAGAAAATGCAGTATCCATAAATTATGCAGGTATAGACCGATAAATAAAAAACCAGTTACCTATATATCCAGGTAGCTGGTTTCATTTTTATAGATTGTTGTTGAATTTCATTCCAACTGATTTTGGAGCAGTTTCCTCGAAGTTGAACTTCTTGTAGAGATTCTTGGCATCACCCTTGGCGATTACTGTAAGGCATCCGTCCTCCGGTGCATTCTTGCAGTAGTAGTTTACAAGAGCTTCCATTATGACACCTTCGAATCCAAGGCCCTGATGCTGAGGAAGTACGGTAACGTCTGTGATGTGGAAGGTGCAACCGTCACCTATCATCCTGCCCATGCCTATGGTCTTGTCCCTGATGGTTATGTGTACGCCGAACCAGGAGTTGTCTATGGCCAGTCTGGCTGATGATCTTGTCTTTTGACCTAGCGTATTTTTTCTGATATTTAGATAATCTTCAATACTTGGCATTTTATTTATTATTTGGTATTGTTTCATTATATTCTCCTCCCTGAGTATCCTTAATGATATTTTATTCCCTATAATAAAAGAAATTGATTACAACTTGTCTAAGGAATATTATAACATAGACCCTCTTGGCAATCAGCAGTTTATGGATAAAAATTCCTAAAATTGCAAATAATCTGAAAAAATTTGTATGTAGGCATGTAATTTCATGAATTTGAAAATTAATGTTTGTGTGAATGATATCTGTAGATTTCAAGAAAAAATATGGATTAGACTTGGTAAAAACTCATTCGGTCAATTCATTATTGTACTAATGTTCGTGTGTTGGAATGAATACAATATACATGTAGGAAAACGCTTGCGGAAAATATCCTTTGTGATATAATCATAATACAACAAACATCGAACCTGAAAAACCAAATAGGCAAACAATTCATTAGTCTAAAAGATTGAAATGTTTTAACTGATTCTATTTATGCGAAAATCAAGAAACAAATCTAGTAACAATTGGGAAAATTGCCACCAGGATTGAAGACCCTGATAAGCAATCGAGTACCAAAAGAGAAAAATTTAAAGTATTGAATGAAACATAGATTAAAAAAGGTTAAAAGAAGTAAAGTAAATCGAGTAAGAATCAAAAAGATTGAAAAGTATTAACAGATTCAAATTATGAAGAACCAAGAAAAACAAATGTAGTAAAATTTGGAAAAATTGCCAGACAGGATTGAAAACCCTAAAAAGCAAGGTAGTACAAAAAAGAAAAATTTGCAATATTGATTTGAACATGATTGGAAAAGTTAAAAAAGTAGATCAAGTATGATAAATGGATATTTGACCAATTGGAAAATCAGACAAGTTGTATGTTGAGTAACATATAGAAACTTATATGTTGCGACAAATCTGCCTAGGGGCAAAACCCGAAAGGAGTAACATGGCAGCAGTAATATAAAAACCAGTTCTCAGATAATTTACTATGGGAGCTGGTTTTGTTTTTTGGACTTTTATAGTGCTTAATGAATAAATATTATAGATTTTATGAAATGATATGTAAAAAACACGAAGGATAAAGGGCTGTAAAGCTTGATATAAAATCAATGTTCGTGTATTAAAATGAATACAATATACATGACCAAAATCCCTTGCGTTAATCAATCTTTGTGATATAATCATAACTACAACAAACACAAAACCTGTCAAACCAAGACAGGCAAAAGGATTCACAAGTCAGAAAGATTGAAGTATTTTAACGGATTCATTAATGAGATTCAAAAAACAAATCAAGTACAATTTGGATTCAAATTTGCAAAACAGGCCTAGAAAACCTAAAAAAGCAAACAATAACCAAAAAGGAAAATATTGTTATAATTTGAATAATCATAAGAGAAAAAGTTAGAATAAAAGAGTAAATCAAGTATGAAATCAAAAAGATTGAAAAATTTCAACGGATTTAATCAATGTGAAATCAAGAAAAGCAAATCAAGTAAATTTAAGAAAATTGCCAAGCAGGGGCAAAGACTCCTGATAAACAAGAGAGTATTAAAAAGAAAAATTTGTAATATTGATAAAGCTTAATTAAAAAAATTGAAAAATAGTAAATCAAGTATGAAATCAGAAAGGTTGAAATGATTTAACTGCTTCAATAAATTGAAAATCAAGAAAAACAAATCAAGTATGTTTAGGAAAATTGCCAAGCAGGGGCAAAGACTCCTGATAAACAACAGACTACTAAAAAGAAAAATTTGTAATATTGATTAAAATGAAATTGGATTAGTTGAGAAAAAAGTAGATCAAGTATGACATCAGAAAGATTGAAAATTAAAAAAGTAAATCAAGTAAGACATCAGAAAGAAAGAAATGCTTTAATGAATTCAATTAATAGAAAAACCAGGAAGTCAAATCCGGTAAAATTTGGAAAAATTGCCAAAAGGATTAAAGCCCCTTAAAAGCAAACAATAACCAATAATAAAGATTTGAAATAATGATTTTAAAATGATCGATGGACTTAAGCAAAAGTAAATCAAGTATGATGAAAGAAGAAAATTGCCAATTTGGAAAAAACAGACAAGTGAATGTTGAGTAACATAGATAAAAATATGTTGCGATAATTCTGCCTAGGGGCAAAACCCGAAAGGAGTACCATGAAAGCAGAAATATAGAAACCAGTTCTCAGATAAAGCTATTGAGAGCTGGTTTTGTTTTTTGGAGAAATTGATATTGATTTATGGCTGCTGTTAAAGGCAGTCTTTTTTTTGCTTTCAAAAATATTCTCACGGATGAGAATAATATCATATACGAGAAAACGTTTTCTCAAATATGGGAATTGACAATTGTTTATCAATCTTATTCTCATATCGAAATATTATAGATCGTTGAATAATCAGTGCTTTAACGGTTTTGAAAAATAATTTTAAAATAAAAATTAGTTTGGCACAGAACTTGCTGTAATTAGAGTAGTGATTAAAATCAAACTACAAAATTCATATGGAGGTCAACAAATGCTTGAAGAAATTTTAATGCCCAAGGTAGGAATGATGGAAGGAGATATCAAGTTATCAAAATGGGATGTAAAAGAAGGAGACAAAGTAGCGCCAGAACAGGAACTCTGTGAAATTGAAAGTCAAAAGATTACAAACACAGTTGCAGCTAAATCTGCAGGTACTGTATTGAAGATACTGGTAGAGGAAGAGGCTGAAGTAGCCATCGGTACTGTATTGGCGGTTATTGGAGAGGAAGGGGACGATATATCAAAATATATTTAAGATATAGTTAATTAGATT
>CAZFYP010000188.1:0-5803 GCA_964523535.1 uncultured Clostridia bacterium
CATGCAGGACTATTGGCTGATGGAGAAGTATGCATATCTGCAACAAACAGGAATTTCCCGGGAAGAATGGGAAGTACCGGGGGGCAAATTTATCTGTCATCACCAGCAGGTGTTGCTGCATCAGCATATAAGGGATGTATTACAGATCCAAGAGAAGTAATTGAGGAGGGTGAAGACAATGAATAAGAATATTACAGCCAGGGCCTTTGTTTTTGGAAAGAATATAGATACTGATCAGATTTATCCCGGAAGATATCTGGAGCTTGTAAAGCCTGAAGACATTGCTCGGCACTGTCTTGAAGGAGCCGATCCTGATTTCGTAAAGAATATGGAAAAAGGTGACATAGTTGTTGCAGCAACAAACTTCGGTTGCGGTTCAAGCAGGGAGCATGCTCCCATAACCCTTATAAGTGCAGGAGTAAGCCTGGTTCTTGCCGAGTCGTTTGCCAGGATATTTTTCAGAAATTCCATCAACCTTGCACTTCCTTTAATGGTTTGTCCCGGAATAAGCCAGAAGGTAAGTAGCGGAGACCAGCTGCAAGTGGACATAGAGAATGGAATAGTAAAGAATTTAACAACTGGTAAAACGATTCAAGGTGAAAAGATTTCAGAATATGCTATGGACATACTTGAAGCTGGCGGCATCAAGCCTCTTATGAAAAAAAGGCTTGGCAAGTAATAGCTGTAGGAATCCAAGAGGAGATGAATATGGACTTTAAAAGAGACGAATATGTACATGAAATATTTGAACAGCTCCACGCCATTCCGGAAATAGGATACAAGGAAATGAAGACATCGGCTTTTCTGGCACAAAAGCTTGAAGAATTTGGATACAAGGTTACCAGGAATGTAGGTACAACAGGAATACTTGGAGTGCTGGACAGCGGTGTGGAAGGAAAGAACTTTGCCTTGCGGTCTGATATTGACGCCTTGAGATATGAAATTGACGGTCAAGAAGTATTCATACATGCATGTGGCCACGATGCAAATGCATCCATGACCTTGACGGCAGCAAAATATGCAGCCGAAAAGGGAATCAAAAAGGGAAAGCTAACTATACTTTTTCAGCAGGCTGAAGAAAAAGTTGGAGCCGTACAGATGATAGAAACAGGACTCCTTGACGACATAGATGAGATGATAGGAATTCATCTAAGACCAATACAGGAAGCGGTTCTTGGACAAGTTACACCTGCCATGTATACAGGTGCTTCATATTTTCTTGAAATGGAAATAAATGGACTTACTTCCCACGGTGCAAGACCACAGCTGGGAGTTAATGCAATAGATATTGCCAATTCCATAATTACAGGAGTCAATTCAATCAAGGAAGATTCAAGGACTCCGTACTCAGTGAAGCCTACACAAATCAGGTCTGTAGGAAATGAAAAGAATTCCATACCCGACAAGGTAATCCTCAATTTTGACATCCGAGCCCAGAACAACGAGGTTGCAGACAGCATAATCAGCAAGGTTAAGAATATAGCGAATACTACGGCTGAACTCTTCGGTGGAAAGATTGATGGATTCAAACAGAAGGGAGTACCTGCAGCAGACCATGATGCTGAAATGGTGGAAATGACCAGACAGGCTGTAGTGGATGTTATGGGTCAAGCAATGCCAGATCTCTATGTTACAGGAGGAGAGGACTTTGCCTACTATCCAAGAATGTTAAAGATAAAGACTGCCTATGTAGGCCTTGGAGCCAATATTGAAAAGGGACTTCATCATCCTGAAATGACATTTGACCACAAGGCCCTTGATATTGGAAGTGCGGTTCTTAAAAGGATAATAGACCTAAAGTTTTCCTAATATAATTATGACTTGACCATCGATAGCTTCCATTTACTTGTGGAGGCTATTGGTGTTTGATTATGTAGAGTGGATAATAAATAATGGAAAGGGAGTAGACGATGAAAATAACAGACATAAGAGTAATAAGAGCAAACAAGTTTTTATATGTAAGGATTGACACAGACGAAGGAATACACGGAATAGGTGAAAGCGGAGCATGGGGATTTCTTGATGCTTCGGCAGAGGCTATTGAAAGTTTTAAGACTTATCTTATCGGAAAAGATCCCTTGAATATCGAACTTCACTGGCAGTATATGTACAGATGTTTCCATTTCAGAGGAGCAGCAGTCATGGCTGGAATAAGTGCCATAGACATTGCTTTGTGGGACATTACAGGCAAGTATTTCAACGCACCTGTCTACAAGCTTTTAGGCGGCAAATGCAGGGAAAAGATAAGGACATACTTCCACGTAAGCGGGTCCACAACTGAAGAACTCATAGACCAGTGCCTAAAAGCAAAGGGACTTGGTTATACTGCAATAGGGCACCTTTCACCTTTTCTTGACGAACCAAGGAACAAGCCTTATTTTTCTACCTATGCAGGAATGATAAACGAGTCTGTTGACAGGATCAGGCAGATCAGGGAAGCGGTAGGGGACAACATAGACCTGTGTCTTGAGATGCACAGGAGGCTTAAACCTTCAGAAGCAATTGCCTTTTCCAAGGCTGTTGAAATCTACACTCCAATGTTCCTTGAGGATCCAATAGTTCCCGATAACTTTGATTCTATGGCCCTTATAGCAGACAGGACCATCGTCCCTATAGCAACGGGTGAAAGAATCCATACAGTTCAGGAATACGAGATGCTCTTTTCCAGGAATGCAATGGCCTATGCAAGGGTCAGTGTATGTCTTTGTGGAGGAATCACAGGAGCAAGGAAGATAGCTGCTCTTGCAGAAGCACATGGAGTACAGCTGGTGCCTCACAATCCATTGAGCCCAGTAAGCACTGTTGCCTGTATGCACCTAGCCACTTCAATAGACAATCTTGCCCTTCTTGAGATGCCTGACCATGACGGAGTGGCTGCCAGTGAAAGATTCACAAGTGGAAATGCAGTTGATTTCGCATCTTTTACTCAAAGAGATTTGGTTGACTGGGTACCTGAAGCAGTTGAAGGATATGTAATGCACAATGACAGACCTGGACTTGGAATAGATCTTATGGATGGCATAGAAGTCAAGTATCCTTATTCAAGAAGGGATATAGTTACTAGACAGGATGTTGATGGATCCATAGTGGATCAGTAACGACTATATATTAAGTCTGAGATTTTCGATATAGGAAATCTCAGATCTTACCTTTTTCTTTGATTTACCATTTCCTTTAACATTCCTTGTAGGTTGACTACATCATATTAGATAGTCTTTTACCAGGAGTCGATAAGGACACACTAGTCAGATTAATTGATAGTTTTTAACTATTAGTACATAGAAGCTTGGTATTATACAGGACCATGGCAAGAAACTATAATTGAACTATAGATGTAAAGCATTGTCTTCATCCATCAAATGATAAGAAAAGAGGACTTGTAGTATGAATATGTTTATTGAAGTTTTAGAATTGGGAATAGGCAAGATATCAAATTCCATATGGCCATTTTTTCTTCCCTTTATGTTGTTGCTGGGAATGTATATTTCAACTAAGTTTATATTTAAGATACAACCCAAAACCACCAAGTCAAGCAAGTTGAGACTTAGAAATGCCATAGGACCGGCATCAATTAGTCTTGGAGCGATGGTAGGAACGGGAGCCATTATTGGAGTCCTGGGCAGTTTGTCAAAACTGTATGGAAGCGGGCAGACACATATTGAAGCTATAGCTGTATGGGGAGTATTGGGATCCATTATAATGGTGCCTGTAAGCTATTGTGAAACGGTTATATCTAAAATCATTAACATGACTCCTAGGAAGTATATTACACTATTTATAGGTAGACGAGCAGGATTTATATATTGCTTATCCTTTGCAGTATTGTACATACTGGGATTTGGAGGCTTTCAGTTTTCAGGTATTGATAGTGTGATAACTATAATAACCAGCAGGTCTATAGGAATAGAACTAACCCAGCTTCAAAGATATTTGTTCATTATAATACCAATAATATTTGCTATTGCTGCAATTATACTGACGAGGAAACACAGTGTTTTCATCAACAGCATGACATATATGATTTTTTCTGCAGTAATGTTATACTTTGTATTCTTTGCTGTGTTTATGTTTAAAACCGGTTCATATATACCTGTGTTTTTCAATAATATGATAGAGGGTATCAGTCAACCTGTAAGTATGCTTATTGGGATACCTACAGGATTAATTCTGGGAATGCAGCGTGTTATGCAGACTGCCGAACCTGGTATTGGTGCAATGGCAATGGCTGCAGTTGAAGCTGACAGCCAACCTCGTGAAGCCGGGAGAATTGCACTTATACCTACTATTGTAACGGTATTTGTAGCTATAGTAGTTACTAGTTATATTACATCCTATGGATTAAGCAATGGATATTTCTCACTACCGGCAAATGGAGTAGGGAGGCTTTCAGGATATTTTATAACAGCTGAAAAGATAACAGGGACATTTGGTCTGATAGTGCTTTGTGTATTCACGTTGCTGTCGGCTATGACAACATTGCTTGGAAGTTACTTTTATCTGGGACAGCTGTTCAATAATAGTGAGAACCAAAATATCAAGATATACCTGGGAATAATAACAATTGCAGGAACTCTGGCTATTTTTGGGTTCAACATAATATTTGATATAGTAGACTTACTTCTTTTTGTTGTAGCTTCATTAAATATGCTTGCACTTTCAGTCTTTATAAGAAATAGATGGAAGGATTATAGTATTCTTGATATGGATAATGAGGTTATTCCAGAAGTGATATCGTTACAAGACAGGATGTTGACGGATCTGTAGTGAATCAGTAGAAAATAAAAGGTATTGATTGGAGCGGTAATGAAGAATTTTGTTGATAGCATATGGCTTGAAAAGCACATTAATGATCATGATGTCTTTATCATTGATTGCAGGTTTGACCTTTTTGATCCTTCTTACGGAAGAATAGCATACAATGAAAGCCATATTATGAATGCTTTTTTTCTGGATATAAATGAAGACTTTGCTGGAGAAAAGGGAGTTCATGGAGGTGCACGACCTCTACCGGAATTTTCTGTTTTAGGTAAGAAACTGGAAGATATGGGAATAAGGATGGATTCTAAAATAGTATTCTATGATGACACTATTTACAGTTGTGGAAGAGCCTGGTGGCAGCTTAAATACATGGGTTTTGACCAGGTCTATATTTTAAACGGAGGATTTGTAGACTGGAAAAAGTTGGATTTACCTGTTTCGGTTAGCATTCCGGACAAAAGGCAAAATGGAAAAGTTGACTTTGAAGTTGTTGACGAAATATATTGTCATATAGACTATGTGAAAAGTGCCATGGAAGACCCCAATATCATACTTATAGATTCCAGAGAAGGAAAAAGATATATTGGAGAATTTGAACCTTTCTATTCAAAGAAGGGCCATATTCCTGGAGCATTAAACCTTCATTGGAAGAAAAACATGGATGACAAAGGAAAAATCAAGGATATGGATATGGTTGCTGAAAATTTTAGTTTTGCAGAGAATGCAGAGGAAATAATTGTACACTGTGGGTCTGGTATTGCTGGTGCAATGAATTTTGTTGTACTCCATGAACTTGGATACAGGACAAGACTTTATGTTGGCAGTGTTAGTGACTGGCTGAGCTATGAAGAGAATGATTTGGAATTAAACTAAGAAAACCCTGAGATTTTTCAAGTCTCAGGGTTTTTATCATCATATGAGCTTTTGAATTTTATTATTCTGCCGGTGTTTCAACGATGTTTAGGTCTGTTGCATATGTGTATTTATTAGTATAATTAAGCTAATTTTGTTCCGGCATTTGGACCGGCACTTTCGTCGTAGATAT
>CAZFYP010000189.1:0-5798 GCA_964523535.1 uncultured Clostridia bacterium
CATAGTTGTCAGAAGACAAGGGAGAATGTATTATCAACAACGATTATTTGAATTACTTTATAATTTTTTTGAAGTCAATGAGATACAGCGACGTATCCGGAATTGAAATAAATTACGAGAGACTTGATGATGAGTTGAAACTTTATAAATATTATTCTTCAGGTAAACAAAAGAACAGGAAACTCCAAATGTTTGCAATACTTTCTATTTCATTGGCTAATGAAAATATAAAAGACATAGATAGGGAATTTGAAAGATACTGCAACAGATTTCATATTGCAGCAGAAGATTTGCCGGAGCTTCTATATTTTTCATATCTGATAAAGGCGAGTCAGTCATTTAATGATTTGGATAAGATCAATGATGAAGCAAGAAAGGGATTCATAGGTTTTTCTTACAAAGACAGCTTTGGCAAGAATAAAAAAACTGATATAATATCTTTTGAAAAGAAAAGGATTGAATTATTGGGTAAAATCATTGCAGGTAACTATAGCGGATATCCTATTATTGAAACCTACAGGAATAAAATTGCTGGAAACAAGACATATGGAGTTAAGGATAATGCAAAAGTTGAAATATTCGTAAAGGGACTCCTTGATTATATTGTCAATATCAAAAAGGGACGAATAAAAGTCATGCCTTATAATCTGGTTGAAAACAAGCTATATAATGAAAAAGAAAATACACTTGTTGAACACAGTAATTTTGGCAGATGCATGATAGTGAAGAACATTAAAAACAAGGAAGGTAAAACCATAATAGTCAATACGAAATTGGGCTGTTACAGGTTGGAAAATTAAATGGGAACGAAAGCATTGTTTGTAGCACTAAACAGCAAGTATTCACATGTGAATCTGGCAGTAAGATACATGAACAACAGCATTAATGGCATTGAAGGAGTGGAAACAGAATTTCTTGAATTTACTATTAATCAAAAGGAAGACTATATACTTTGGGAAATTATTGATTCCAGAGCGGACATAGTCTGTTTCTCTTCATATATATGGAATATAAATGAAATATTATCCCTGGCTGAATCGCTTAAGAAGGGAAATGATAAAATAAAAATTCTTCTTGGAGGACCTGAGGTCACTTTTGAATCCCTAGAACTTATGAGAGAAAATGAATTCATAGACTATGTGATCAAAGGGGAAGGAGAACTGCCTGTACGTGACTTCTTCCAAGCTATATCGTCAGGAAGGAATATGGATTCTGTAAAGGGTCTTACATATAGAAATAATGGGACAGTGTTGGAAAATGAAAACTATGGCCACATTAAAGATTTGGGCTTAATCGATTACCCCTATGAAGATGGTGAAAATTTCAAGAACAAATATGTATACTATGAAAGCTCAAGGGGGTGCCCCTTCAACTGTAGCTTCTGTATATCGTCAAGTATAAACGGAGTAAGTAATCTGCCTCTAGAGAGGGTGAAGGAAGACCTGGAAAAGCTTTTGAAGACCGAAGCCAACGTTATTAAGTTTGTGGACAGGACATTCAATGCCGACAGGAAAAGAGCCATAGAAATAATAAATCATATTGTTGAAAACAACCATAAGAAAATGAAGATACATTTTGAAATAACGGCTGAGCTTTTGGATGACAATATGATTAATCTTATAAACGGTTTGCCGGAAGACATGTTTCAGTTTGAAATAGGGGTACAATCTACAAATCAGGATACACTTAATGCTGTCAATAGGAAGTCTGATATTTATAAGCTCAGGGATATTGTTGAAAGAATCGGTGCCGGAGACAATGTACACCGACATCTTGACCTCATAGCAGGACTTCCCGAGGAGGATATGGAATCTTTCGGGAAATCATTCAATGATGTCTATAATATGAAGATTGAAAAAATTCAGCTTGGTTTTCTAAAAGTCCTCAAGGGTACGTCAATAAGAAGGAATGCTGAAAAATATGGAATAGTATATAAGAAGACTGCTCCTTACGAAGTTGTAAAAACAGACTGCATGTCAAGCAGTGACTTGCTTTACCTTAAAAAGATAGAAGAACTTGTGGATATATTCTACAATGAGCATCATTTTATATACTCTATTGAAAAACTGATGACATTATACGAGCCTTTTGAATTTTTTAAGATATTTTGCAGCTATTGGATTAGTGAAGGTCTCTTTGATAAGCCTATCAAGAAGTCGGAAATGTATGGAATAATCTATGATTTTGCATTGAAGACAGGTGGAGTGGATATAAGCTATGAGATTACTGATGATTTTTTGCTGAATGAAAGGAATTTGGATATACCGGAATTTCTTATGTTAGTCAAGGAAAGGGAATGTTTGAAGATGAAGCATGATTTGTTGAAGAATAAAAAATTCAGAAATGAATATTTTAAAGGTTGTGAAAAAATTCAAAACAAAAAGCTTGTAAACAGATTCAGACTGGTAAAAATAGACCAAAAGTATATTGCATACCTGTATGGCGACAAGAGAAATATATTTTCAAGAAGTGTAAAAACAGATGTAACAGATATTTTGGAGGAAGAACTGAATGACAATTTATGATGAGATAAAAACACTGAGAGAAAAAAATCTTGAATATGTACCCTTCGTAACATTAAAAAAGGGTGCAGAGATTCCTATTATGGAAGGAAAATTTGTATTGGACAGGGAATTGGAGATTCCTCTCCTTCTTGAAGACTTCATATCCGATGTGAAAGAATCTACGGTGAATGACGGCTTAAGCATGGAAAATATTTGTACGGGAATGTGCTTTATGCTGGGGGCCGACCCTGAATTTCTATATAGGGAATATTACCTTGAAATTCTAGATAAATCAAAAACAAATCTTCAATCTTATATTATTCATCTAATAAACAAGTTTGGAGAGAAGCTTGAGTATGCTGTCATATTTGCATTGGCACTGGTTGAACTTGAAACCAGTGCTAGGAATTTGTTTATACTTGGAAGTGCTCTTGAAAATTTGGCTGTAGAACATTCGAAAAACAAGAATAGTAAAAAATCAGATATATTCTTTGACGAAGCTGTAAAATACTACCACAGCAGTTGTGACGTGGAAGAGAACTTTACCCTTTCTCTGTATAAGCTTGGATTTTACTACAGAGGAATTGGACAGTATGTGAGGGCAAAGGATTATTGGGATAGATTCATGGAACATGACAAGGATTCTGTAAGGATTGAAGAAGTAAGAACTGAAAATGAGACTCTTGAAAGGCTAGTGGACTATGAAATAGGATACAGCTATGTTTTGGATGGCAACAGTGAAGACGGACTTGAAAAGCTTCTGCCTTTGGTGGAGCATTTTCCTGAATGGTGGAATCTATTGTTTGTAATAGGACTTGCATTCAGACAGAATATGGAATATGAGATTGCAGCGGATTATTTCAAGAATGTACTTTTTATAAAGGCAGACCAGAAAGAAGCTCTGAATGAATTGGCTATCTGCTATCTTAACATGAATAAATTCAAGGAAGCGGAAGAGATTCTTGATAATGCAATAATACTGTCAGATAACAACAGTGAACTCCTGGCCAACAGGTCGGTTGCGAGAATATACCAGGACAAGCTAAAGGAAGCGGAAGAGGATATAGATATCGCTCTTGATATAAATCCCAATGATGAAATAGCAATAAACATAAAAAAAGAAATTGAAAAGATGAAATAATATGAAGGATTCCAAGGAAATCAAGGATATAAAAAAATTGAAAAATATCAAAGACTTATGGAGAATGCTGGCAGCTTCTTTTGCAGTACTATTTGTAATTATAATAATTATGTTTGCGCATAACAATAAAACATCTGATAAAAAATTTTCAGGTGTTTATTTGAATGGAATTTTAACCGGAGGAAGTGAAAGTTTCACAATGGTTGACAATAATTTTTTTATTTCTATTGAATTTATGAAGAATAATGACCTGATTGATATTTTTTACAGTGAAGAAGAGGCTATTATTCTCTTATATGATTATAATAATATGAAGATATATACTGTGGACTTGACCAGAAATGAAGAAACCGTATGGCATAGAAATGGAAATGAGCTTTTCTTGAATGTAAATTATATGGATGGCAAAATGGATGGCAAATACAGTATGTATGCATATGAAGACTTGCTCTTTATTGATGACAACTATTCTGAAGTAACAGCTGAAATGAAAATCAAACTACATGATGATGCCGGCAGCAGAAGTGGGAAGATAATCAGTATAGAAAAAGACAGTACTTTAATTGAATATAAGAATGAAGGCAACTGGTCTTTGGTTAGATATGACAATAAGCTAGGATATACTAAGTCTTATTATCTTAAGACAAGAGCTTCTTATAGTGGGACAAGGACTTTGGAAAACAGTAACAAAAGGAATATAGTTCTGGCTTGGGATTTCTTTACAAGGGAGCCTTCTCAATTCAAGGAAGAAGTGATATATCCAGGAATGAATGTAGTATGTCCTACCTGGCATCATTTGGAAGAAGATACTCTTGCATTTTCAAATTGGTATATGAATGAATATATTGATTATTACAATGAAAATAAAATACAAGTATGGGGTACATTTTCCAATTCCTTTAATCCCGACCTGACGTCTGATGTTATGAAGGATAGATATAGTAGGAGTGATATAGTAGGCAAGATTGTGGACATGGCCCTTGAAAATGGGTATAAGGGAGTTAATATTGATTTTGAAAACATATATCTAAAAGACAAGGAGAATCTGGCTGCCTTCTTCAGGGAATTGTATATGAGACTCAAGAAAGAGAATATATTGATGTCCGTGGACGTCTCTGTCCAGTCAAACAGTGAGAACTGGTCCATGTTTTATGATAGAAAGACCATTGGGAGGTATTCGGATTATGTAGTATTGATGGCCTATGATGAAAGAACTTTGCCAGAACACGGAATAGGATCCATTGCATCGCTACCTTGGGTTGAAGAAGGTGTGATAGGATTAATGGAATATGCACCAAGTGAAAAGATAATCCTTGGACTTCCTTTCTATACAAGATTGTGGGAAACCATAGAAATGGAAGGCAGTACAATATATGACGTCACATCCTTGAGATTAACTTCGGCTGATATGTTTGTAACTGAAAATGATTTTGAATTCGAATATGATGAAGAGACGGGACAGAACTATGGAGAGAAAACCATAGACAATATTTATTACCAGATATGGATAGAAGATGAAGTTTCATTAAAAAACCGTTTGGAACTTGTTGAAAAATACAAGCTCAATGGAGTGGGAGTATGGAGCCTCAATTACAGCAAAAATATCATGTGGAAATTCATAGAAATTTTTTTCGAAAACTTGTAAAAAAACCGTTGACAATTTAGTTGTAAATTCCTATAATAATAAAGCGCTCACGAAAGAGAGTTGCAAAATGAAAACTGGAAATAAACTGAAAAAATTAAAAATAACAGTTGACAATTGAAAGGTAAATCATTATACTAATAAAGCGCCTCGAAAGAGGAGCTGGAAGCAAAATTGTATAAAAATCAACAAAAACGACATAAGAAAAACGACATAAAAAAGATTAAAAAAGTTGTTGACACAGTAGAGTATAGATGATATACTATGCAAGTTGTCAAAACAGGCAACACAAGCAACAGCAACGCACCTGGCCTGGTCGCAATTGAAAAGAATTGCTGCTCGGCGATGCACCTAACCTGGTCGCAAAATAAATTTTGCTGCTCGGTCATGCACCTGGTCTGGTCGCAAATGAGATTTGCTGCTCGACGATGCACCTAACCTGGTCGCAAAATAAATTTTGCTGCTCGGTCATGCACCTGGACAATAGAATAACACATAGTCAAACGTAATT
>CAZFYP010000190.1:0-5782 GCA_964523535.1 uncultured Clostridia bacterium
CAATCTTTGAATTCAGTTACAAGGATGATGATCTTGGAGATCCAATGATAAACGATTATCATGTATATGCAGTTGGAATTGCTGACAGGGAAACTGTATCAACAATCAAGGAATATGCATTCAAGGTGAATGAAGTTCTTTCAAAGTACTTTGCAGAGAAGAACATAAGACTTGTTGACTTCAAACTTGAGTTTGGTATTTATGACGGAAAGATTATTCTTGCTGATGAAATATCTCCTGACACTTGCAGACTCTGGGAGCTTGGAACAAATAGAAAGCTTGACAAGGACAGATTCAGAAGAGATATGGGT
This sequence comes from uncultured Clostridia bacterium, assembly GCA_964523535.1. GTDB lineage: Bacteria > Bacillota > Clostridia > Tissierellales > Dethiosulfatibacteraceae > Dethiosulfatibacter. The sequence goes on from CAZFYP010000190.1 coordinate 312, forward strand.
GATGTGGAAGATACTTACCAGGAAGTACTAAAAAGGATTCAGGAGTAAATAATGTACAATAAGATGTTTGGAGAAGATAAGCTGCATGAGGAATGTGGTGTAGTAGGTGTTTATTCAGAGAAGCCTGAAATTGTTTCACAACTTGCCTACTATGGATTGTTTGCACTTCAGCACCGTGGACAGGAAAGTGCAGGTATTGCAGTGAAGACGGGTGGAGGAATAGAATACCACAAGGACATGGGACTTGTGTCGGAGATTTTCAACGACAATGTACTTAATAATCTTGTAGGTGGTATGGCTACTGCCCATGTAAGATATTCAACAACGGGAGACAGCCTTAAGGCTAATGCACAGCCACTTGTTGTTAATTTCAGAAAGGGTTCTCTTGCGCTTTCACATAATGGAAATCTTACCAATACTGAAGCTTTAAGAGAAATGCTTGAGGACAATGGAGTAATATTCCAGACTTCCACTGATACAGAGGTGGTTGCCAACCTTTTGGCTAGAAATTACAAGGGAGACATGGTCAAGTCTGCCAAGAATGTAATGGAAATAATCAAAGGAGCTTTTGCTTTTGTAATAATGACTGAGACAGAACTTATGGGAATGAGAGACCCATTTGGTCTGAGACCTTTGTGTCTTGGAAAGAGAGAAGACGGATATCTTCTTGCTTCTGAAAGCTGTGCCATTGCTGCAATGGGTGGAGAGTTTATAAGAGATGTGGAACCTGGTGAAATTGTTGTTATCAATGATGACGGGATTACAAGCATTAAAAGCGATATGTTTGTAAGAAGAAAATCTTGTATATTTGAATTCATATATTTTGCAAGACCTGACTCTACAATTGATGGAGTTAATGTATATACTACCAGATATAATTCCGGTGTAGAGCTTGCCAAGGAAGCGCCAATAGATGCTGATCTTGTATTTTCAGTACCTGACTCGGGTACTCCTGCTGCAATAGGATATGCGCAGACGTTAGGAATACCATATGGCCTTGGTCTTATCAAGAACAGATATGCAAAGAGAACCTTTATCGAGCCTAACCAGGAATTGAGGGAAGAAGGCGTTAAGATAAAGCTTAGCGTATTGAAGGAGATAGTCAGGGACAAGAGGGTTGTTGTAATTGATGATTCCATAGTTAGAGGAACTACAAGCAGAAGGCTTGTTAAAATGATAAAGGAAGCTGGAGCCACTGAGGTTCATGTTAGAGTTGCTTCTCCTCCAGTTAAGTATTCATGCTTCTTTGGAATTGATACTCCATTCAGGGAATACCTCATTGGAGCTTCAAAGACTGAAGAGGAAATTAAGGATTTTCTTGGTGCGGATACCCTTCATTACCTTACAATACAAGGTCTTATGAAGGCAACTAAACAGGAAAATGGTTACTGCCTAGCTTGTTTAAACGGTGACTACCCAATGGCAGTGCCCAACCAGGAAATTTAAGAGTTATTGGAGGATATGGAAATGAAGGACGGATTGACTTATAAGGATTCAGGCGTTGATATTCACGCAGGTTATGAATCTGTAAAAATGATGAAGGAACATGTTAAGAAGACTATGACAAAGGGAGTGCTTTCGGACATAGGTGGTTTTGGCGGAATGTTCCAGCTTGACAAGGATGCTTATGAAGAGCCAGTCCTTGTATCTGGAACAGACGGAGTTGGAACAAAGCTCATGATAGCTTTCAAGACCAACAAGCATGATACAATAGGAATAGATGCTGTTGCAATGTGTGTAAATGACATACTTTGCCAGGGTGCAAAGCCTCTTTTCTTCCTTGACTATATAGCTACGGGAAAACTTGACCCTGCAAAGGCTGCAGATATTGTCAAGGGAATTGCCGAGGGATGTATACAGTCTGGAGCTGCCTTGATAGGTGGAGAAACTGCTGAAATGCCGGGACTATACAGTGAAGGCGAATATGATGTTGCCGGTTTTACTGTAGGTGTTGTGGACAAGAAAAAGATAATTACAGGAAAAGATATAAAAGAAGGAGATGTTCTTATAGGACTTCCTTCAAGTGGTATTCATTCAAACGGATACTCACTTGTCAGAAAGCTTTTCTTTGATGTATTGAAGTGGGATGTAAACAAGGAAGTCAAGGAACTTGGATGTAGCCTTGGTGAAGCATTGATTACTCCTACAAGAATATATGCAGATGTAATTCTTGACCTTGTTGAAAAGTTCAAGATAAACGGAATGAGCAATATAACAGGTGGGGGATTCTATGAAAATATTCCAAGAATGATTCCTGAAGGTCTTTCTGCCGATATAGATACAAAGGATATTGATGTTCATCCTATTTTCAAGGTGATGCAGAAGGAAGGAAACATAGATATTGATGAAATGTATTCAACCTTCAACATGGGTATAGGTATTGTAATGTCAGTTGACAAGAAGATTGCCGATGATGTTGTCAAGTATCTTAAGGATAAAGATGAAAAGCCTGTTGTCCTTGGTAATATTGTCAAGAGACAGGGAGAATTAAAAATATGTCACCAGTAAAAATAGCCGTCTTGGTTTCGGGTTCCGGATCTAACCTACAAACGATTATTGACCATATTGAGGATGATAAGATAAAGGGTGAAATTGCTCTTGTCGTATCAAATAGAAGTAAGGCATTTGGTCTAGAAAGAGCCAAAAACCACAATATCGAAGGAGTTTTCCTTAGTGGCAAGGGCCTGAATGATGAAGAATACAATAGGGAACTGGTGAAAATACTTAAAGATAGAGATGTTGAACTTGTAGTTCTTGCAGGGTATCTTAAAATAATTAGCCCATATTTTGTAGAGGAATTCAGGAACAGGATAATAAACATACATCCTTCCCTTATTCCTTCTTTCTGCGGCAAGGGATATTATGGATTGAAAGTACATGAAGCTGCTGTGGAATATGGAGTCAAGATAAGCGGTGCCACTGTACATTTTGTAAATGAAGAGGCGGACAACGGTCCCATTATTATTCAAAAGACTGTTGAAGTTGATTTTGAAGATACTGCTGAAACACTGCAGAAAAAAGTGCTTAAGGTGGAACATGAAATTCTGCCTGAGGCTGTAAGGCTGTTTTGTGACAAGAAGCTTTCTGTCCGGGGCAGAAAGGTTCAAATTGCAAAATAGAATCATTAACTATGAAAAAAGAACTGCGCAAGCGGTTATTAAGAATATTATGGAGGAGAAAATGAGGGCTTTAATAAGCGTATCTGATAAAAGCGGAATAGTAGAATTTTCGAAAAAACTGACAGAGCTTGGAGTTGAAATTGTATCAACTGGAGGAACTGCCAAAAAGCTTGTTGAAAGTGGAGTTCCAGTAATAGGAATTTCCGATGTCACAGGATTTCCTGAATGTCTGGATGGAAGAGTTAAGACGCTTCATCCCAACATTCATGCAGGACTCTTGGCTATAAGAAACAATGAAGACCATATGAAACAGATTAAAGAACTTGATGTTACACCTATAGATTTGGTTGTTGTTAATCTGTATCCTTTCAAGGCTACAATAATGAAGGATGATGTAACAAGAGAAGATGCAATTGAGAATATAGACATTGGCGGACCTACGATGCTTAGATCTGCTGCAAAGAACTATGGTGATGTTGCAGTCGTTGTTGACCCTGCCGATTACCAAGTGGTTCTTAAGGAACTTGAGGAAAACAAGGAAGTATCTTCTGATACCAAGTTCTATCTTTCATCCAAGGTTTTTGAGCATACTGCTGCCTATGATACACTCATAGCCAACTACATGAGGAAGGAAAGAAAGGTTGAAGAACTTCCTGAGACCCTTACCATGACATTTGAAAAGGTTCAGGACATGAGATACGGTGAGAATCCACATCAGAAGGCTGCCTTTTACAAGGAAGTTAACATGCAGAAGGGTTATCTTGCAAATGCAGACCAGCTTCATGGAAAAGAACTTTCCTTCAACAATATCAATGATACAAACGGAGCACTTGAACTTGTTAAGGAATTTGACGAACCTACTGTAGTAGCCTGCAAGCATGCCAATCCATGTGGTGTAGGAAGTGCCGACAAGCTTATTGATGCATACAAGAAGGCTTATGCTGCAGATCCTGTTTCCATTTATGGTGGAATAGTAGTAGTAAACAGGGAAATAGATGCTGAAACTGCCGGAGAAATCAACAAGATATTCATTGAAATAGTAGTTGCTCCTTCATTTACTGATGAGGCACTTGAAATACTTAAGAAAAAGAAGAACATAAGAATACTAAAACTGGAAAACATAGAGCTCAAGCAACCTGAAGATGCTTATGACCTTAAGAAGGTTGGCGGAGGTCTTCTGGTACAGACTATTGACAGCAAGCTTCTTTCTGAGGAAGGAATCAAGCTTGCTACAGACAGAAAACCTACTGACAAGGAAATGGAAGATCTGCTTTTTGCCTGGAAGATAGTGAAATATGCAAAATCAAATGGAATTTCCATGGCCAAGGACAAGCAGTCAGTTGGTGTAGGACCTGGTCAGGTCAGCAGGATTTGGGCTGCAAGACAGGCTGCTGATCATGCTGTTGAGCATCTTGGAAAAAATAGTCTTCAAGGAGCTGTAATTGCTTCTGATGCATTCTTCCCATTTGCGGATTCAATAGAAGTTGCCGTGGAAAATGGAATAAAGGCTATAATACAGCCTGGCGGGTCTATAAGAGACGAAGAAGTAATAAAAGCCTGCAATGATGCCGGAATAGCCATGGTATTCACAGGAATGAGACATTTTAAACACTAGGAGTATAAAATGAAGGTATTAGTAATAGGAAGCGGCGGAAGAGAGCATGCAATATGCTGGAAGGTCAAGCAGAGCAAGCTGGTTGAAAAGCTTTACTGCATGCCGGGAAATGCCGGTATAAGTGAAATTGCAGAATGTGTAGATCTTAAGGTTGACGATCTCGATGATATTGTAGAATTTGCTGTTGAATATAATATAGATTTGGCAATTGTAGGTCCGGAGGTTCCCTTGGTAATGGGTTTATCAGACAGACTTGCAGAAAAGGGAATAAAGACTTTTGGTCCCAATAAGATGGCATCGGAATTTGAGGGAAGCAAGGCCTTTTCCAAAAGATTCATGGAAAAGTACAATATCCCAACAGCTGCATATGGGGTATATGACAATCCAAAGGATGCTCTTGAAGGACTTAAGAATTTTAGCGAACCCCTAGTTGTAAAGGCTGATGGTCTTGCTGCAGGCAAGGGAGTTCTAATATGTCAGAAGATGGAAGAGGCTGTTGAAGGTATAAAATCCATTATGGAAAGCAGGCAATTTGGCCAAGCTGGAGATACGGTGGTTGTTGAAGAATTCCTTACGGGAATTGAAGCGTCGCTCTTGTGTTTTGTTGACGGGGACAGGATAGTTCCCATGGAAAGTGCAAGGGACTACAAGAAGGCTTTTGACAATGATGAGGGACTTAATACAGGTGGAATGGGATGTTTCTCACCAAATCCCATATATACTGACAAATTGCAGAA
>CAZFYP010000191.1:0-3521 GCA_964523535.1 uncultured Clostridia bacterium
TTCGTCGCTGATTTTGCCTACAGCATAAGTGTTGGCGCTGTCTCCGACATATCCCTCATAAGTTGTTCCGATGTCTACACTAACGATGTCGCCTTCTTCCAAAACTCTGTTTCCCGGTATACCATGAACCACTTCTTCATTCACAGATGCACATATGGACGCTGGAAATCCTTGGAAACCCTTAAACGTTGGAACACCACCCTTGGATCTGATGAAAGCTTCAACAGCCCTGTCTATATCCATAGTAGTTATGCCAGGTCTAATCATTTCTTCAGCTACCTTGTGGGCCTGGGCATTTATTCTGCCTGCCTCCCTCATAAGCTGGATTTCTCTGTCTGTCTTTATAATAATCATTTTCTAGCCCCTAAGACCAGTAATGATATCACTTGAAACAGTCTTGATCTCCTGTTGTCCGTTAATATTTAATACTGTTCCTTCCATCTTTGAATAGTAGCCTATCAATGGTTCAGTTTGCTCCAGATATACTTCTATTCTAGTTGTAACAGTTTCTTCTGTGTCATCTTTTCTTTGTTGAAGCTCTCCACCACACTTAGTGCAAATGCCTTCAGCTTCAGGTGGATTGAATTTCACATGATAAGCAGATCCACATTGCTTGCAGACTCTTCTGCCTACTGCTCTTTCAACTAAAATCGCTTTATCAACTTCTATATTTACTACTTTGTCCAGTTTCATTCCAAGCTTATCAAGCTCTGTATCCAGTGCTTCAGCTTGCGGAATTGTTCTTGGGAATCCATCCAACAAGAATCCATTGCCACAATCGTCCTGAGTGATTCTGTCCTTTACAAGGTCTACAACCAACTCGTCGGGAACCAAAAGTCCCTTGTTCATGTAATCCTGAGCTTTCTTTCCAAGTTCAGTACCTTCTTTTATGTTTTTTCTGAATATATCTCCAGTTGATATATGAGGAATATTAAATTCTTTTGATATACCTTCTGCTTGAGTTCCCTTACCAGCTCCTGGAGGTCCTAAAAGTATCAATCTCATAGTATCATCTCCTAAATGATTTATTTCAAAAATCCTTTGTAATGTCTCATAAGCATTTGTGATTCGACCTGCTTCATTGTTTCAAGGGCAACACCTACTACGATGAGTAGTGCTGTTCCTCCGAAGTTAAGGCTAAGGTTTGTAAATGAGAATATCAGTGTCGGTATAGATGCTATAAACGCCAGGGTTACAGCTCCAACTATTGTTATCCTTGACAATACCTTGCTCAAATACTCTGCTGTTGGTTTTCCAGGTCTTATACCAGGTACGAATCCTCCGTATTGCTTCAGGTTGTTTGCATACTCGTATGGGTTGAATTGAACCGCTGTATAGAAGTATGTAAAGAATATTATAAGCAATATGTTGAGTGCGGAATAAATCCAAACTCCTGGATTTCCAGCTGGTGACAAGTATTTCTCAACCCAATTTACAAATTCTCCTTTAAAGAAGAATGCAAGTGTTTGCGGAAATGCTAGTAATGATGATGCGAATATTACCGGAATAACTCCAGCCATCAATACTTTAATTGGAATATGTGTGCTTTGTCCACCATACATCTTTCTTCCTACTACTCTCTTGGCATACTGAACGTTAATTCTTCTCTCACCTTGCTGTACGGCAATAACTGCAACTATTATTACAAGTGCAAATGCTACGAACAACAATACTTCGAAAATGTTAACTGTTCCAGCCTGTAGAAGTCCAAAAGTTTTTCCTATTCCTGCAGGTATTCTTGAAGATATACCTATGAAGATAATAATGGATATTCCATTTCCTATACCTTTTTCAGTTATCTCTTCTCCCAACCACATAAGGAATGCTGTACCGGCAGTCAACGTAAGAACTACTGTAATTATGTCTAGTGCACTTGATGACAACAAAGCCTGGTTGAAGAATCCTACTGTGTAAGCTACCGCTTGTATCAATGCCAATACTACTGTCAAGTATCTTGTATATTGAGCAAGTTTTTGTTTTCCATCTTCTCTTTTTGCAATTTCTTCAAGTTTTGGTATTGCTATTGTCAATAACTGAAGAATGATTGAAGCAGTTATGTATGGATATATGTTGAGAGCAAATATTGTGAAGTTCTTAAATGCTCCACCAGACATCAAGTCGAAAAAGTCTAATAATCCTGCACCTGTGTCTCCACTGAACATCTGACTTATTACAGTTCTGTCGATTCCAGGTACCGGTATTTGTGAACCTAATCTATACACTGCAATCATCGCAAGAGTAAATAAAATCCTCTTTCTTAGATCTGGAATTTTCCATGCATTTCTTAGGGTTTCAATCAACTTATATCACCTCAACCTTTCCGCCTGCAGCTTCAATTTTCTCTATTGCACTTTTGCTGAATTTGTGAGCTTTTACTGTAAGTTTCTTTTGTAGTTCTCCCCTACCTAGAACCTTAACACCGTCAAGTTGCTTCTTAACGATTCCAAGTTCCTTAAGCATTTCAGGAGTAACTTCAGCTCCGTCTTCAAATCTGTTCAAAGTATCAATGTTAATCTCTGAATAGTTTGTAGCGAATATATTTGTAAATCCTCTTTTTGGAATTCTTCTGTATAGAGGCATCTGACCACCTTCAAATCCTGGTCTTGTTCCTCCGCCAGATCTTGAATTTTGACCATCCTGGCCTCTTCCTGCAGTTTTACCTTGACCAGTAGCTGTTCCTCTACCTAGTCTTTTCTTATTCTTAATACTGCCCGGATTTGGTTTTAATTCATGAAGTTTCATTTTTGCACCTCCTTTTGGTTTGTTTTTACTCTTCTACTTTGACCATGTGATTTACTACGTTGATCATTCCTCTTATTTGAGGTGTATCTTCTTTTTCAACCACTTGACCAATTTTTCTCAAACCTAAAGCTTCGACTGTTCTTTTTTGTTTTTGAGTCTTTCCAATTTTACTTCTAACTAGTTTCACTTTAATTGCTGCCAAGGTTCTTCCTCCTTTTTTATAGGATTTCCTCTAAGGTTTTACCTCTAAGTTGTGCTACTGTTTCCGGCTTTTTAAGGCTTTTCAAAGCTACCATTGTAGCGTTAACCATATTTCTAGGGTTGTTAGAACCTAATGATTTAGTTCTTATGTCCTTTACTCCAGCCAGCTCAAGTACCGCACGAACCGGTCCTCCAGCTATAACTCCTGTACCTGGTGAAGCAGGCTTAACCAGAACTCTTCCAGCTCCAAATTCACCTACGATCATATGAGGTACTGTTGTTCCTTCTAAAGGAACTTCTATCATGGCTTTCTTAGCAGCCTCGATAGCTTTCTTGATTGCTTCTGGTATCTCAATAGCTTTTCCTGTTCCTACACCTACATGTCCGTTTTCATCACCGACAACTACAAGAACACTGAACCTAAAGTTTCTACCACCTTTAACAACCTTTGTTACCCTGCTGATGTTTATAACTTTTTCTTGCAAATCGAATTGACTTGCATCTATTCGGCTACGTTCCATTAACTATCATTACCTCCTTTACTAAAACTTAAGTCCGCTTTCTCTTGCTCCATCTGC
>CAZFYP010000191.1:3621-5721 GCA_964523535.1 uncultured Clostridia bacterium
CTCCTTTCTATTATTTACCAGTCTTACCAGCTTTTCTTCTGATATACTCGCCTTCATACTTGATTCCTTTACCTTTGTAAGGCTCAGGCTTTCTCCAGTCTCTAATGACTGCAGCGTAGTTTCCTACCTGTTGCTTGTTTGTTCCTGAAACTGTTATCTTGTTTTGTCCTTCAACAGCAGTTTCGATTCCATCTGGATCTTCCATAATTACTTGATGAGAGAATCCAAGGTTCATAACAAGCTTCTTTCCTTCTTTTTTAGCTCTGTAACCAACACCAACAATCTCAAGCTTCTTAGCATATCCTTCTGTAACTCCAACAACCATGTTGCTGATAAGAGTTCTAGTCAAACCGTGCAAAGACTTATGTTTCTTGTTTTCTGTAGGTCTTTTGACTTCTATTACATTGTCGTTTATCTCTATCTGCATGTCTCTTGGAAGTTGTTCAGCCAAAGATCCTTTTGGTCCTTTAACTTCAGCGAAATTATTGTCGCTTATCTTAACCTCTACACCTGCAGGTATTTCTATAGGTTTTACTCCTATTCTTGACATTTTAGCACCTCCTCGTGTAAATTACCAAACGTAGCAGATTACTTCTCCGCCTACTCCTTGCTTCTTGGCATTTTTGCCAGTCTGAATGCCTTTTGAAGTAGATAGAACCGCTATGCCCAGTCCTCCAAGTACTCTTGGTATTTCATCTTGTCTTACGTATACTCTTAATCCAGGCTTAGATATTCTCTTAATTCCTGTGATTACTCTGCCTTTATCATCTGTGTATTTCAATTCAACTCTGATTAAACCTTGTTTTCCATCTTCGATTACATCAAATCCCTTGATATATCCTTCAGACAATAATATATTAGCTAATTCCTTCTTTATGTTTGATGCCGGGATATCAACAGATTCGTGTTTTGCATGATTTCCGTTTCTGATTCTTGTTAACATATCAGCAATAGGATCAGTCATTACCATTTATGTAACCTCCTTTCATTAATACTATAGATTACCAGCTTGCTTTTCTTACGCCAGGGATTTGACCTTTATAAGCCAATTCTCTGAAGCAAATACGGCAAATTCCATATTTTCTCAAGTACGCATGTGGTCTTCCACAGATTCTACATCTAGAATATTCTCTTGTACTAAATTTCTGTTTTCTTTGTTGCTTAACTTTTAGTGACGTTTTAGCCATTTTATCCTCCTTCTACCTGGTAAAAGGCATTCCCATTAATTTTAGAAGCTCTCTTGCCTCTTCATCAGTATTGGCAGTTGTGGTTATTATTATGTCCATACCTCTGATTTGATCTATCTCATCATAATCGATTTCAGGGAAAATCAACTGCTCTCTAACACCCATAGCATAGTTTCCTCTTCCATCGAAAGATTTATTTGATACTCCTCTGAAGTCTCTTACCCTAGGTAGTGCAATATTCATGAACTTGTCAAGGAAATAGTTCATTTTCATTCCTCTTAAAGTTACCTTGCAACCTACACTCATACCTTCTCTAAGTTTAAAGTTCGAAACCGACTTTTTAGCTTTTGTTATAACTGGTTTCTGGCCTGCAATTATAGTCATTTCCTTAACTGCACTTTCCAAAGCCTTAGGATTTTCCCTAGCTTCGCCAACTCCCATATTGATTATAACCTTGTCGATTTTCGGTGCCTGCATAATGTTGTCATATTTAAATTTCTCCATTAAAGCCGGCACTACTTCATTTTTATATTTATCTTGTAACCTTGAAGCCATTGTCTGTACCTCCTTTCAATGAATTATTCGAACATTTCTCCGCATTTAACACAAGCTCTTACTTTATTACCGTTGTCTAGAACTTTAACTGTAGTTCTAACACCCTGCTTGCATTTTTCACAGTAAACCATAACATTTGAAGCATTTACCGGACCTTCCTGATGGATGATACCAGCCTGCTGCATTTGATTATTAGCTTTTTTATGTTTTGTAAGCATGTTAATTCCTTCTATGATAACTCTATTTTCCTTAGGCATGCAAGCCAATATCTTACCAGACTTGCCTCTGTCCTTACCGGAAACCACTACTACTTTATCGCCTTTCTTTACGTGCATGTTTACACCTCCCATTAAAGTAC
>CAZFYP010000192.1:0-5679 GCA_964523535.1 uncultured Clostridia bacterium
AAAATGGTTCTGTCTTTGAGTATCCAAAATTCCGCAAGCTGAAAATAGCCTTAACGCGATTATCTGTTTTGCACAAATCTTCAATGATGCTTCTTGTCTTATCAGTAGAGCCGTCATCGACAAAAATTATTTCATAATCATACATGGGCTTGGCAATAGTATTTCCAATTGCAAGGTCCTCAAGATGTTTTATAAGAAGGTCGTTGTCAAAGGCAAAGGGATGGTCGTAGTTTGTCTTGCATCTTTCATGGTATGACAGATTGCTTTGGTCCTTATAATATGAGTCCTGCTCTATGACGGTCAGGCTCTTTGATGGAATGGCAGTTTTTATTTTCTTTACAACTGTTGTCTTGCCGGAACCACTGCCTCCGGTTATGCCTATAAAAATCGGTTTTTTCAATTTAATCAGCTCCCTTCATTTGTGGAATAAAGAATCATACCTTTTTCTTAACTACCCGTCTCAATATGTACCAGGGTTTTACTTCCTTGTCTATTTCAAGTTTGATTAATTCCTGAGGATGTGGCGCCGATTCAATTTCCTCATCTTTACTATTATACATTTTTTCAACCTTGAAATCAAAGTGTCTTATGTCAGGGCCGAAGATTTCTATTTGGTCTCCCACGGAAAACTTGTTTCTCTGTTCTACAAGGGCTATTCCTTTTTCCTTGTCATATTCCTTAACAAGTCCTATGAAGTCATATTCCCTTATATATGAGCTTGAAGTGTAGAGTTGACCGTCTTCTCTTGGATTTCCATAGTAAAAGCCTGTAGTAAAGTCCCTATGAGAGGCCTTCTTGATTTCATCATACCAGTATCCGTCGAAGTCTTTTCCTTCAAGACAGTCATTGAGTGCCTTCTTGTAGGACCTTACAACTGTAGCATCATAGTAGGCGCTTTTCATTCTACCTTCTATCTTAAAACTGTCTATGCCTGAATCAACAAGGTCCTGAATGTTGTTTATCATGCAAAGATCCTTTGAATTGAATATGAAGGTGCCATTATCATCCTCTTCTACAGGAAAATATTCATTTGGCCTCTGCTCCTCAACCAAATTGTATTTCCACCTGCAGGGATGTGAGCAGTCTCCTAGGTTGGAATGCCTGTTGGTCATATAGGAGCTTAGAAGACATCTGCCTGAATATGATATGCACATGGCACCATGTACAAAGGCTTCCACTTCAAGATCATCCTTCTTGTTTTCAATTATTCCCTTTATTTCCTCAAAGGTTAGTTCCCTTGCCGGCACTATCCTCTTTACTCCCATGTCGTACCAGAAGTTGGCTGTCATATGGTTGGTTGTATTTGCTTGGGTTGAAAGATGTATTTCCATATCAGGTGCAACAGATTTAACTACAGCCATAACTCCAGGATCTGCGATTATAAGAGCATCTACTTGAGCCTTTTCAAGGAACTCAACATATTCTTCCAGTCCTTCAAAGTGTTTGTCATGGGCTATTATGTTAAGTGTAACATAGGCCTTGACTCCTTTGTCGTGACAGTATTCTACAGCTTCTTCTATATCTTCATGCTTAAAATTCTTTGCTCCTGCCCTCAGTCCAAACTGTGGTCCTGCAAAATATACTGCATCCGCTCCATACTCTACAGCCATCTTCAGTTTCTCAGGATTTCCTGCTGGGGCTAAAATTTCAGGTCTTTTCATTTCTTACTCCTTACAAACTATAATTGTCTCTAGTTTTAAAAAACATGTAAAGCCAGATTTCAGTATGTAAAAACACTTGAATTTTCTGGCTTTATGCATAACAGTGACTTAGTCAATTAATAGTTATTTTATTTGATAGTTCTATATTTTCAATAATTTACTTTTTGTAGCTTATGGATACCCCATCTCCCATAGGAAGTATGGATGTTTCCAGTGCTTGGTGTTGACTTATGAATTTGAGGTATTGTCTCATTTTTCTTACTATTGTTCTCTGTCTTCTCACTACAAGGGTGTCGGTTGCTATCATTCCCTTATAGAGTACATTATCTGATACAATTATACCTCCAGGCTTAAGAAGTTCCATGCATCTTGGAAGAAAGTCCATGTACTTACTCTTGGCAGCATCAAGGAAAATCATATCATATTCCCCTTCAATTGAATCAAGTATTTCAAGTGCATCCCCTTCCCTGATTTCTATGGGAGTAGGTGGATTGTAAAGATCGATATTTGCTTTAGCCTGGTCTATGAAAAGTTGCCTTCTTTCTACAGTAGTGATTAGGCCATCTTGAGAGTCTATGATTTTAGACATCATAATTGAAGAGTAACCTACTGCCGTACCAAGTTCAAGAATCCTTTTTGTCTTGGTCATGGTTATGAGAAGCTTGATAAGCTGACCTACTTCCTTGTGGATAATGGGTATCTTTTGTTCCTCGCATTGGAGTCTGAATTTGGCCATTTTACGGTCATCTTCAACAATTAGGCTTCTCAAATATTCAGGTATGTATCGTTTATTTATAAGTTCCATATTTTCACCTAGTTTATATATTTTCTTTTAGCTTCCAGAAAGTCATCGTAATCATCTGTAAAATAATGAAATCCATCTCCCTTTGCCAAAAAGAATAAATAATCAGTTTCTTCAGGATTCAGTGCTGCCTTTATTGATTCAAGTCCTGGAGAATTTATGGGTCCAGGAGGCAGGCCGTCATACATATAGGTATTGTATGCTGAGTCCACTTCAAGGTCGTCATAGGACAGTCTGAGCTTTCTCTCTCCCAGTGCATATTGTACAGTAGCACAGGATTCAAGCTTCCATCCCAGCTCTATTCGGTTATGAAAGACAGATGAAACCAAGGGTCTTTCGGAGTCTTCCAATGCTTCTCCTTCAACAATTGATGCCATTGTCATTATAGTGTTCAAGTCATTGTTGTCATCAATACTGTCTGCAATGTAAGTATCATATACTGACTTATATCCGTCAAGTAGCCTTCTAATAAGTGCTTCCTCGTCTGAATCCAGATAAACATTGTAGGTTTCAGGATAAAGATATCCTTCAAGGCTTTTAATATTCTCTGCATTCAAAAATTTGTAGTCAATAGAAAAATACCCAGGGTCGTTGCATAGACTCAAGAACTTGTCAGTATCTATTATGAGCTGGTCATTGATTTCTTCTGCTGCTTCAATGAGGGTTAGTCCTTCACGTACAGTAATATTAACAGTTTTATTGATATTGCTGCCGTTTTCTAGAAGACTGCAAATTTCATCAAGACTCATTGACTTTGACATTTCATAGTCTCCAGCCTTGAACAAGGAACCCTTGTCATTAAGCTTCAGATATATTTTATATACTGTTTGATTACTGATTAGGCCGTTATCATACAGTATATTCCCTATGCTGTTTGGGTTTGTTCCTGGGGGAACATTGAAGACAAGACTAGTGCTGTCTTCAATGGCTACTGGTTGTATATTTTTACTGTAATAGTTCCAAGCAGTAAACCATACAACAGCTGCAATTATTATTAGAATCAGAATTGTTTTTGCAGACTTTTTCATATCTACCTCTACGTTTTAACAGAAGTGTCGGGAGACACTTCTGTGTGGATTGCATATTGCTCTTAGCATATAATGAAAGTCTAATATGCATAGCCCCTTGAAGCGCTGGTGCTATGCGTTAAAGGAAACTTTCATTAGAGCCTGGAATTCGTTTACGAATTCCGAACTTCCATAATAATAGGAAGTATCATTGGTCTTCTTTTGATCTCATTGTAGATGAATTTGCTTAGTGAATCCTTTATGGCTGATTTAATGGCGGACCATTCCCTTACGTTGTTTGCGAAGCATTTTTCAAGGGCGGATTGAACTGCAGCTCTTGAATCAACCATTAGGTCTTCATTTTCCCTAACATATACAAACCCTCTTGATATGATGTCAGGTCCGGACAATACTGTACCTGTAGATCTGTCTATTGTTACGACAGCTATGATCAGACCATCTTCAGAAAGATGTTTTCTGTCCCTGAGTACTATGTTTCCTACATCTCCTACACCAAGACCGTCAACCATAATGTTTCCAGACTGTATCTTCTGATCAAATTTCATTTCCTTCTTGGTGATTTCAATCATGTCTCCTGTTTTTATTACCATGATATTTTTACTCTTTATACCCATCTTTTCAGCAAGCTCAGCATGTTTCTTTAGGTGTCTTGCTTCTCCGTGTATAGGGATGAAGAATTTAGGCTTTAAAAGGGCAAGCATAAGCTTGTGCTCTTCCTGCTTTGCATGTCCGGATACATGGATGTCATAAAGTTTGTCATAAATGACCTCTATGTTTTTTTCATAAAGCTGATTGATTACCTGGCTGATAGGTTTCTCATTTCCTGGTATGGGACTTGCAGATATTATAACCGTATCGCCTTCGCGTAGCTCTATTTGCCTATGTTCGTCTGCTGCCATTCTTGACAGGGCAGCCATTGGTTCGCCCTGGCTTCCCGTGGATATTACTACAAGTTCCTTGTCCTTGTACTTGCCTATATCTCTTATATTGACTATCATATCAGGATTAAGGTCAAGATATCCCAGGTTTGTTGCAACATCAATTACATTGACCATGCTTCGTCCGGATATTACTATCTTTCTCTTAAATACTTTTGCAGCATCTATTATCTGTTGTACCCTGTGGACATTTGAAGCAAAGGTTGCTACAAATATCCTTGTCTTTGCCTTTTTGAAAAGGTCAATGAAATTATTTGTCAATG
Organism: uncultured Clostridia bacterium; assembly: GCA_964523535.1. Lineage (GTDB taxonomy): Bacteria > Bacillota > Clostridia > Tissierellales > Dethiosulfatibacteraceae > Dethiosulfatibacter. The sequence continues at coordinate 4,693 of CAZFYP010000192.1, forward strand.
AAGCTTCAGACAATGAATATCCTGGGCTTTCTATGTTGGTACTCTCTGAAAGTGCCAGAAGCACTCCCTTCTTGCCGTATTCGGCAATGGTATGTAGATCTATGGGTAGTCCTTTAACAGGCGTCAAATCCACCTTGAAGTCTCCTGTATGGAATATAACACCAAGTGGTGTTGTTATTGCAATACAAGAAGCATCAGGTATACTGTGATTACTTCTGATGAAGTGTGCCTGAAAACATCCCAGTTTAATCTTGTCATCATGGTTTACTACATGTAGACATTTATTGTCCAGTCTATGTTCTATAAGTTTCTTTTCTATTAAACCGATTGTAAGTTTAGTACCGTAGATAGGCACTTCCAGTTTCTTAAGCAGATATGGGATTGCTCCTATATGGTCCTCGTGACCATGGGTTATTACAATCCCTCTTATTTTATCCTTATTCTTTATCAAATATGATATATCAGGTATAACAATATCTATTCCCAGCATATCATCTTCCGGGAATCCCATACCACAGTCAACTATCATTATATCATTTCCGTACTCAAGTACTGTGATATTTTTACCGATTTCACCCATTCCTCCAAGTGGAAGCAGTTTTAATTTTTTGTCGTTTCCTTTTTGCATTCTTTCCTCCTATTTTTGCAGTCACTACAAATGCCGTAAAACTTCAGAGTATGGTTGTGTATATTAAAATCGTATTCATCTTCAATGATCTTCTCAAGGTCCTGGAGCAAGTCAATTTTTACTTCTTCAATCTTGCCGCATACCTGACACACCAAGTGGTGGTGTCTGTGAGATTCATTTTCAATATGACTTAATTCAAATCTACTACAACCATCATTAAAGTTTAATTTATAAACAATATCAATCTTTTCAAATAATTTTAAGGTTCTATAAATTGTAGCAAGTCCGATTTCCGGATGCTTTATTTTTACTATTTCATATATTTCTTCCGGGCTAAAGTGTTTTCCTTCATTGGAATT
>CAZFYP010000193.1:0-1403 GCA_964523535.1 uncultured Clostridia bacterium
GGTTGGCAACAAAGAAAGGTATTTCCATAGTCAAAAAGACTGACGTCTATTTATTAATTAATTAATAAAATGAAAGGAGTGAATTGAATGAAATTGGAAAAGGCATTGAAAGAGTATCGGCTATTAAAAGAAAAGAAGGACCAGGGCAAAATAAAAGAGAAGAAGTTTGAAAAAGCTGTTGGGAAAATTTCAGGCATATCAGAAGATGGTGTTCAGTGGAAGGTTGACAAGGATGGAAACTGGATGAGAAACGACAATGGAGAGTGGATAAAAGACACAATAAAGATTAAGAAACCACCTCAGGGTCCACAGACTCTATTTCAACTATTAGTGTTGATAGTTAAAGGTATTTTCAAGAATTTACCAAAGAAATTGTTATATTTTGGAGTGATTGTATTGGTTTCATTCTTGGTCCACACATATTTGGTGGTTTTCCCAAATGGTGGATTTGCCATGGGTACCAATAAAACATTGGATAAGACACTGGCCCTTGTCGGTAATGAAGCAAGGGGGACTGTCTTTTGGACAATATCTGCATATCTTATTACTTCGGTCATAAGAAGAATTATAAGTATAGGACCTGGCAATTTTATAGGAGGAATTTTTACCGGACCAGTAAGGCTTGTAAAATCAATGTTTTCGAAGAAAGGAAGGTTTATTTCTGTTTTTGCCTTATGTACTCTTGTATTTTTATTATTGGGACAAGTATTAATCAAAAATACAGCTATAGCCTATACTTTGCTTATTGGTGCTGTCCTGGCTATAATATCATTCAAATTTGATATAAGTTATCTGGTAATAAAACTTGGATATCAGGATTTTGCAAGGTTTTTTAAAAGAAAAAAGGCAGAATTTAATGATATATATTTTGATGCATTTCAGCTGGCAATAATTGCATCCATGATTTTATATTCCTTTCTAAATGAAAAGCCCCTATATATATATTTGATCTGTGGATTTATGGTTGCTATGTATATACTGGCTAAGTTTAAGAAAACAAATAAGATTGCGGCACAGCTTTTCGTTTTTGGTTTGGCTGGGCTTAACATAGCGTTTATTTATATGCTGAAGGCTTATGCTGATGATGGTGGAGCGGATGAAGTTGGAGGAGCTAAAAACTGGATTGGAAGTCAAGGTTCGGGTACTGCTGCCGCAATAGGATTACCGCCTAGCATAGGAGCTGGAGTTGGTGGACTAATAGGTATTGTGACTGGTGGAGGAGATTTTACAGGTCCATATGTCGATTTGGAAGACTACAGTGATGAAGGAGATTATTCTGACACTGAAAATGAAGAGGTAGAAGAAGTTGAAGAATCAGATGAAGAACCAGTAGAAGAAAGTGAAGAAATTACTGAGGAAACGGAAGACGACGAAGAATCTGATGACAATGAAGAAGATGAAGA
>CAZFYP010000193.1:1503-5599 GCA_964523535.1 uncultured Clostridia bacterium
GAAGAAGATGAAGAATTCATAGAAAAATTTGAAGAGGAAATGTTTGAACATTTAGAAGACCTTCAAGATTTAATGTTTGGTGATCCGGAAGATCAATTGGAAGTTTTAAAAGATTGGGCTGAAAAAGGATACGAACTTCCCGGAGAAATTGGAGATGCAATAAGCAATGGACAGGATTTCGTATTAACAACAGATATCATGGACAAAATTTTTGACACCTATGATGGCCTTGTACCTGATTGGTTTGAAAAAGCTGCCGAGGATACGGCCAACGAAGCCTGGGATTATATGGGAGTGGCAAATGATCTTTTTGGAGATTACTTGCCGGAAGGAAGTCCCATATCCGGTCTTATGGATGCTGCAGGCATTTTAAAGGATGCATTTGACAATGTTGGAATGGGTGACAATGTAGTTTATGCTGGGGTCAAATCCTTCTTGTCCAATAAGATAAAGAGTCTGGCATTTGATCTTAAATTAAATAATCCCAGTGCTCTACCTTTGGTAATAATGGATACTTTGGTTACAATATTTGCAGGAGGAAGTGACGCTGGAAATATCCTTAGTCCCGGTAAAACCATTCAGGGAGGAGCAAACTTCATTATCGACAAGCTTACAGATCTATATAATGGTACCGATGATGTTTCAAAAAGGCTTGATGCGGGTAAATACGGAGGAACATGGAAGGAAATGGATAATTTGACTGAATTTGCAGCAGAGGCAGCATATGATCCTAATTTCAAAAAAGACTTTGATAATGTTGTAACATCGGATGAATTTTACGATGGAATGTACAAGACAAATGAAAAATTATGGAAACCTGCAGAGGGTTCCTGGGCTATAAAAAGGGCTGGATGCTATGTAGGTAAAAAAGCCACAGAACAGGTTATCAATGTTGTTAATGGAGTTAAAAAAATCAGTTCCTGGCTTGGAAGCTGGATTTAAGGAGGTATGTAATGGCTATATTAGCGCTAAGCAAAGAAGAATTGCAGGTATTGTCCCTTGTAAGCAGAAGAAGAATGAAATCATTTTCGGCCCTGAATGGTATTATGGGATTTGACAGGGAAACATTTGAGAAAAATAAAAAAATACATGCAGAAATTGTGAATAACTTCATAAAAGATGGTGCCATATGGAGGAATGAAGAGGGCAAGCCTTGTTTGATAAGGGAACTTCAAACTGTATTCAATATAATTAATGCTCCTGAAAGAACTATAAAAATAAAGACTGCATCTGAGAATCCATTTGAAGAACATTTCTATAGTTATAAGAATGATATTGGTGTGCTGATTTCTATAAGCAGGGATGAAAAAATCTACAGTATCGAATATCCTTTTAATCAGTCAATATTCAATACATGGTTCAAGGATGAAATTATTGGAGAGTTGGAAATTGAGGAAGAAAGTGAATTTCACAAAGAATGGACAATTAGCAATGAGGAGTTCAATATTTTATCCCTTTTGATTATCAATAATAATTATATCAAGTACTCTGATAAGGATAAGGAATTAAGAATTGACCAACTAATGAATGAAGCTTTGGTGGAAAAGATAAACAGCAAGAATTTTTTCAAACTCAATCAAAAAACCATGGACAACATAATACAAAATGAAAACTTGATAAATGTAATCAATTCACTGGAAGCAAAAAAAATTCTGAAAATTGATGATGGAAATATAATCATTAATAGTATTTTATGTGAAGGATTCAAATCTCATAATTTGAGGGATGTTGTGGAAATTACAGAAATAGCTCCATATATGAGAGTAAAAAATATGTACATTACAAACCTTGGTTATATGATTTATGAACCATTGATAGGAGAACCTCTTGAATGGAGAATAACTGCAATGGGACTTGAAAATCCTCATATTAAGTTTATGGAAAAGCTTCTTGTCTATGGTGATGTTAAACCCAGTGAAAAAATGAAACAGGTCCTTATGGACAAGAAAAAAAGCAAGTGATAGTGCATCATTAAGATGACCCATGATATGAAAACCGCGTTGTAAGGCGCGGTTTTTTTCTTGTTGCAAAAGATGAATATTTGAGTCAAATATTCATAAAGCTTAATTTGCTATATTGTTTTCTATATAAAGTTTAAATTGATTCATTATAGTGGTATAATTAAAGGTACAGAGAGAATTGACACAACACTAAAATAATAGGGAGGTCCTTTTTAATGAAAGGCAAAAAGTTTCTTGTTTTTTTTATCGTGTTAACAATGTTGATTAGTACTATGGTATTGCCTGCATTTGCAGCTAGTTATGAAGTAATGGGTGGAGATACTCTTTACAAGATAGCTGATATGTATGGAGTAACGGTTCAGGATATTGTTGATGAAAACAGTATTACAAATCCTAACCTTATCTATCCTGGTCAAATGCTAAAGATTCCTGATGGATCGGGTATGATGGTTCCGCTTCCACCGGCAGCAAATGGTGGAGAATCGGTGAAGATAACCATTGTACACACCAACGACATTCATTCAAGGGTGTCTGAAGGCAGTTATGCAGGAATGGGTTACGACAGGGTTGCTACAATTGTCAAGAATGAAATGGTAATGAATCCAAATACTATAGTGATGGATGCAGGTGATGCATTCCATGGCCAGACCATAGCTACACTTAATGACGGTGAGAGCATAGTGAAGATAATGAATGCTGTAGGTTATGACATCATGACTGCAGGAAACCATGACTTCAACTATGGACAGGAAAGGCTTCTTGAGCTAGCCGAAATGGCTGATTTTCCAATAGTTTGTTCAAATGTATTTACTGAAGAGTATGAATCCTTCCTACCAGCTTATGAAATAATGGAGTATGACGGAGTCAAGGTTGCAGTATTCGGACTGGCAACTCCTGCCACTACATATATGACACATCCAGACAATGTAATGGGACTTACATTCTTTGATCCTGTTGTCATAGCTAAAATGATGGTAGCCCAGCTTGAGGATGAAGCTGACATAATCGTATGTTTGTCACACCTTGGTGTAGAGGGCATGTGTACAAGTGAAAAGGTTGCAATGTATGTTGATGGAATAGATGTAATAGTAGATGGACACAGCCATACTGTTATGGAAACAGGAAGATTGATAAATGATACATTGATTGTTCAGGCGGGTGAATATACAAAGAATGTAGGTATAGTAAACCTTGAGCTAAAGGATGGAATGCTAATGAAATCTGCCAAGCTCATCACTAAGGAAGAAGCTATGGAAATGGAAGCGGATGCTGACATAATAGCTCTTATTGATCAGATAGAAGCTGAAAATGATGTTATAACATCTGTAGTAGTAGGTTCTACAGACATTCACCTTGACGGTGAGAGAGCAGATGTAAGAACAGGTGAAACAAATCTTGGCAACCTTATTACAGATGCAATGCTTGACGTTTCAGGTGCGGACATAGCATTTACAAATGGTGGTGGAATAAGGGCCTCCATAGACATAGGTGATATTACAAAAGGTGATGTGATTACAGTTCTTCCGTTCGGTAACTATGTGGTAACAAAGGATATTACAGGTGCGCAGATTGTAGCTGCACTGGAAGTAGGTATAAGTGACTACCCTGAAGCAAAAGGTGCTTTCCCGCATATTGCAGGCATGGATGTAGTATTCGATCCATCAATGGAAGCTGGAAGCAGAGTGGTTTCCGTTGAAATAAACGGTGAACCTATGGATATGGAAATGACTTATTCATTGGCAACAAATGACTTCATGGCAGCAGGTGGAGACGGATATGTGATGTTTGAAGAGGCAGATATTACAGGTGAATACCCTGGTCTTGACGAAGTCCTCATAGATTATATTCAGGAAAACGGTACAGATGGCTCACCTGTCGAAGGTAGAATCCTACCTTTAGACGAAGTTTCAATTCTTTACATGGATATAGTTGCTTGATTATCCCTAAATAAATATTTGTAAATACAGTGATTAGAGTATTTTGAAGGTTAGATTTTATGATTTTAAACAGTACTCCCGGCATATAGGATATGCCGGGAGTGTTTTGTTGTAAAAGTATGATGATTCACAAAAAACAAAGACCTGATATTCAGATCTTTGTTATCGGTTCCATATTTTTTTTGCATCTATCAACAA
>CAZFYP010000194.1:0-5489 GCA_964523535.1 uncultured Clostridia bacterium
GAGGTATAGAAATGCGTAATGTCCCTTGGTGATCTTGTCGCAAGTAATCGTTTTTCAAAGGCCTTGTTTAAAGCCTCAGGAAGAGCGTTACCTACAAATCCACTAGTTATCAGTGTTTGTTCATCCTGTACAATTTTTACTGCTTCACTTGCCGTTAATACCTTAACCTTTTCCATGTTTTCCTCCAAATATAATTTATAGATTCCCTCTATTTTTAAGCCGTCTTCTCTTACAGCTTTTATATAACTCTTTTTTGGGTTTCTTCGTTGCTTTAAGTTAATATTAATCTATTGTAACACTTTGCACAAGTATGCACTTTTTTGTATTATAGTATCCTTAAAGATACTAAGTAGGGTATAAAATACCAAATATATTCTTTTTAAAACGAGCTATAATATAGCATTAACAATAATTTTATATTAAACAATTATTCTTTTATAAAATTGTCCTTGTTTATTTCTTCATATAGTTGTATGATAAATTATATCCTTAGAGAAAATATCCAAATGTAGTCACTGTAAATATACCTGCTATATTTTTATATTATACATACTATTTGGAAACTGTAATATCAGGAGGTATTATTATGAGTGGAGCATCCGATAAAATATACAGATGCCCTTTGGAACTGTCAATCGACCTGATTGGAGGAAAGTGGAAATGCGTCACTTTATGGCATCTGAGAAATGGTACTCTTAGATTCAGTCAATTAAAAAAAAGGCTCCCTGGAGTAACTCAAAAAATGCTTACACATCAACTTAGGGACCTTGAGGAAAATGGACTTATAAACAGAAAGGTTTACCCTGTAGTACCACCCAAAGTCGAGTATTCACTGACAGAGGAAGGAAAGGTATTTGTCCCTGTTTTGAAATCCATGTACAAATGGGGAAGAAACTATTCCGACAAATTTCATGTTGAAATAGATACAACCTTGACTGAAACAGTCATAAAGGAAGAAAAGTCAAAAAAGTAATGTCTTTCAAAAGAAAAAAAGAGGCAACTCATGTCCAAAAGGATATGAGCTGCCTCTTTTTAAGTTTTAACTGCTATGTTTAATCAAGTTTTGAATTTCTTTCCTTCATCATTTCTATTAGCTGTTGAGGATCCACTGCATCAGGTTCTATCCGCTCTTCTTTTGCCAGATACATTGCAATCCCCGCTGCCATACCTTCTTCAAAACACTGAGCTACAACCCTTGCTGACGCTAAAGCCTCATGCTCAGCTGATATGCATCTTCCTGCAACCAGCACTCCCTTGATATCCTTTGGAATCATGACCTCAAATGGTATCTCGTAATAATCACCATCAAGATTCACAATCTTGACTCCGTCAACACCGCCATGTATTTCTATGGGCCATGCACTTCTCACTATTGCCGTGTGAAATTTCCTGGCATTAACAACATCATCATTCTTGAGAGTATACTTGCACTCTATGGATCTGCTCTGTCTAATTCCAATCTGAGTTGCAGTATCTAAAACATAGGCATCTTTGAAACCTTCTACATAGTCTTTTACAAATCTTTCGTATTCCCTTATCTGCTTTCTTCCTTCAAGTTCAGAATATGTAAGATCTTCTGCTTTGGTGGGATACAAGGTTCTCCCATCTTCTGCAATTACTGCAGTACAATTCATTACAGCCTGGTTAGCTATTGGAGCTGGAAATATAAAGGGATGTTTTCTTGGCAGATTATATTTTCCTGTTTTATCGGCTTCTTCCAGCTTTTTCCATACGTCTTCTAGCTTAAGGTCTCTTGCCTTTGCCCAATTCACATTGCCCAGCCTGAAAACCATAGTCATTGCCTGGATATCTCCTTCTTTCCCATATTTATATGATGCACCCGCCTTTGCCGCCAGGTCTCCATCTCCAGATGCATCTATGAAATAGTCCGCTTCAACAGCAACCCTTCCATCTTTGTTTTCGAGAATGACTCCCTTTACACAGTCGCCTTCCATGACCGGTTCAACAAACATTGTGTGGAACAATATGTCAACACCAGCATTTTTCACAAGTTCGTCGGCAGTTTCCTTCCATACGAGGGGATCGTGGGGTGAAAGAGCAGTATGTCCAAAGGGTACCTTGTCTAGAATACCTCCTTTTTCCCTTAACTTGTCTGCAAAACGCTCTGCAAAACCGAAAACCAACTGTTCCAGTTCATTTTCAACTGAAGAGGAATATAGTCCTCCAATGGTTCCAGAGTATCCTGCTACATTTGCTCCTCCAAAAAATCCATTTTTTTCTATTATCAATGTATCCACACCCAGTTCAGATGCTGTAGTGGCTGCTGCAACTCCTGCAGGCCCTCCACCTACTACAACAAGATCAACTTTTTTAATTACAGGTATTTCTCTTGACGATTCCTTTATACTTGCCATAGCAATCTCCTTTTACTATTTGTTCTTTTGCAATATCAATACTCTTCAATATCCTTGCCTGTCGTTTTCTTAAAAAATTCTCTATTAAGCTCGATGCCAAGACCCGGCTTTTCACCTACCTCGAGACATCCATCAACAATTGGTGGTTCATTGGCTACAAGTTGCATAAGCTCTCCATTCCAAAAATCCGAATGAAGATATTCTGAATACTGGGCATTTCTGTTTGTTATGGAAAAATGTCTAGCCGCCGCTCCAGTAATTCCAGTCTTCCAATTGTGAGGCATGAGTTGGGCATTATGAAGGTCACACATTTCCTTTATTCTTCTCAGTTCTGTCAACCCACCACATCTGTTGTAATCCGACTGAATTACTGAAACATGTCCTTCCTTAAGCCATTGCAAAGCCTCAAATCTTGAAGTGGACATCTCTGCTCCGCAGATTCTAGTCTTAACTGATTCAACAAGTTTTCTGTGACCTTCAATATCATCGTGGTTCAAGCATGCTTCAGCAAAATATAAATCTATTCCCTTAAGCTTGTTAAGTGTCCCTTTGGCAGCCTGCCAGTCATTCCACCGATAGAGAAAATCAACCATCATGTCTGTGTCATATCCTATTATCTCTCTAAGTTCCTTAAGATAATCCACTATGTCACGGTCTGAAACCTTGTCGTTTGGCATAATACAAACTTTGACTGCCTTACATCCTTTTTCTTTTGTTTTCGCAAGAATCGGTCTATAGGCATTTATAATATCCGATAGTTCCGCATCTGCACCTATTGATGGATAAAGAGTGAAGTAAGGAGTAAACCTTTCCATCTGCTTTCCACCAAGAAGTTTGTATGCAGGGACATTGAACTGTTTGCCGACAAGATCGTAAAGAGCCATGTCTATGCCTGATATCGCAAACATTCCTAGACCTCTCATGCCTATCCATCTGATGGATTCATACATTTCATTCCAGTTTGCTTCAAATCCAAGTGGGTCCTTTCCAATCAAAACATTGCATACATTCTTCAACCATTTGTGTTCATCTTCAATTTCTGAGAATGCCTTCACGACACCGGGAGGGCCATCAGCCTCTCCCAGTCCATATCTGCCTTTTTTATCAGTAACCTTTACTATTACAGTATTTTCACTCCAATTTGTAGCCTTTACATCAATTGGTATGAATTCTATACGTTCTATTTCTCTGTCCATAAAATCAACCTATTATATTTGAATCTGATTTCTTGGTATCTCCCATGTCTTCATTGACCATCTTGATATATGAGAATGCTGTTATTACTACAATTACCGATACAGGTAATGCAGCTACTATTGAAGCTGTCTGAAGTACACTCAACGGACTGCCCATGAGCATGAAGCCTATGGGTACAAGGGCCAAACTGAATGCCCACAACAATCTCAACCATCTTTGAGGATCCTCGTCCTGCTTAAGCTCGTATTGAGAAACCGATGCAAGAATATAAGATGCAGAATCGAAAGTTGTTGCCATGAATACTATTGATATTACAGATATTATTAGAATCACCAAATTGCCGAGGGGCATGTTTTCAAATATATGAATAACAGTTTCAGGTCCACCAGAAGCATTAAGCTCGCCTACTACATCCATGACTCCTGATAGTTGAAGGTCCATACCATAGTTACCTAGAATTGCAAAGAACATTACGCAACCAAGAGTACCAAAACCCATTGCTCCTAGTAGCATGTTCCTCACTGTTCTACCTCTGGATATTTTAGCTATAAACATACCCATAAATGGAGCATATGCTCCCCACCATGCCCAGTAGAATACTGTCCACCACTGTGGGAACAATGAACCCCCTGCAGGGTCAAGCCAAGTCATCATCTGTGGGAAGTGCTGAATAACCCTTCCTACTGCAGTAGAACCCATATTAATCATGAATACTGTATTTCCCGCAACGAATATGAATATTACCAATATAAAGGTAAGATAAACGTTTATATCACTGAGGACCTTGATGCCCTTTTTAAGTCCTAAAAATGCACTTGTTGCGAATAATCCTGTTATTATTCCTATTACCAGCAACTGGAACGGTAAAGTAATCTCTACTCCTATAACCTTAGCCAGTCCTGCCGTAGCAAGTGGTGCTCCGATACCAAGACTCGTTGCGGTCGCTCCAAGAAGACCAAACATGAAGGCTATGTCAATTATTTTTCCCAACCAGCCATCAACTCTGTCTCCCAGGACAGCTCTGCAGGCTTCACTAATTTTAAGAACCGGCTTCTTTCTTACATAGAACATATATCCCACTGCACATGCAGATACTGAATATATTGCCCATGCTGCTGGACCCCAGTGGAAGATGCCGTATGCTGCTGCGATTTCCGCCGCCTGCCATGATCCAAGTTCAAAACCTAATGGTGGTGCCTGATAGTAGTAAACCCATTCTATTGCTCCCCAGTATATGATTCCAGCCCCGATTCCGGCACAGAAAAGCATTGCTGCCCAACTAAATGTCCTGAATTCAGGCTTTTCATCTGCCTCTCCAAGCTTAACCTTGCCATACTTTGATATTGATACCCATACTACGAAAACCAATGCAAATATTCCGTACCATGAATATAGAAAACCAAGTTTGGTAATTAAAAAATTTTGAATATTGCCTATCGCAGCCTGACTTCCTTCCGGATTGATAATAATCGGCAGACTTACAAGTATCAGCACCAAATACGCAGGTATAAATACCTTCTTATCAACTTTGTTCATTAAATTTACCTCCTAATTATTTATACAAATATTTTTTTATTGTTATCTTTTCAACTTCTTCCCAGTCCATTTCAACACCCAAACCATTTCCGTCAGGTGGATAAACATATCCATCTTCATCAATCCTTATAATTGTTTTCGATCCAATTTCAAATGGTTCATAGGGATATGCCTGCTCACAATATGTACATGAATTTGTAGACAACATGACATGAAGATTTGCAGCCTGTGTAATCGTCATACCCCAGGATTGCAGTTCCGCTCTCATGTTGTTTGCTTCCGCCAGTGATACAATCTTTCTAACCGCTGTAATTCCACCACAGACCGTCGTATCCACTCTGACATCCGTCCATGCCCCAACATTGATGCCATGCTGGATTT
>CAZFYP010000195.1:0-5470 GCA_964523535.1 uncultured Clostridia bacterium
TTGTGAAATGCAGATGAGTACTTAACTGTGGCATAGTTTTTTACATCTCCTAGTTTTATTTCAATAAATTATATCAGAAAAAACAATAATACGCAATTGTCATATATGATAATTGATTGACAAGGTATTTGTCATCAGTTTTCCTTTCTTGCAGACAGACTGTTAGATATGAGGGCGAAATCCTCAATTCCAAGTTTTTCTCCCCTTATGCTTGGGTTGTATCCAAGCTTTTCAAGAGTTTCTTTCAGTTCGACTTTGTCAATTTCTCTGATTGTTCCGGAAACGGAATTGATGATTGTCTTCCTTCTTTGACCGAAAGCTCCCTTGATGAGTTGGAAGAACAACTTTTCATCCTTCAAATCCACTGGTGGTTCTTCATATATATTCATTACAATGACTGCTGAATCAACCTTAGGTTGAGGGATGAAAACTGTCTTTGGAACTATAAACTTAATTTCAGGTTTGGCATAGTATTGTATTACGGCAGAGATGGCGCCGTATTCCTTGCTTCCCGGAGGAGATTGGAACCTTTCAGCAACTTCCTTCTGTATCATAACGGTTATTGAGTCAACCTTTATCCTGTCCTCGAGTATCTTCATTACTATTGGAGTTGTTATATAGTAAGGAATATTGGCTACCACCTTCACATTAGAATCTCCAAATTCTTCTGATATGATTTTTTCAAGGTCCATTTTCATGAAGTCTTCATATATGATCTTGAGATTGTCATATGGAAGTGTTTCCTTGTGTATTTCCTTGAGATCTTTATCTATTTCTATTGAAACGACTTTTTTGGCTCTTTCGCAGAGGACTTGTGTCAGGGTACCAATTCCCGGTCCTATTTCAATAATACAGTCGTCTTTGCTTATTTCGGAAGCATCGCATGTATTTTCTATTACCCTACCGTCTATCAAAAAGTTTTGACCAAGTCCCTTTGTTAGACTGAAACCGTATTTTTTTAAAATTTCCTTTGTGGTGCTTGGGTCGTGTAGTTTTCTATTCATCATCTTCTATCACCTTATCTATTGCGTCTTCAAATTCTCTTCTTGTAACTCCGTAGTTGTTCAGTCTTTTTAGAAATTGCTTTCCCGAGCAGTGGCCGATATTTAATAGTTGACCCAGTACCTGTCTTCTTTCTGAAGAGTTGGGATATCCCGTAAGACCATATTCAACCATGTCTTTTTTCGTGAATTCTTCCTTTTCATCTGTAAGAATGGCTCTTGCACTTTTCAAGGCTTCTATTATCACTTCCGGCCTGGCATTTTCTACTCCGACATTTCCATTTTTGAGTGCATTGCTTTTGGATATGTAGGCATGTTTTACATTTGTTAGGTTTTCACTTACCCAGTATCTTATCTTCTTTCCGGGAAAATCAGGGTCAGTTAAAACTATGATGCCTCTTTTTTCTGAAGCCTTTCTTATTTGTTCAAGTTTCTTGTTTGTTATTCCCAGTCCGCTTGTAGTTATTATTTCAGCATCCACAGCTGCCTTTACTGCAGAAACATCGTCTTTTCCTTCGACTACTATTATTTCCTTTATCTTTAACTTATTTATACTATCTTTCTTTTTATTTGACTTATTCATTTTTACTCCTTAATTGCTATCACTTTATTATAGTCAAAAAATTACATTTTTACCAATGTTATTTATCAGATATTGTGATATAGTATTAATGTATAACTATAATAATGTTGACGGAGTTGTATTTATGAAATACAAATATGTGGTATTTGATTTTGACGGAACGCTGGCAGACACTGAAGATATGGTGTTCACCATATATCTGGATCTAGCAGACAAATTTAAATTAAAAAAAGTGTCAAAAGATGAACTCTACAAGCTTAAAAAGCTTAGTGCATTTGAGGCTATTGACCATCTTGATATAAAAAAATGGGATCTTCCCGGATTATTAAGAAGGGGAAGAAAGGTTCTTCATGGTATGATTGAAAACATAGACCTTTGCAAGGATAACATGAAGGATGTACTTAAGGAAATGGAAAGTAACAACATAATGGTTGGAGTGCTGACTTCCAATTCCAAGAAGAATGTATTCAAGTTTATAAACAAGCATGATCTTGATATGTTTACCTTTATTGAAAATACGGGGCTTAGGGGAAAAGAAAAGAAACTTTTGAAGCTTATGGCAAAGTATGGAATGAACAAGGATGAGGTTCTTTATGTTGGTGATGAAATAAGAGATGTGAAGGCTATGAAGCATATAGGCATCGATATAGCTGCAGTTGACTGGGGATATAATCACAAGGAGAGTCTTGAAGAACTGGAGCCGGATTATCTTATCAGTAATCCAGAAACTCTTATTGAGATTTGTTTTGGAAATGGTGATGAAAATGAATAAGATTGGAAAATTGAGAGAAATAATAAAAAACAGCAAGTATATGGTTTTCTTTGGTGGAGCAGGAGTTTCCACTGAAAGCAATATTCCGGATTTTAGGTCGGAAAAAGGACTCTATAGTGCCAGGGAGATATACAATCATTCTCCTGAAGAGATGCTAAGCATAAATTTTTTCAACAATCATACTGAAACCTTTTATAGATACTACAGGGAATACATACTCCATCCTGAGGCGGAGCCAAACGATGCCCACAAGACTCTTGCTATGCTAGAGGATGAAGGTATTTTGAAGGCTGTAATAACTCAAAACATAGACGGACTTCATCAGAAGTCGGGAAGCAAAGAGGTTCTTGAACTTCATGGTTCCGTTGAAAGGAACTATTGCAATTCATGCCACAAGAAATATGATCTTGACTACATAACTGATTCAATAGGAGTGCCCAAGTGCAATCGGTGTGGAAAACTGGTAAGGCCTGATGTTGTTCTTTACGGAGAGGGCCTTGAAACAGAGGTCCTAGACAAGGCAATCCACTATATTGAAAATGCAGATACACTCATTGTAGGAGGAACTTCACTTGTAGTATATCCGGCAGCCGGACTCATCAGATACTTTAAGGGAAAAAACCTCATATTGATAAACAAATCGGGAACACCTTTTGATGCCAGGGCTGACCTTGTAATAAACGAGTCTATTGGTAAAGTGCTCAAAAAAGCTGTTGAAAACACGTTTCAAACGAACTTTTGATTTGAATTAACAAAAAGCATTCGCTTTAGAGTGTTTTTTGTTAATTTTTTTCAGGTAAAACCTTTTCCTCTCATAATTGCTCTTGCCAATACACGAAAGATATGATAATATTTTATTCATAACATTCATTATCAGGAGGAATTTATGAACAGAGTTTATTACGTTAAACCGGAAAACCAAAAGAAAGAGTATTTAACCGCAATGTTGAATGAGCACCCCGAAATCATGTTTGTATCATTTATGGGTATTGATATCGGTGGAAATGGAACAGATGAAAAGATTCCAGTAGAATTATTCATTGAAGATATGGAAACAATGCTTAAATATGGAATTCAGACAGACGGATCTTCAGTTGACCTTAAGGGTATAGCAACTCTTAACAACGCAAGGGTTGACCTTGTACCAGACCTTGAAAGCACGTGGTTTGTAGATTACAACTACGAATACCACTGTGAACAAAACGGACTTCCTGTAGGATCCCTAAAGATACCTGCATTCCTTGAGCATGACGAGAAAAAAGTATGTTCAAGATCAATACTTAAGAGAACAGTTGATGTATTTAAAGGAAAGATGATTGAAATTTTCGAAGCTAAGCCTGAACTTGCAAAGAGTCTTGGATTTGATGTTGCTGATATAGACGAAGTTGTACTGACTTCTGCTACAGAGCTTGAGCTTTGGGTAAACACTCCTGATGATGAAGCTGATATTGAAGAACTTTCAACTTCACAGACTCTTAAGGAGCAATACTGGAAGAGAACTCACGGTGTAGTAAGAACAGTAATGGAAAAATGTATAGTTGAGCTTGGAAAATACGGACTTGAGCCTGAAATGGCACACAAGGAAGTTGGTGGTATAGCCAGCAGAGTTGGAACAACAGGAAGACTCAAGCACGTAATGGAGCAGCTTGAAATAGACTGGAAATATGCAGATGCAATGCAATGTGCAGATAATGAAATCATTGCAAGAGAAATAATAGAAGACTTGTTCAGAAGCCACGGACTTGAGGTAACATTCATGGCCAAGCCTCTTGAAGGAGTTGCAGGAAACGGAGAGCATACCCACTTTGGAGCTGCAGTTAAGCTTAAGTCAGGTAAATTCGTGAACCTCTTCTCACCAGCAGACATGACAAAAGAATATTTGAGTGAAATAGGATATGGATCATTAATGGGATTATTGAGAAACTATGATGTTGTTAATCCATTCGTTTCATCTTCAAATGACTCACTTAACAGACTTAAGCCTGGATTTGAGGCTCCTATATGTGTAGTTACATCACTTGGACACACAAAAGAAATACCTTCAAGAAACAGATCAATCCTTGCAGGTGTAATAAGAGACCTTACAAACCCAATGGCTACCAGATTCGAGCTTAGAGCTCCAAACCCTTTGTCAAACACTTACTTGGTCCTTGCATCTACCTACATGGCTATGCTTGACGGTATAGAAGCTACTATAAAATCAGGTCTTTCAATGGCTGAACTTGAGAAGGAGATCTCAAAGGATGTAGGAACAGATAGTTTCTATCTTGAGAAGGACAAGATGTACAGAAGTGAAGATGATGTATTCGAGCATTACACTGAAGAAGAAAGATTTGCAATCTTTGGAAAGGCTCCTTCAACAGTATATGAAAATGTACAGGGACTTAACCATGGTGGAGCCAGAACTGAACTACTTAAGGTTGGTGGAGTATTCACTGACTCTCTTATAGAGTCATACAAGCTTGTTACTCTTGACAAGTGGGCGACAGAGCTTGTTGGAAGAATTATTCCAAACAACATGGCAGTTCTTAGAAGCTTCGACAAGCTTCATACAGATCTTGCTACAGATATAGATGTAATCAACTGGGAAAAACTTAATTCCCTTAGAGTTGACCTTATGAAGGACAGCACCGCTATTAAATCTTTGTTCTCTAGAATAAGAACAGCCATAGTCGAGGAAGATTTTGAAACTGCTTCAACTCTTCAGATTGAAATGAACGAGAAGATGACAGTTGCAAGACAAATGTACTTAGACTACAAGAGAAACATAATATAGCATTCACAATAACAACCTATATAAATTTAAAACCCGGCTATGCCGGGTTTTTTTTTTGCCAATTTTCAATTGAATAAGACCTTCTTCCATATAAATATTACTGTTTTTATATTAGATATGGTAGAATGAATATGATTTGTTACTGAAGTGATCGCGCTAGCAAAGGAAAGTAAATGGTTAAGGAAACTTTCCACGCGGGCAACACTGTATGGTCACTATCTGCTCTGCTTAATTTATAAAGTTTTAGGCGCCGCCGCGTGCGCGGCGCTTGGACCGCTGTTTGCGGAAACACTGCTTTCGACGCGCGCGCCTGTCTTGTTGAGCAAGGGGGCGCCGTT
>CAZFYP010000196.1:0-5422 GCA_964523535.1 uncultured Clostridia bacterium
CAATTAAATATATTGTTTTTTTCATGATTACACCTTCCTTCAATGTTTATGGTATACATAGTATAATTCATGAACCTTAAAACAACCTAAAAACAGCAGCTTGATAAATTGAAATATATTTACTTACATAGTGCTTTAGTTAAATATATTGTAGCATCTTATTTATGGTACGATTCACCGTAACACACTTTATTACAAAACTGAAGTTGATACTGAAAGACATTGAAGAAACTAGATTCTAAGACTTATAGCAAAAATCCATACTCAACTGAAGTATGGATTTTTAGTAATTATGAACTATTTTAATGTGTAGTGTGTATTTTTTCCTTGTCCCACTTTAATAATTGCAGACTTGTTCAAAAGTTTTTTGAGTAAATTAATGGCCATTGGTTGTGATATTGACAATTCCATTTCAACATCTTTACGCTTGATTATTTGCTTTGAATGAAACATGTTCAATATTTTTTGTTCACTTTCGTTAAATTCTACAGATAATTTATTTGGTTTATCTGAGAATTGAGTGTTGGGTAGTGTGATTTTGAATGCATTGTCAGTAATATCAATTCTTGGAGATTCAGTATATTTTTTATAACTATTGAGTATTTTCACAATTCCTGTTCCATATGCTTCAATCCATTTCAGACGATAAAATACATTTGCTAGATTTTTGTTTCTAGAGATAGATACTCCTATCATAATATCTTCCCTTGTTATACCTTTTACAAGTCCACCGATTGTCAGAAATTCCAATCTATCATCGAAAACGCTTATAAGAGTACTGCCGCTGAAAGAATAGTCACGATGAACGATAGAATTGAGAAGGGATTCTCTTATGGCAACTACAGGATAGTCTCTTGTGTCTTTTCTTGCCAGTCCTTCAATTGTGGAATGTGTACGATTGTATCTGTCAAGGAATGAAAATACTTCTTTCATTTGTTTCATTACGGAGCCTGAAAACTCATATCGGTCTTTGAATATTTCTTTACTGATTCCTTCAAATACAGCAACTTTTATAGTATGCTGGCATTGCTCTGACAAAAGAAATCCTAGATTTGTATACAATTCATTATCATCAATGATATGGAGTGTCTTCATTTGGGATTCACCCAGTTCTATATTTTTTTCTTTAAATTCATTTTTGAGGGTATCGAATGCAAGATCCTGCTGAAGTGAACGCAAATCTTCATAACTATCACCGGCTGTTTCTTTAATTATTTTTAGGATAGCTGCTTCTGTAGCTGGAACCGATGATGCTCCCTGTCTGAGATAAACTCCCTCGGGGCGTATCCCCTTATTTACCAAATAATACGGACATGAAGCACCTTTTTGAACTTCTAATATAATAACACTTTTACCATTAATGGATTCTATTGAACCTGAAGTCAAGAGTGTTACATCAGGCTTGATTGTATCCCTGATAGAATTGGTGAGTTTTAGTAACTCTTCATCGGGATTACTTAATCCTACAACTTCTCCATAATCATCAACGCCAATATATATTTTTCCTCCACTAGTATTTGCAAAGGCAACGACCGTTTTATTTAAGTCTTTCACATATTGTCTTTTAAATTCAATGTTTAATCCTTCTTTTAGATTCAATTTACACACCTTCTAATATTTTGATACATTCTAATACTATTATAATATATTAGAATGGTGGAATCAACTATTAGAATGATATTTATTATTGGAACGATTTCCATAATTCACTAAACTTCGGCTTATAGACTTACTTGTGATACGGTTCACCGTAACACAGTTTATTACAAAACAGAGGTCGATGTTTAAGATATTAGGAACATCGGGTTAAAAGCTCAAATATGTAAAACATATTTAGTAATAGCATGTGTTTTTGAAGTTGATTTGATTTATTGCAACATTTCTATTATCTTTAATTTTTGCAGTATTCTATAATCAGTATAGCTTTTTCATCTAATTCGTGATACTATAAACTCATAAGTTGCAAACTTATGAGTTTGTTAATCGAGGTGATGCTATGTTTATTGGAAGAGAACAAGAACTTAAGAAGCTTGATAGAATGTATAAGAGCAATAAATTTGAATTTGCAGTAATATACGGAAGGAGAAGAGTAGGAAAGACAACTCTTATCAGAGAATTTTGCAAAGGTAAGAACGCAGTATATTTTATGTCTAGAGAAGCCAGCGAAGAAAGGAATTTGGAAAATTTTAGCAGGGATATTTTTGCTTATAAATCAGAGGATATGGAAGGAAATGCAGTATTTACCAATTGGGAAAGAGCATTTGACTATATTAGCAAAATATCTGAAAATGAAAGGATGATACTTGTTATTGATGAGTATCCATATTTAGCTGGTAGTAACAGATCCATATCATCAGTACTTCAAGGACATATAGATTTGAAATTTAAAGAGGGCAAGTTGTTTTTGATTCTATGTGGATCTTCCATGAGCTTCATGGAATACCAGGTATTAGGATACAAGAGTCCTCTATATGGAAGAAGAACAGCTCAATTTAAAATAAAGCCATTCACTTACTATGAATCTGCCAAATTTTTGTATGAGTATACAAATGAGGAGAAAGCAATTTTGTTTGGAGCAACAGGAGGGATTCCTGAATACTTATCTAGGGTGGACACAGGCAATACTGTGAGAGAGAATATCGAGGATTTGTATTTGAGTGAATCCGGGCATTTGTATGAAGAACCGGTTAACTTGTTGAAACAAGAATTAAGGGAACCATCGACATATAATGGAATAATTGAAGCAATTGCAAATGGAGCATCCAGATTGAATGAAATCGCTACTAGAAACGGTATCGAAAGCAATAAGTGTTCTAAATATATAAATGCATTGATTTCCCTGGGAATAATAAAGAAGGAAAAGCCACTGAATGAGAGTGGAAGCAGAAAGACAATATACCTGATTGAAGATCAAATGTTTAGATTTTGGTACAAGTTCATTCCCAAAAACATGAGTAGTATAGCAACAGGATTATCATCATCTGTTTATGATAAGTTTGTAGCTCCAAGGTTGAATGAGTATATGGGAATTACTTTTGAATTGATTTCAATGCAGTATCTTATGAAGAAAAATGCCAAATTGGATTTGCCCTTTTTGTTTGGTCAAATAGGTAGGTGGTGGGGGAATAATCCTGTTAAAAAAAGGCAAGAGGAAATAGATATAATTGCAGCAGACGAAAACAATGCGATTTTTTGCGAATGTAAGTGGAGAAATGAACCTACAGGTATAAAAATATTCAATGAGCTTGTTGAGAAAAGCGAACTAATAAAAAAATATGAGAATAAATACTATTATTTGTTCTCAAAATCCGGTTTCACAAAGGAACTTATCGATAGAGCTGAAGAACTGAATGCTGAGCTTGTAGATTTGGAAAAAATATATTCAATAGATTGATTAGGATTACACCTAATATCGACAAAAGTATGTTATTGTAGCCCTATGAAATAACCGCCTCGGCTTATAGACTTACTTATGATAAGGTTCACCGTAACACACTTTATTACAAAACAGAGTTAGTCTCTGTAAGTGTTGGAAAAATTGACTCTTAGCTTGATTTGAAATACCGGGTTTCAATGGACATGAATTTTTATCATGCTAAATAAAGATAAACAAATCTAGAATCCATGCTCTGCTTGAGTATGGATTCTTCATAATTATGAAGAATCGGTCGGTAGATTTCGGACGATTAAATATCGAACGGAAACGATCGGTCGATATGGATCAATTATTCCAATGCTTTATATCCCGTTGCAGGTCCATTACCAACTTTGATAATCCATCCTGAATCTCGAAGGTTATTAAGCAATTTAATCGTTTGGGATTTTTCAAGATCAATATGATTTTGAATATCTATTCTCTTAATCAGCGGATTTTGCAAAATCAAGTTATAAACACTCTTTTCTTTATCAGTTAATATGTGTATATCCCTTTTGTTTATTTCTGAACTGTATTTTAGACTTATTGACTCTTCTACATAGGGCAAAACAACTATTACAGCATTCTCACTAACCAGAAAACCGGGTTTTATTGCTTGATTAATATATTGCTCTTTTATTCGCCTTATACCTGTCGCAAGCTTCTCAATAATTTTCAGGCGAAGGAATATATCTGCAATTTTTCTGTTCCTTGGTTTAGATAGTTTTCCTTCAATATATTCTTCTTTGAGCATTCCTAAAGGCAGTCCTCCAGGAGAAACAACTTCGATTCGATTGGAATAAAATTCAATTCTGGCATCAACAGTTACAGAATAATCTCTATGAACCAGCATGTTTGCTATTGCTTCTCTGTAGGCAATATAAGGAACATCTTCAATAGTCTTTCTATAGGCTGATTCAATTATTTCTCCAACATTTATATGCTTTTTATAGAAAGCCATACAGTCATCAAATTGCTCTATTACAGACTTTGAATTCAGAGTCTGTCTGTCTTTTATTTTGCCAACACCTTTATCTGAAAAAGCAACAAGTTGCACAACAGAGCTCTCAATAGGATTATCATCTGAAAGTAGTGCGGCGGCTATATTGTATTGGCTATCATGAATCAGTCCTAGAGTACGCATTAGATCATCGGACAACGAATTGATTTGAAAGTGCTTTCTCATTAAATTCTCAAAATATTTAAATGTTAAAGATTGTGATGGTGACGCCAAGTCTTCATAACCCAAGTTTCTGCCTGCTAGTATCAAATTTTGATTCGTTACCATATCCACTTGGATGGTAGATGTATCACGACGCATATAAGACTTACCTTTATAAGTATAAGGTGTATGATCTCCTTTATATACTTTAATCAGAAGAAGTTGTAAATCACCCACTTGTTCTATTTCAAACTCATAATAAGGACTTGGTACTAGGGTATCATTGATAGCATTTTCGATACTCAACTTAAGCTCATCAGTCTTCTCAATTCCCACTATTGTACAATCATCCTTTACACCTAGAATAATATAGCCATCATGAAAATTTGCATAGGCACAAATCGTTTTTAATATTGTTTTTGAGTACTCTTGTTTATATTCTATATTTTTAGCTTCACCTGTGAGTTCCATTATATCGTCCACCTCTTTCGGTCGATTACATATCGTCCGATTCAATAATAACATAGATGGAACTGTTATTTCAAGAAAAACTGATCTTAAGAAATGAAATCAGCTTTTGTGATTTTCATAATACAACATGGATGTGTTATAGTAATAGTGACACAAACATACTCGGCTTATTGACTACTTATGGTACGGTTCACCATAACACACTTGATTACAAAACTGTGGTTGATGCTGAAGGTGTTGAAAAAACTGGTTTTGAAGAATGAACATCATGCGTGATATATGGAATTGATTTCCAACAGATGAGTTGGAAATGACAAGTAAAAGAGCATATGTTAAGAAAGTGTAATTTTTCATTAATGAAGACGGTTTGAATT
>CAZFYP010000197.1:0-5411 GCA_964523535.1 uncultured Clostridia bacterium
TTACAATTTTAGATGAATTGATGCTGAATAAAGCAGTCGATGAAAAGAACTACAAGAAGGCACTCTATGGGTTTGAGATAATCATCTCTGTATTGTTACAAAATGAAGAAATCGTCGAGGAAAAGATTGTACAAGGATCTCCAGGTAATTTTGCAGTTAAGTTCAAAATGAAAGATGGTAGTGAAAAAATTAAATTTCAAGATGGAGAAGAAATAAAGCTAAAAAGAGAAACAGTTAATTTAGAAAGTAAAAAAATTTCAAAAGAAAAATCTGACAAAATAAAAGAATTCTGGAAAAATACTGCTGGAGAGATTGGAACTACTAGTGATGGTGTGACAGATGTAGATCCAGATAACTGGGAAACAGGGTATGATAGTAAGGTGGAAGAGTACCTTTCAGATGTTCCTGATTTAAATCAATGGAAGTATGATGGAACTCATTGGATAGGCTGTTCCCCAACAGCTGGTTCTAATGTAATTGCATGGTGGGCCAATAGTAGTTCTACATATAGTGATTTAATGCCAACAACTCAAACTGATGTAGCACTTGATTTATTTGATACTATGGATACTCACCATAACCCTGGAGAAGTTGCAGGTTCAACTTCTACAACCAAAATTGATGATGGTTTAGAAGATTATGCAGAAAACTTAGGATTTAGCGCAACAAGCACTAACTATGGAAGTTGGGCTTTAAACGATAGTTTTGCGTTCTATGTTTATAGAAACGATATATCATATTATGGACCGAATGTATTGTCTATAGAAGATCAGGATTACTATGGTGACCATTCTGTAACTGGAGTCGGATATATAGAGTATACATATAATGGTAGCTCTGACAACCATCAGTATATGATTGTTCATGATAATCACTCTACAACTACAAAGACAGTTTATTTAGCGTATGGAAGAAATTATACTACGGCTTTAATGACAACATTTAAAATTGATTGATATATTTAACAAGGGAAAAGTATTGAATAATACTTTTCCCTTGTTATGGATAATTATGTCTAGATTAAGCCAGTGTGTTTTGCAGGAACTCTTTTCATCTATCCAGTGGCAGAGAACTACAAATTCGGTCAAAATTGAGCTAATATTTTTATGGTTTAAATTGAATAGTTTATGGAGTAATTTGTTATTGGCAGATAGCCTATTCAAATATGGATAGTTTGCCTAATGAGGGATAATGAGGCGCTGCTTTTCAACAGGTAATCATATCAGTTTTTCATGTAAAATGTTCCCAGGCAAAATTTGTTTTATTAGCAATTGTTTTATTTGATTATTCGCTGAATTGTACATTTACTCCGGATTTGTGTTATATCATACAGTATTTAAGGTATTATAACACTGGAATTATTCAATTCAATATTTGACAAGTTATTCTGTCATAACTAAATAATCAGTTTAACAGGAGTGGAGATGAAATCAAAAAAAAGAATAGTGATTGGAATTATTTTTGTATTAGTTTGGGTGATTCTATTAGTTAATGGTTTTGAGAATATAATTGGTCATAGCTATGATGAAATTAAAATGATTAAAGCGAGACATCCTGGTGATGGAAGGCTGTATGTTACAGAAGACGAGGAATTAATTGATATGTTCATTTCTATGATGATGCAGTCAAGATATTTAAGATTTATAGAGACTGGTGGAATGGTTGGTGTATCTAAATACCGATTATACTCAGATGATAATGAAGAAATCATATGTATTGATTTTCCTGAGAAAAATCGTGTCAATATTAATAGGAAGCATTATATAATATTAAAGGATATTGAAAATGATAAAATGAACTTTTATAATTCATTTTGGATAGAAGAAAATGTTAAGTAATTAATCAACTATATTTACTGTTGTGCAACAATTAAATTATAGCACAACAGTATGAGTTTGATATAACTATAGTTGTTAGCTACCTACCTAACCAATTTTACCGTTACTTATGATACGGTTCACCGTAACACAGTTTATTACAAAACTGAGGTTAATGCTGGAAGGTATTGAAAAAACTAAATTTGATATAAGTCATTGTTCTGTACATATGCTAATAGCGCTCTTTTTTATCGATTTATCGATGTTATTATTTTTGATTATTTCATGTATCTTTTTAAATTTTTACTACAGTAACTTTACGCTAATAACAGCTAGGATAGTTTCGAGAAAAAAATATAAAATCAATAATTGACAAATGTCAATTATTGTAATACAATATTTATGGAAGGTGATGTTATGAATAGATTGTCAGAAGCAGAATTTAAGATTATGGACATTGTCTGGAGTTTTAATGAAGATTTTGTTACTACCAATATGATATTGGGTAAATTGAAACCACAAAAAAAGTGGACAAGAGCTACTGTGAGTACTTTACTGAACAGGCTGGTTCAAAAAGGGCATTTAAGTACCACAAAAACAGGAAAAGAACGGAGCTTTTCAATCCAGATACAAAAAAAAGACTATTTAGAATATGAAACAAATCACTTTATGTCAAATTATCATAATCATTCATTGGTTAACCTTGCATCTTGTCTGAATGATATTAATATTGATGAATTGACTGATTTGGAAGAGTGGATTAAGGAGCAGAAGAAAAAACTTAATGAATAAATGCAAAATGGGGGTATATTATGGTCTTTATAGTTCATCATATGATTGTTTCTATTATAGGAATAATAATGGGAATGCTTGATAACGTATTTAGTCGAACAAATGGAAATGAAAAATACTATGCATGGGTACTTTTAATGGTATTGTTTTTGATACCGGTTGCAGGCGTTGATCATCAAGCGATAATTAATCTGAATATTGAAACTCTGGATATGGAATCAGCCATTGATACTGTTGGTATAGTTGGAACGGCTGGAATTAACGGAATAGGTGAACCTGATACATCCATCACTTTTGTTCATGTTATTTTGGTGATATGGATAATTGGTATATGTATAATTACTTTGATGGCTGTTGTTAATCAATTAAGATTGAAAAGATATATTTTAAGATGTGGTAAAATGATATTTGAAGAGAAAAATGAGAAAATCCTTGCTGGAAAAGAGTTTAGCGAGTTAAAATTTGTAAAAGTTCCAATGTTCAAGTCTCCGGCTCTTATTGGTGTGTTTAATCCCATAGTTCTGTTACCTGAAGGGCTGGATTATACAGAAGATGAATTCGAAGTGGTTGTAATGCACGAATATTATCATTATAAGAGGAAGGATAATTTAATCAAATTTGTTATAAACCTGGTTGCAGTTATCTTTTGGTTCAATCCTTTGATACATTTGTTCAAGAAGATAACGCTGAGATACTGTGAACTGTCTTGCGACGAATATGTTTTGTCAAGGCGGGATAGACAAGCTAAGTTGAGCTATTTTAATGCTATGGTGAAAACCGCTGCGTATGATATGAAATACAAGAAATATTTGGCAAGTCATCTCATATTAGGAAACGATAAAATTTTCAAAGAAAGGATTGAGAAGATAACAATGGATAAACAAGGAAGAACGGGATTCCCTTTGATTGTAATGGTTCTATCTCTGGTTTTAGCTATGAATGTAATGGTTGGATGCAACCCTGTGACAAAGGAAAGTGAACCGAAGAGCACAGAAATAGAAAATGTAGAGATCAGCTTGCCTGAAAATGAAGAGGTAGAAGTGGTTATTGACTACAATACTGTAGATAGTTTTGAATATACACATATCATAAGTTACGATACCTGGGACGAGGCGAAGAACAACTATCAGGAATCCATGTATTATCAAAATGATTTCGATGGAAATACTTTTGAAGGAAATCTCAAATGTGTTGAAGCAAATAGAGTAGGAAAAAGTGATATATTTGATGTGTCTTTTGTAGGGATATTAAAAAGGAAAATTAAATGAAGCAAATTATTGTAAACAGGAATAGTCATCGGCTATTCCTGTTTTGTGGGAGCGAGTACTGAATTGGACTACATATTTCCTTGAAGTGTGCCGGTAAACGTTGCAAGCCAACCATTACCACTGACTTGGGTACTGACTAGAAACAAGGTGCCTGAGAACCATGTGCCATCCTTGTATTCCTCATAGTAAATAGATTGAGGAATTGAATAATAGTCTGAGTAGTACTTAGTGATTGTTTTTTTGTATGAAACAACAATTTTTGATGAATTATCTTGATCAGAAATTGTTATTGTACTTGTTTCTTGAGCATAAGCTGGAACGATTGTTGTACTAAGAATGATTGTTAGTACTATTAATAAAGCTAATTTTCTTTTCATTTGGTACCTCCCTAATTTTCAAATTTGTTATAATTTGATTTATACTCCCACATGATTGACACTTGTCAATTATATATGTAAAATTGACAAGTGTCAACAATTAAAAGCTATTCAAGTTTAAAATATTATTCTATAGTTTTATTGTCATAAAAAGTTAAGGATAATTAGCATAAGATGTATAACCAGTTTTACCGTTACTTATGATACGGTTCACCTCATATAATTCTAAACTTCCGACAAAGCTGCTCTAATAGGTGTACTTTGTAGAGTTAGTAAGTTGTTTTGCATAGCCACACCCTACTCGAACTTATCATAAAGTATGTCTTCATCCTTAAAGCCCTTTTCTTTGAGTATCTTGACTACGGAGTCTATCATTGGCGGATTGCCGCAGAGATAGGCTTCTTTGTTATGACCGTTTTCCACATACTTCTCTATGAGATTTGTAACCCTTCCTGTTTCACCTTGCCAGTTGCAGGTTTCTGTAGGCCTTGACAGACAGGTGATGAGGGTGAAGTTGTCCATTGTGCTTTCAAGCTCCTCAAGTACATCCATCATATACATGTCGGGTCTTGTCCTGGCTCCGAAGAAGAAAGTAACCTTTCGGTCTATATTGTTTTCCTTCATATACCTAAGTATGCTCATTATTGGAGACATGCCTGTACCTATGGCAGCCAGTATCATTTCCTTGTGGCTGTGGACATACTGGAAGTCGCCGAAGGGACCTATGATGTTTAGCTTGTCACCAATTTTTAAGTACTTGTGTATATAGGTGGTGCATATGCCTTCCGGTATGTATCCTATGAAAAGCTCCACTGCATTCTTAGAACTTGGAGGTGTGGTTATGGAATATGCCCTGTAGACTTCTTCATCGCTTTCCTTGTAGATAGGAGTGAGGATTTGTACATACTGGCCTGGTTTGTAGTCAAGTTGGCTTCCTTGTGGAAGTTCGAGTCTTATTCTTTTGATCTTGTCCGTCAGGTCTTCTATTTCCGTCACAGTGCAGAGATACTGTTTCACATTGAAAAGCTCTTCTGGAATCTCTATCCTCATGTCTTCCTTGACCTTGCACTGGCATGAAAGACGAACTCCATTTTCTCTTTCTTCTGGGGACACGTAGCCTTTTTCTGTAGCAAGAAACTGACCACCGCCTTCAATGA
>CAZFYP010000198.1:0-5386 GCA_964523535.1 uncultured Clostridia bacterium
CCTGGTTCTTCACCATTCCACAAACCCTGAGGGGTCTATCAAGCAGCGACAATGCTCTTTCCTTAGTCAGTACATCCTTACATACTATATTGAGCCTATCCTTCAAAAACACACCGATTTCATCCAAGTCATAGTCATCAGACAATATAGCTGAAATATAACCATCAATACCTTCCTTGACTTCAAGTCCGGCAGAGGCCAGCATTCTCTTTGAATCAATGGTTTCATCCACCTGGCTTCTATGACATACATTGTCAATATTCTTTATAAAGACAATATCGGCATCCAGATCATTTAAGTTTTCAATCAAGGCACCGTGACCACCTGGCCTGTAGAGTACCTGACCATTTTCAAGCAAAAAAGGACTGTTATCCATATCCACAGCCAATGTATCCGTCTGTTTTTTCTGGAAAGAATAAGTAATATCTACATGTTCTTTTCCATTTAAAGCATACTCCGTATATCTCTTGAACTCTTCCTCATGTTCTTCAGATATGGTGAAATGCAAACCAACAGCATCCTTATTCAAATAATGCTCTCCCTCATAAATATGTTCATCGATTGGAGTAGTCGACTGGTCTCCATATGAATGCATTTTAATCAATGCCTTTGGCAAACTACCATAATTCAACTCATTATCCAATAGACAAGATATAATTCCCTTTCGTCCACCAACACTTTCCTTGTCCAAGACCCCTGAGTCAAGAGAATCCTTTATATGGTCATGGAAGGCAAACTGGTCCAAGTGGTCAAAAAACTTGCCTACATATTCAGTCTCTACTCCATGATCCATATATTCATACAAATCCTTGAACATTCTGGTAGCAGCACCACTGGCCGGTACGAACTTGATGCATTCCCTGCTTGAGTAATCATCAGCAAGTCCATCAACCCTTGTCATTTCATTTTCAGTCACCGGTGCCACTATATTTACATAGAGGCTACCCTTCTTGAACCTATCAATAAATCTTTCCATACTACCCCCTCAATACACTTTTTAATTAACTTCTCTTCATTACACCCTGAATATAAGGCAATATCCACCTTATGCAAGGTAAATAAAAAAGATGCCTGTGCAGACATCTTAATTTCATATATCCAATATCCGTCCAAATAAGAGTATAGCAGATATCAGTTACCTATTCAATGTTATGAAACTCAAATTTATTATTTCCACAGCTTGATGGCTGAAGCAAATTTTCATAGGCTCTTTTTATATCCTTTAAAAACTACATTATCCTTAAATTCACTATTTGCAAGCGCTTTTAATACCATTACAATGTAATAATCCCGCTCCACAGCACTTTCATCTATATTTAAAACTGCACTTGTTTCTGTAATCAATTCATGAAATAAGTTCTCATCATGAAACAGTTTCATAAAGCGCCTCCATACCCAACTCACCATAATTTGATGAAGAATTCAAATGCTTTGCAAGTTCATTCTCAATTTTAAAATGGTCCAATACACTTTTCAATGATGCTATAGTACTTTTTTTATACTTAATAACATCTAAGATATACTCTATATCTCTATTATTATGTAATATGACAGGCACGGGTGACAACACCGGTCATCTTCTTGAGAATGGCACCGATATATAAACTTATAACTAATATAACAGGTACGGATTGTTCCTATGATTAAACTGGTACAGGTATCAATCACTCATCTATCCCTTGTAATATTCGGTCAATCAATCTAAACACATCAATGGCTTCATTGAAATCTTGTTTAACATCAGTATATAAAAGTGATTTATGCAACGATTCATAAATCCCCCTTATCTCAATATTGAATTTATCTCTCCACAACTCAAATCCATAGGCTCCCTTCGGATTATATTCTTTGGGAATATTTCTCTTTTCCAAATACACTGAATCCGTATCCTTAGTGAGCTTTACTATATCCTTCAATAAACTTTCATCCTGCAAAAATTCTTGGATTTCAACCAATTGAAAAAGCTTTACAATATCATATATATGTCTGACCTTATCATTAAGCGTACCACATATCGAGTGTCGCTTGACAGACATGATTTTGTCTATAAAAGTTCTTTCAATATCCAAAACATTTACTTCTACATCGTCTAACTGAAAGTCCACAATTGCCTCCCCCTCATTTATACTTAGTAGGTAATCTTGAATATATGACCTTAAAACCTTTTTGCTATAAGGATGCGGTCTAACACTTGACCCTATTTCCAGCTTAACCAACTCAGCATCTTTATCTTCATCAGTAAACCATACATAGGAACTCTTATTCCTGTTATTACGTTCTTCTCTAATAATCTCAGACTTTGCACCCCCAATAAGTACTCTTTCTATACTTTTCAGTCTCCTGTTTATTTGCTTGTCTGTCAATCCCTCTTCTGGTATAAATGTCAAATCTATATCTTCTGAAAATCTCTCTATAGTCCCTGGATAACACTTGCTCAAAGAGGTGCCCCCCTTGAATACGACACTATCAACAAACTCACTTCCTGAAAGATTTTCAAGTATTAAGGTGATAAAATAGTCTTTTCTTACAGCATCAATCGGAAGACTCATATAGCGGCTTGTCAACATAATCAAATCATTAAACACTTCACCTTTGCTGTGCAGATTCATATAATTCCTCCATTATTATGGCATCATACTTGGATGTTCCATTCAAATACTTATCTATACTGTTATCAATCTTGTAATAGTCCAATACATTTTTCAAAGAAGCTAATGTTCTCTTTTTATATTTAATTGATTTGACGATCTTATCTACAGTTTTTTCATCAAATTGATGAACCGCCGACTCTACGAATTTAATCAAATTCATAAAATTTAGCTCTTCAATACCCCTGTATCCTTGCAAGATTTCCATCAACTCTATCATCTTAATCAATTTTGTATCTAAACGAATATCAATCTTGTAAACCGTTACACTTCCCACAACCCTTTTTTCCTGCACTACAATGTTTGAATACATCTCTATTGCTTTAGAAACCTGAGTTGTCAGCCTATATTTATAGAACAACTGATACCCGATAACAACACCTTTGTTCTTTTTTTCTCCAAGAAAATACTCCATTATTTCCTTTTCACTGGATATAACCGTTCCAAATCTACTGACTTTTGGCTTACAATAGATTCCCTTTGTTATTCTTTTGATTTCATCATTATCCGCCATCCTAGACAAGGTCTTATAAAAAGCCAATTCCGGTATGTGATTAAACTTTTCTCTATACATTTTTTTTGCATCAATAATTTTCAGCGCAGAGTATTTTTCAATATCCTCTTTAATTATATTTGAATATTTCACTTTTTCTCACTACCTTTCCTAATTCAAGGTTATACTTTTATATAATTATTGTCAAGTTTTTTTAATTTTTAATTGACATTTTGGCGCAAAGGTGTGAAAAAAGGGACTTTTCATCCCTTTTCTATTTTTCTGAAATAATCTCTATTCTTTAATTTCAAAAATTCCTGTATCTCTATTCTTGATCTAGGTATTTTGCAAAACTCCAATATTCTTCCAGTTTCATCGTTATCTTGCATGGTAGCTTGCATGGTGGCTTGCAGGGTCAAGTGCGTTAGCATTTGTTAATGCGCGAAGGAAAATCACCTTAGCTCCATAATACCAACGCTTAAAGGTATTATGCATATTTAGTTTTCCTAAGCTGCTAAAGAATTTGGCAATTTTAGGATTTTGGGGATAGGGAGAAAAGTCTTCCGGATCAATTATTCCATGGCCATGAGGTTTGTTTCCGTTCTCGATGTAAACCCGGTTGCTTTCAATAATCATTTTTAAACCTAGTGTTACCACTTCGGCTCCAAGGACTCAGTACGAGGCGGTTGGCTAAACCTTACCTCGGCAGGTTTCCTGCTATATTTTATCAGCTGACAGGCCCCGATGGTTAATCCACAAACAAGCACCTTGTGCAACGATAATGATATCGTTGCACATATCGTTCTATTTTATCATCTCAGCATCCACACCTGAAAAATCAACTAGAATAAGCTGATCGTTATTTACAGCATAGTTTCTCAATTCTGCAGTAAATCCCGATTTCGAAAAAAGCATATACATATAGCCATCAGGATTTTTATCAATGTCCATACTCTTAATCACCAGTTTGTCATATATTGTTTTACCAATCTTTTCATTACGCCACTTGCATTCTCCAAAAAGGTAATTGTTTTTCAAATCATAAGCTACAATATCAATTTCCCTGTCCTTATTCCACCATCGCCCAATTTTAACAGGTCTAAATGAAAGCTCCTTATTAATTGCAACTTTCCTCAAATACTCTATTGAAATATTTTCAAAATCCTGTGCTACAAACATAGGCAGCCTTTCCATTACAACATCTTCGAGAATAATATCCTCTCCTCCATCCATTAACTCAGAAATATAGGGATATACGAAAGTATAATAAAATCGGAAATAACTATTGGCAATTTTATACAAACCCGATCTCTTTTTTGCCTTCTCCTTTGTTTTTATGGTTGCAGGATACTCTTTAATAATTATTCCCAGGTCAATCAGATTGTTTATATAGTAGGGAAGCTTTGTTTTTTCAATTTCTGTTTTTTGATATATATCATTGATTCTAGTATTTCCTAGTGCGACCGATTCAATTATAGCATTGTATTGATGTACTTCACGTAACTCCTGTTTCAACAAAAATTCAGTCTCATTAAATAAAACCGACCCGTTTCTCAATATATTATTTTTTATGTTATGTTCCAATGATTCAAGTGGATCAATCAAGCTCAAATAATAAGGAACACCACTGAATATACTGTAGTACTGTATATGATCTTCAAGACTTCCATCGCCCATAAATCCCCTTGAAGACTCAAAATCCAACTCCCTAATTTTTAAAATTCCTGTGGTTCTTCCATAAAGAGGGTTTTTCTCACTTAAAATTTCTTTTTCCATAAAACTCATAGACGATCCACAAAGAATAATCATGATATTATTACTACTCATTAAATGATCCCATGTGTTTTGAAGTATAGACGGTATGGAAATATTTCCTTCTACCATATATGGAAATTCATCCATTACAAGAACCAGTTTTTCATCATTGTTAGAATTATCTGCTATAAATCTAAACAATGCTTCCCAATCTGAAAACCTATCACTATATAAATCCGCTTTGAAAAAGTCAGTCACAATACCAGTCATTTTATTCAATTGTACACTATCTGTTATCTGTACTGCCGAATAATAAACATGCGGTTTTTCTTTTACAAATTCTCGAATTATCGCAGTCTTTCCAATTCGTCTTCTACCATAGAGAACAATGAATTCTGCTTTCTTACTTTCATATTTACTGTTCAGAAAAGCAAGCTCTTTTTTTCTCCCTACAAACATACTATCACCTCATCCTAATAGTATCAAAAAA
>CAZFYP010000199.1:0-5375 GCA_964523535.1 uncultured Clostridia bacterium
CCGCCTTCACCAATAAACTCTCATAGAGAATTAAATTAACATGCTTATTAATTTAGGTATGTTTTTTCTTTTTTTGTGGGGCTGAAAAAAAATCTCGGGAAAACATTGACGGTATCGAAAGTGGTTTGCTGAGAATTGAATAAAAGTTTTCTTTACTTCGCTTTTCATTGTTCACCGATAAGAGTATAATGATGGTATAGAGGTATTAGATAAAACTAAATAAATTTGTATAAAATCATATGAAATTGATATCAATTCATCTTCCTGTAAACAGTAATTTATTTTTAGTAAAGGAGGTTAGTTATGTACGAATATCGAATTGAAATGTTCTGGGCAGGTGGTTTTTTCTTTGGAAAAGTCAATAAATCCGAAGTTGAAGCGACCTTGAACGAGCTTGCTAAGGAGGGCTGGGAGGTAGTAACTTCCGCATCTCTTAACCGATTTTTTGGAGAAACACATAATCTTGTATATACACTAAGAAGAAAAATATAATATGATCAGACTACGGCATCAAACAACCAAATTCAATTGGCATTCCAAAAAGCATGAATAAACCTAGTACTTCTTAGTACATTTTCAAAAATAGTTTCATAGTTTTTAGCGATATTCCAGACCTTTAAGCTCCAATCGAATATCGCTAAATTTTAATAAAGTTGTAGTTATTAGACAAGGATACTAACAAGACATCTGAGAAGGTGCTTTTTGTATTTTTTGATTAAAACAATATGTTTATTAATTTAAGGCAATTAATCCTTGTTTTTTAAGGTTTGGGCTTTGAATATTGTATTTATATTAATGATTCAAGTATTATGGTTTTTTGGTATTCATGGTAGTAATGTACTTGAGCCGGTGACTCAAAAATTATTTATGCCCTTAATGTCTGACGAAATATTTGTTGTCAATAGTGATATACCTCAAGAGATTTTCAATAAGACTTTTTTTGATATATTTATTGTGCCATTTCTGAAGATTTTTTAGCTCTGCGTTTTTCAAATCCACTAATAAAATAGGCAGAGATGATACCTGCGATTAAGATGATGAATGAAGCATTGAAGAATATTTGGGAAGTATCAAAAGTAGTCATTATTCTTCCATTTATGTTTGTACCCACTGCTCCACCAACAAACATGTTAAATGAGGCAAGAGACATGGCTGTACCTCTCTTTGCAGGCAGTTTTTCCTGTACTGTTGAGACTAGAGTTGATTGTAAGAATATAAAAGAAACACCAAATCCGAATAGGGACAAAACAATCAGGTATGTTGAACTGACAGATGAAAGCATGAATAATGAAATGCCACCAATAAGACCTGCCAATATCAGGAAGTTACCCTTTAACTTAATTTTAAGCTTTGGAGCAATCCTACCACCAACAACTGTTCCAACACCAAAGAAGGAAAGAATAATACCAACAATCAAAATATTATATCCGGTAAGTTGCTGAACATGTTGACCTGTGTATGTGAAACTTCCAAAGACACTGAAACCTACAAAGAAGATGGTAAATACAAGACGCATGAACCTGAAGTTTTGTAGTGGCTCCTTATAGGATTCGATTAAGTTGAATGTAGTAGAAACCGGCTGGTCTCGCTGTAATGTGCGCAAGATGATAATTGCTAGAATAAGTTCACCTATGCCATAAACAATATAAACCAGGCGCCATGATCCCAGATAAGCTAAAATACCGCCAAGGGCTGTTGCTGTAGCACCACCTAGGAACATCAAACCCATGACTTTTCCTATGGCCTTATGGCGATTGTTGTCATCAAAGGATTGTCCAACCAATGCTAATGTTACTGGAAATATGCCTGCACCGAAGGCGCCGTTCATAGCTCTGAAAAAGATTAAGGACGGTAAGTTAAAGGCGAATCCTCCCAAGATACTGAATATGGCTGTACCTATAGCAGCTGTATTGATAATACGGACCTTGCCGAAACGATCGGATAGTGGTCCAAATAATAAGGTAAATAAGCCGAATGAGAGCATATAAGCAGTTACGGACATTGCAGCAACATCAATAGTAAGGTTTAAGTCTTTAGATATGTTGATGATCAGTGGGGCAGCAGCATAATTATCTCCATTGGCAAGAAATGCCATGAGGCCAAGGAGTAATATCATTTTGTTTTTATTTTTATTTTTCATTTTCGTAATTTCCTTTCTGTTTTTTTCATTGGATTTAATAATCAGTTAATCTAATCAAGTGTTTTTATCTTATTGAATATTGTAGGATTTTCCGATTCATTAAGATTCTTTATATATGTTCTTTGTGGTTAACTTCTCTATATCCGAAGAAATTATAGGATAAAGGTCTTTATGTTCAATAATATATTCAAGATTGACCTTAAGTATTTCATCAACAGCTTTTAATTGATAAAAAACATATTTTTCCTGTCGAAGGTCATCAACAAGATTCATATCGCGTAATTTGGCTAGGTTCTTTGATATCCTTGGTTGAGGTGCACCAGTTATACCAGAAATCTGGCAGACACAGAGCTGATCCAAATACAAGAGTACCAGTATTCGTAGCCTGGTTTCATCAGATAATAATTTATAAAGTGTTGCTAAATTAGTCATATATATAGTCTCCTTTATTCTCGTATGCGCATATGGGAATATGTAAATAATACTCCTGTGTCCTTTAATTGTCAAGGTAATTTAATATAAAAATAAGACCTGTAAGTTTCCAGCCAATAGGCTTGAAACTTACAGGTCTATATTATTCTAAGAAAGTTCAAAGTGCATAAGCCCTTGAAGCATCGTCTTATGGTATTCTTAGCACATTATATCCAATAATGATACATACTGCTGTCCACCGTGCATATCACGTTCATTACGACTTCCTTCAACAGGCACCCGTGGCAAGCTGATTTTAGCGACTTGAATATGATTCAGGCAAAAAATAAGCAGATCATCGGGGTTGACATTAAATGTCTTGGCTATAAGTATCCGTTCTCTTTCAAATGCATCTGAAACCTTCTTGGTATCTTCAACACTGTTACAAAAAGCATCAATGGTCAACCAGAATGGTCCAGCATTTTTACTGCGTATATATTTTACAGTCTCTTCAATTGTATTCATTTCATACCTCCAAAATTTAATGACTAAACAGTTTCATATTTAATGCGGATTAGTTCCAGTGGATTTTCTACAGAGACCGTATGATATAATTTGAATTCATAGATAGCACCACGCTCTATCTCCGCAGGAGAGAAGATAAAACTATAGGAAGGCATTGGACTGTCTTCAAAAATATTGTGATGTAATAGCAGTGGATTGAATGCTTTGGTAATCTGCGTTGCCATTTCCTGTGTTGCTGCAGTAACGGTCAACATCATAAGTAGTTCATTTGGTACATAATCTTTGGGTATGTCCATACCAGATACACCGTTATAGCCATAAGGACGCAACCAAAAATGATAGCTGTCCCTAGAAATTCCTACTTTTTCAAGTTTTTCAATACCAGCTTCAGATACGGCATCTACCCATGCCATTGGATCTTGCATTATTTTACGATCACGAATACCTGCCATACTGACTGTCTGATAGCCTACAGGACCAGCCCCCTCCAGCTTAAGTGTATATGGCTGATGACTAATGGTTGTACCTTCTACACGTACAGAAGTTTCAGATAATGCAGTATAAGTTGAATTTGCAGTATCTATCTGGATACCAGGTTCTGTTAGCTGAATCGGATTAGAGTTTTCATAAATCAAATGGGCAGATACGGAATATGGTGAAACAGTACTTCCGGGTTGAACGGAAAGAATGGTAAATCCCTTGTCATCAACTTCCATGAAAACTCCACCTTGCAGTCCGGCACTGGTACACACACCACCACACTCAACAGTTTTGGCAGCGTGCCAACATGATGCAGGGTCACAACCTTTAAGCAGTGGATAGGCTGCTATAACTGCAGTATCCGTAGACCTACCACCAATGATAATGTCTGCACCCTTTTTAAAGGCTTCTTCATAAGCTTCTGCACCTAGAAGTGTTACGATGGTGCTGCATTCATCAAAGGTACTTTCGGAAATTTCAGGTCCACCTTGCAAGACCTTTATTTTACCTTGGCGATATTTTTCTTTAATAATTTCTGTATTTTGCTGAGAATAAATTTTTGCTATCTTTTTACTGATACCGGCTTCCTTGCAGATTTCTAAAATTAAGTCATATACAGTGTCTACACCCTCGTCGGAACCACAGGTTCCTGCAGAACCCATGGTCATTGGAATTCCAAGTTTATGGGCTCCCAGAACCATACGCTTCAAATCTCTTTTAACATCATTTATAGAATATTTTCCATGACCGGAACCCAGATAATAGGGACCGGAATCCGTAGAACCTGCATCACTGGAAATAATATCAGGCTGCATAGCTAAACCTGCTTCAAATGCTTCTTCTGTACAATTCAAACCAACTGCACCATATGGAATAAAAACTTTTACTTTTGCCATTGATATCCTCCTTATTGCGATTATTACTTTCCTTGACTTAAGTATAAACAGGATTTATAATAATGTAAAATAGTAATATTTGAATATAGCCATAACATTGATGTTATATATAACTTGAAGCTTAAGAGGAGTTTAATAATGATTAATGAAAAACAGATAAATTATTTATTAATGGTTGCAGAAGAAAAGAATATTACAGCAGCCTCTAGAAAGCTTTTTATTTCACAGCCAGCCCTAAGCAGATTGATTCTTGATTTGGAGCATAATCTAGGAACTAAACTTTTTATTAGGGAAAGGGGGAATCTTCAGCTTACACAAGCGGGTCAAATATATCTTAGGGGATGCAGGGACGTTTTATCTACAGCTAGATCTGTAACTAAAAGAATAAAGGATTTAAAGGACAGCAAAAGCGGCAAAATTACCTTGGGGGTTACATCCATAACAGGAGAATTCTTATTACCCTCTATTTTAGATCCTTTTGAAGAGGCTTTTCCAAATGTAGAGCTGGTATTAATGGAAGAACGGATGAGCGAACTTCAAAAAAAGGTCATAAGCGGTAAAGCTGATATGGCACTAGTATATGAAAATGATGAAGAGGAGCTGGATTATCAGCTCGTTTTGGAAAATCCTGTTTACGTACAGATTCCACCCTCATTTGTTAATGAAGGTAGTAAAGAAAATATGGGAAATGAAAAGATAAAGCTTTTGCCTGAAGTCTTTAACAATCAGCAATTAATTTTATTGAAAAAAGGACGAGGCCTCCGTGAAATTGCAGATCAATTTCTGAAGCAGTTTCAGATTACACCCAGCAAAATCATTGAAACGGATAATATTCACCTTGCCAGCAGTCTTGTGTCCTTGAATAAAGGTTTTACTTTGGTTCCAAGTATTATTGCATATCATTTTTCACAAAATAATAATCT
>CAZFYP010000200.1:0-5373 GCA_964523535.1 uncultured Clostridia bacterium
TTTATGTAGATGTAGGAGAAATGGTATATCAGGGCAAGACCATAGCTGCAGTAGGTAGTACAGGGTATAGTACAGGACCTCATGTCCATTTTGAAGTAAGGAAATATGGAGTTAAGCAAAATCCAGAAAAATATATGTACACCTGGTACAGATAAATAAAATATTAAAGGGTATGTCCGCTGAAGTTTCAGCGGATTTATTTTGGTCTAGCTTTGGAAAAAAATGAAAAAGTTATAACATGAAAGTATAATTTTTATGATACAATAATTAAGAGTATGACGGTTGAAAATGTATAGTGAAATTAAGAGAGGGTATAAAAGCAATGAAACATAGAATGGGGTGTAAGTATGATTAATGTAGAAAATATACCGACAATGAAGTCGGATAGAATAACTTTGAGAGAGATAAATGTCCCTGTGGATGCACCGGAGTGGTACAAGCTATCAAAAGATCCAGCCATACACAAGTGGACAGGAAACAATGCTCCTGGAAATGTTTTGGAAACTATGAAAAATTTGAAGAAGTATTCCGAAATTGACCAGATTATTTCCTGGGCAATAATAAGCAATGAAACAGAAAAAATCATTGGGACCTACTGGGTGTGGAAGCCTATAGAGTATCCTGATGGTTCTGTCATTATTCCTGCTGAAGTGGAGAGAATTGCAAAGCATTGCTGGAGAAAGGGATACATGAGGGAAGCGAGAAAACTTGTCTATGATTATTGTTTCAATACCTTGAATGTACATGAAATACATGCCCAGGTATGGAAAGACAATGTGAATTCAGTCAAGTCCCTTGAACATGCAGGACATGTTCTCTATAAGGAAGAGAAAAAACTCATAGAGCAGCTTGATTCATACCATATAGAGTGTAATTACAAGATTACAAGGGAAACATGGCTAAATAGCAGATTGATGGGATAGTAAAACATTCAACCAAGTACTTTTAAATACAAGGTGGTTTATGTTAAAAGTAAGTTTCATTACAATACACAATATTAGTATCCAGTAGAAGCATCCAGATACTTAATATCATGTATTGAATCAACTAAATATTTTCAACATAGAACTTGTCTTAATGCATTTCTAATATTATGTTAATTTATACTTAAGGGAAAAGGTGTATAAATAAGATAACAAATATTTGAAAGGTGATGAGTCAAGTGGAAAGAAAACTATACAGGAACACTCAAAATAACAAAATAGCAGGTGTCTGTCAGGGAGTTGCTGAATATTTCGATACAGATCCTACAATAGTAAGAATAGTGTGGTTTGTGTTTTCTTGCTTCTATGGAATAGGAATAATGCTTTACATACTTATGTGGATATTACTTCCTGAGAAATCAGAAGTAGCTGAAGTTTTGAACAAGAAAGACATGAAAAATGATTTCTATAATGACGATGATGACCAGTAGAATGGTAATTTTGTAATCTAATAAAAAGATTATGTACCTTCACTTTCTAGGCCATAAAAGAAGAGAAAACCTAGGTTTTCTCTTCTTTGTTTTTGTGAACTTATTCTTTTGTCAGATTTATATTGTCAACTCTTCTTCTACTTCCCAATTGTCATTGATATAGAAACCTATTATTTCAATATCCCTGTCCTTGTATATGGATTTTAAGAATTTTAGGCTGTCTTTGATATGCTGTTCCTGTGCTTTTTTCGATACGGGATTGCCAGCACAATCATAATGGCCAGAGACGGCTATAACTTTTGAACCATGTTTTTCGATAGAAAGTTTCACTTTTCTGAGTAATGAAGCGACAACGGTTTCGTCGCTACGATCAGACAGAGCATAGCAAGGTCCAGGTTCTGTTATTGAATCTACATATTTGGCATTATACTTTTTCTTAAGATATATACTGATTTTTTCTTGAATTCTTCCATCCATACAATGGATTGACGTTACAAATTCCATAAATCCTCCTAGAATATTTCTTTTCCTGTTTTTTCTACAAGTTCTTTTATTAGATCGGACATGTTTGCATTTGTAGATGTTGAAACTATGTCTATGTTACATTGTGATGATGGCAGCAGTATTTTCTTGGCATCACTGCTTGCTACTGCTTCGGCCATCTTTGGAGTGATTTCTCCCATTAATCCGTCCGGTAGAATTATTGCAATGGGACCCAGTATGAGCCTTGCTTTCCTGCTGTTGATTATCACTGGGTTTTCTCCTGTTGCAGCCTGATCGGCTCCTGCTTTTTTCATTGAATTGGTAGCTGTTGAGTTTGTTCCAAGGGCAATTATTTTAATATCATTTCCGTAGACTTTTCTTAGCTCCTCTATGATTCTAGTGCCAAGACCTCCACCTTTTCCATCTATTACAGTTATCATAGCGGCCTCTCTTTTCTTTAAATATCAGTAAAAAATAATGCACATAACCCCGTAAAACGTTGGTGTTGTGCGGTTAACACTGAGTTTTTCTTGATATATAATATAACATAAAATCCATTGAATATCAATAAAAGACACTTGACGGCTAGATAATGACAATTTTGCTGTCTTTAATCATTTCATACAAACTAGGAGTTAATTCTGTTATAATGGGTTTAGAGAATTTAACGGCATCAGAATAAAGTTAAAGGGAGGGGCTGTGGAAAAGAGCTGTTTCATGACCATTGATTGTGGCACCCAGAGTGTGAGAGTGCTGGTTTTTGACATCCAGGGCAATCTTCTTTATAAATACAAATCTGCAATAGCGGAATACGAGACAATGAATCCGGGATGGAAGGAAATCAATCCGGATATTCTTTGGAATAAAATATGCATGGGAACAAGGAGCCTTTATGAAAAGGATAGATGGCTTTTCAATAGGTTGGAGGGTATTACCCTGTCCTGTCAAAGGGACTCTGTAGTTGTTGTAGACGGTGATGGGAAACCCCTTCGTGACTGTATAATCTGGATGGACAAGAGAAAAAACCTTAATATAAGGCCTATGAAAACATGGGCAAATATCCTCTTGAAACTTGTAAAATTTAAAAGGATAGGGGATACTTACAACAGGGAGTTCAGGGCAAACTGGATAAGGGCGAATGAACCTGAAGTATGGGAGAAAACACATAAATACCTTCTACTTTCAACATATTTGAATTACAAACTTACTGGAAAATTTGCAGACAGCACGGCATCAACCATAGGTCATCTACCATTTGATTATAAAAGGTTCAAATGGGCTGGTGAAAATGATATAAAGAGCCAGCTATTTGATCTTGACAGGAGATACCTGTATGATTTGGTGGAGCCTTGTAGTCGTCTGGGTGAAATCACTGAAAGGTCATCCCTTGAAACCATGCTGCCCAAAGGGCTTTTTGTAGCAGCTACAGGTTCTGACAAGGGTTGTGAAACCATAGGTGTAGGCTGCAGAAATCTTGAACAGGGAAGTATTTCATTGGGATCCCAGGCAACTATACAGACATCTTCAAAAAAATATTTTGAAATTGTAACCTTGTTTCCTCCATTCCCATCTGTGAAGAAGGGATGGTATAATCCTGAAATCACCATATACAGAGGTTTCTGGATGGTGAAGTGGTTCGAGGAGGAGTTTGCACACAAGGAGATGGTGGAAGCGGGAGGAGACTCCCAGGAAGCTCTGAAGCTTCTTGATGACAAGCTTGACCATATTTCGCCGGGGTGTGATGGTCTCATACTCCAGCCATTCTGGGGACAGGAACTTTTAAGACCTGAAGCCAAGGGGTCAATTATAGGTTTTCATGATGGCCATACCAGGGGACACCTGTACAGGGCAATAATTGAAGGTATAGCATATGCACTTCTAGAGGGAATAGAGACCCTTGAGAAAAAATCTGGAAAGAAGATGACTTCAATAGCATTGTCCGGAGGAGGCTCCCAGAGCGATGCCATATGTCAAATAACCGCCGATGTATTCAACAGGGAAGTATACAGGGTGCAGACTTTTGAAACCACAGGTCTGGGTGGAGCTGTTGCAGGATTCACGGCATTGGGGAAATTTAAGGATATAGATCAGGCAATAGAAAATATGGTCCATAAAAAATCTATTTTCAAACCTCATGTCAAGAATGCAGAGACATATAGAAGGATATATTCAAAGGTATACAAAAATACATACAAAAAACTGAAACCCCTCTATCAAGAGATGGAAAACATACACAAGGATATGTTATAATCAGACGAAGTAGCTTTGCTACGTTATCCGTGAAAGCGGTTATCGTCGCGTAAGAAAGTCATCCTTTAAAACAAAACACCAAGGTTTCAAGGTGTTTTATGGATAAAGACTTTCTGAAGTCAAGCAGAGAGACGAATGTCTCGTCATCCACGAAGTGGTGCTGCAGGTGAAGGAAAATGCACATAATAAAAAACACCAAGGCTTCAAGGTGTTTTAATATAGAGATTTTCCTGAATCCAAGCAAAGCGACTATGTCGCGTCATGA
The DNA here is from genome assembly GCA_964523535.1 of uncultured Clostridia bacterium. Classification (GTDB taxonomy): domain Bacteria; phylum Bacillota; class Clostridia; order Tissierellales; family Dethiosulfatibacteraceae; genus Dethiosulfatibacter. Next base: position 4,413 of record CAZFYP010000200.1, read on the forward strand.
GCAAAAGCGAATGTTGCTGCGAAAGAAAGTCTACCTTTAAGAAAAAACACCAGTGTATCAAGGTGTTTTTATAAAAAAAGACTTTCTGAAGTCAAAGCAAAGCGACTATGTCGCGTCATGAGCAAAAGCGAATGTTGCTGCGAAGGAAGACTTTCCTGAGTCAAACGCTTTTAATTGTAAAAGAATAAATAGATGAAGAGGTAAAATATGAGTGATAAGATATTGGTTGTAGATGATGAAAGACCTATAGCAAATATTATAAAATACAATTTGGAAAAAGAAGGTTTTGAAGTTTTTACAGCCTATGATGGAAATGAAGCTGTAGAGGTTGCCAGGGAATCAGAACCTGACTTGGTCCTTTTGGATATAATGCTTCCACATAAGAATGGATTTGAGGTTTTAAGGGAAATTAGGACATGGTCTACGGTTCCCGTACTCATGCTTACAGCCAAGGAAGAGGAATCGGATAAGATTGCAGGACTTGAAAGCGGAGCAGACGACTATATTACAAAACCTTTCAGTATGAACGAACTTCTCGCAAGGGTCAAGGCTAATCTGAGAAGAAACAGCTACAAGAACCCTGAAGAGGAAAGAAAGACCAAGATAGTCCATTATGGAAAACTGAAGATGGATTACAACAAGCTTGAGATATTCAAGGATGATGTCCTTATCTACCTTACACACAGGGAATTTGAACTTTTGAAATATTTATCCCTCAATCCAGACAGGGTCTTCAAGAGGGAACACCTGCTCAAGGAAGTATGGGGATATGAATTCGGAGATTTGAGAACTGTAGATGTTACAGTTAGAAGGCTTCGTGAAAAGATTGAAAACAAGGACGACAAGTATATAATTACAAAACGAGGTGTCGGCTACTATTTCAGGAGGATTTAATAATGTTCAAAAGCATCAGGTGGAGATTTACATTAATTTATTTTCTTCTTGTATTCATGGCCATGGC
>CAZFYP010000201.1:0-5340 GCA_964523535.1 uncultured Clostridia bacterium
TATCTTCTACCTCTTTAGTATCTTCACTTTCAAGGGCTGTTTCCTGAATACCATCTGAAGTTTCCGCTTTTTCCAGAGCATCATTAACTGCTTCTATAATACCTTCTGAAGATCTGGTAGCTCCCGCCACTCCATCTACATCTGTAGACTGGTAAGAAATTATACTACTCGGAACTTCTTCAAATGCAGTCTCATAGTAACCTATTGTTTCATTATGGTCAGTTATTTCAAGATCCACAATCTGATTGTCGTCAATGGTGATTTCAACCATCAATCCAGTATTAAAGCCTGTTCCTTGACCTGTATAGGTTCCTGAGCTGTAGTCTCCTTCAAGTTCAGCAGTCACATTAGCACTACCACCTGCAAAACTGGTAGTCTCAGTCTGTCCGAAACTAATACTGGCGGAAATAACCGCCAAAGATACCATGGCAACTGCAAATGCAGATACATTAACGGGACTCAGTTTTACCTTCTCAACTATTCCTTTAGTCCCTTTCATCTTCACCGTATCACCTTTTGGACAAGCTCTATCGGATGTACATTCCATACATGAAATACATTGGTGATTCCTTACCACTCTTTCCTTTGATACCTCTATATTCATTGGACATGACTTGTCACACATCTTGCATCCTACACATGTTGATGGTTCCCTTACTATTGCCTTAACTCTAAATATATTGAAAATACCCAGGAAGGCACCATATGGACAAAGGTACTTGCACCATGGTCTATTTATAAAGGTTGACAGCAGGGCAATCAAAACAAGTATTACAAGTCCTATGACTGCAAATTCTCCAATGAACAGATTCAGTAATGCATGGTATGGATTGATGCTTTCAAGTACTGCAACAGAAGACTTGGCTGTAAAATATATTACTACAAGTAATGACACATACCTTAACCACCTCATAGAAGAATCAAATTTTCTATTTATAAATCCTTCCCTCTTTTCCTTTATGAATCTATTACCTACTACTTTAGCCATGAAGTCCTGGAATGCTCCAAATGGACATATCCATCCACAGAACAAGGGACCAAAGAAAATGGCAACAGATACAGACAGTCCAAGTACTATAGCTACAGGATTCTGAAGTTTTGTAATCAAATCTGCTCCTGATGCAAAGAACTGATAAATAGTCGTAACTCCACAAATTGGGCATACATAGTGTATATAGCCACTTGAAAACAGCCAAGATATTCCTTTACCTGACTCCAACAAGGAATGATTGATTGTCACTCCCACTGCAATAATAAACATGATTAATTGAATAATCGGTCTTTTACTTCTTTTTTTCTTCATTATATCCTCCTGATCTTATGAAACTGCAACTTTCGACAACTTCATACCACCATCAGTGTCCTTTTCAAGGGTAACCCAGGCAAGCCACTCATTATCATCAGTTTCAGGATAGTCTTCCCTGTAATGATTTCCTCTGCTTTCCGTTCTGTAAAGTGAAGCTCTCAACTTCATTTCCGCATTGAGAAGCATATTTCTTGTTTCATGTACCAGTCGAAGCTCGTGGGCATCAGAAGCAACCATTCTATCTGCATATGTTTCCTGTAAAAACATAATATTGCTAAGAGCAGCCTTCAATCTATCTTCCTGTTTGATGTAAAGAACATAATATGGAAGTGTATTGAATCTTAGCATATCTGTTACCCATGCAGGGTCAAAACCCGCATCTAGTGATCTTGGTGCAAACATTTCTTCCTTCAAAAGCTCAATCTCATCTTCACTTATTTCAACCTGAGTACTGTCCTTTACAAATTCAATAGCACTCTCTCCAGCCAGTGCTCCTTGTGTAGCCGAAGAAGCAAGGGATGTACCATTGACTCCACAATACTTGGTTCCTGCAAGCATCGAAGACAGGCAGTCACCTGCTGCAAACAAACCAACTATATTTGTGCCGCATTTATCGTCAGCCGGGAATAATCCTTCAGATTTATGCACTCCCAAACCACAAGAAGCACCACCAATGGTATCTCCTTCACCAGACCCAGGAGCACTGCCTCCAGGTCCATCTCCACTGTCAGAACCCCCTTGACCTCTTTCAGGTCTTCCTTGACTATTTTCCGAATCAGGAGGAGACATTCCTTCAGGCATTTCTCCTTCCGGTCCGGAACCATCACCCGGTCCACCCATAGTAGCAGGAATACTTCCTGCATGTGCCATATGGAACATGGAAAGATCCAGTCCACCTCCACCTACTTCAGGTCCACCGGTCTCTTTCATCATTCCAGTATTCCACATGGATTCCCAATTTCCCCAGCAATATGCAGGATTTACCGAGCCTGTAAAGTGGGTATCAATATATTCCTTGCCGGATATTACACCTCCGATTCTGTATGCCATTGCATCACCATCATGTGTCAGAGAACGCACCTGGAAACCATTTGGCTTAAAGGCTCCTGCACCTGTACACAATACTATGGATTTGGCACTTAGAACTACTGCTTCTTCAGTATCCAGACTAAAGCCAACGGCTCCTGCTACCTGACCATCTTCTTCCATAAGGGTTGTAATCATGGTTCTCTCATATATTTCTATTCCTTCTGACTTAATCTTATCCCTTAGAATAGCTCCAAATCCTACATCAGTTGCTCCCCAGCCTTCCAGTTCTTCATAGATTTCCTTTGAATAATCCATCAGGTTTTCAAGGTATGCCTCATGATGTATGCCGCCTGTTACTGTTGTCCAGTCTTCACGCCATTGGTCACGGTCATCTCCGTTGTCTTCGTCAAAGACTCTGAAGCCATTAGCAAAAGGTGTCTGACCGGACCTTCCTATGCTTCCCTTGTCCACCATTATTACATTTGCACCTGCCTGCTTGGCTCTCATTGCTGCCATTACTCCAGCTATCCCGCCACCGATGACAAGTACATCCGTACCACTCTCTTGTGCATTTGCCACAAGATTACTTATTTCTTCCGGAGATTTATTTGTTATGTAAAAGGTTGTTGCAGCTGCTGTGGCTACACCTATTCCTGCAACTCCCTTTAAAAAATTTCTTCTGCTTATATACATTTCTTCACCTCATGTCAAACTCTATACAATGAGTTTTTCAAAATCCTTTATCATGAATTTCTCAAGCTGCATCTTTCCATCACTGCCCTTTTCAATTACAACCCAGGCAAGCCAATCACTGTCATTACTGTCAGGATATTCTTCTCTATAATGATTCCCCCTGCTTTCTGTTCTGAAAAGGGAAGATCTCAATTTCATCTCTGCATTGAGAAGCATGTTCTTTACTTCATGAGCCTTTCTCAAGTCATGAAGGTCAGTTGCTCTCAACTTTTCAGAAAAATGTTCCTGGTAGAATTCAATATTTGTAAGTGCTGCATTCAGCCTGTCTTCGTGCTTTATATACAATACATAGTATGGAATCAATGTTCCCTGTATCATATGTTCAACCCAAGCCGGAGCATATCCCTGGTCGTTGTTAAGTGGCTGGAACATTTCCGTAAGTGCAGTTTCTATCTTTTCGTCAGAGATTGTCACTTGGCTGTTGTTTTTTACATATTCTGCAGCTACTTCCCCAGCCAGTGCACCCTGAGTTGCTGAACCTGATATAGAAAATCCACCAACGCCATTGTATTGCGGTCCAACTAACATGGAAGATAAACAGTCTCCTGCCGCCAACAGTCCATTAATATTCGATCTGCATTTGTTGTCTGCAGGGAAAAGTCCCTCAGCCTTATGGACACCCAGACCCGCAGATGCTCCTCCTATCATGTTTCTCATACCGCCACCACCGCTTGGTCGTTCACCATCTTCTGACTCTTCTGATGGAGGACCACCCTGATTTTCACCAGCTTGTGAATCATCAGAAGGTGGTCCACTTGGTCTTTCGCTATCTCCTTGACCATCTGATGGAGGTCCACTTGGACGCTCACCGTCGCCTTGATCATCGCCACCTTCGGATTCTCCAGGAGGTGGTCCGCCCTGGTCCCCACTGCTTGTTGATACGCTTACACCATTTTCGTGGACATCCATGGAGTCATGAAGGTCTAGTGCCTGGCCTCCTCCATCCATAGGTCCATCCCAGATTGCAGGCAAACCTCTATTCCACATGCCTTCCCATTGACCCCAGCAAAAGGCCGGTGCCTCTGTCAGGGTTCCATGTGTATCTACAAACTCTTTACCGGATATCTTTGCACCTATTCTATATGCCATTGCATCGCCATCAAATGTTATGGACTTAACCTGGAAACCATTTGGCTTAAAGCCTCCGGCTCCAGTGCAAAGTATAACTGATTTTGCTTTTACAACAACAGCTTGTTCAGAGTCCAAACTAAAACCTGTTGCACCGGAAATTTTACCGCTATCTTCCAAGAGTGTTGTAATCATCGTTCTCTCTATCAGTTCAATATCTTTTTCAATGAGCTTGCTTCTAAATTTGGAACTGTATCCTACTCCTGTTGCGTCCCAGGATTCCAGTTCTTCCCATATCTCCTTGGAATAATCCATACATACATCCAAATAAGCCGGGTTGTTAAGATTGTAGGCATTCTCAGCCATGATTTCCTGCCAGGAATCCCTGTCTTGTTTTTCTTCATCAAATATGGCAATAGCTGTTGCAAAGGGGGTTTGTCCTGATCTTCCTACGCTTCCTTTATCAACAAGTAACACTTGAGCTCCATTTTCCTTTGCACGAAGAGCTGCAAATACTGCTGCTATTCCTCCACCAATGACCAAGACATCTGTTGTATATTCTGTTTTCGTATATTCAATCATTGCTTATCCTCCTGTTATCAGCTCCAGCTAAGAACCAATCTTCCATCCTTTTCTCCAGTCAGTTCCAATGCATTAAATTCACAGTAGTATACACACAGGTTGCACAACTGGCAATCATCGGCATATTTAACCGTACAATTTCCCGTTTCTTCATCAAGCCTCAACACATCACAGGGACATGCAAGAACGCATTCTCCACAAGATGTACAATTTTCTTCAATCACTTTTATAGCCATTTCTTACTCCTTTCAAATCACATAGATTGTCTTAACTTAAATTCATGACAGTATTTTTGCCATGTTCAATCATTTCATGCTATAAATATACTTGTCAAAGCTTAAAGGAAGCTTGAAATCAATTTTAATTAAACTTTTAACTTTCCTAGACAATAAAAAAATGCCGGCAAGCAGCCGACATTTTACAGTAATCCTCAACTGGACTCAAGAAAGCATCTTTGATGCAAGAAATCATGAATTTCAAAACTTTTATCATTTAAACTCTTAATCAATAAAAAAATCACACTACTCAAGTAATGTGATTTCTAATTTTTTAAAATATGTATAGTAACTTTACAAAAATATCTTCGAAACTAGAACAGTAAT
>CAZFYP010000202.1:0-5326 GCA_964523535.1 uncultured Clostridia bacterium
ACAATATATCATATGACCCCATGTTCTGTGAATGTGGGGTCTATTTGACGCTTACGTATATGTCTATAGAATGTTAATTTAATAATTACTAACGCAATTAACGCATCTACGATGCTTTTCTGCAGTTTACGATGCTTTCCTGTTTTTCTGATATACATCGAAGGCCATTGCGGCTATTAGTACTACACCTTTTGCTATGTATTGAGGGTAAACACCAAGGTACATAAGCTGCATACCATTTGCAAGTATTGATATTATGAAAGATCCAACAACCATACCTACTATGGTACCTTCTCCACCGTTAAGTGCTATTCCACCCAGCAAACATCCTGACAAGGCAGTGAATTCTGTTCCAGGACCTATACTTGAATTGGCTGCTCCCGATCTTGACATCAACACTATTGCAGCTATTGCAGAACATACTCCACAAATTCCGAAAAGTATTATCTTCATTTTATCGGTATTTATACCTGCAAGTTTTGCAGCATCTTCATTTCCACCAATTGCATAAATATATCTTCCGAAATATGTCTTCTTCAAAACAAATACCGCTACCAATACAATTACAGTTGCTATGATTACAGGAAATGGAATTATGCCTACATATCCCTGACCGATGTAAAGAAAGCTTTTGGGGAATCCAATGATTGTATTGGATTTTGATATCATGTATGATACACCCTGATACATCATTGCTGCCGATAGGGTTATAATGAGTGGATTAACCCCAAGCTTTGTACACAAGACCCCATTAAAGAGACCCAGTGCCAGCCCTATTGCCAAACAAATTAGTATTCCAACTCCTGTTGGAAATCCCATGTTTACAATTGATATTGCCGATACTATTCCACAAAGTGACATCTGGTATCCTATGGAAAGGTCAATACCTCCTGATATCATAATAAATGAAAGTCCCACACCTGCTATTATTATGTATGATGACTGTGCCAGAATATTCTTTATATTATACCATGTTAAAAAACTATTCGGTGCCTGTATTGTGAAAAACACAACAAAAACAAGCATAAGTATTGGCATGAGCAGCTTCTTTGTAACTGATGCAAAATCTCTTGTTTCACATTCACCTTTTTTATCGGAAACCTTTGCCGTTTCTCTATTCATATAACTTAACCCTTATACTGAATTTAAAAACCCAGTACTTTCCTTTCTCAATATTTACTATACAACAAGACTACTCTACTCAACAAATATACACAAAAGCCATATTGAACACAATGATATCGTTGTCTTGTCATAATTATATTTTCTAAGCCATAAAAAATCATCATACACAAGGTTTAAATAAATATCAGTTAATTTTCTACATAATGTAGTATTGAAAAAGAAAAAAGCACTGGAATGCTAATTCCAATGCTCCTTCCGGATGTCAGTTATATATGAAGCACCTCGGATTCTTTTTTCAAATACTCCTCTATGTCATCTTTGACATACAATTGAGATGTCCTTTCACTTATTGATCCAGCTTCTGCAAGAGTTCTTAGATGCAGCGCCCATTTTACTTCAGGTATGAATGAAACTGACATGCTGAGATGTCTTATTCCAAGTCCTACAAATACAGGCAGCAAGGTCTTGTCTGCAGCGGATTCACCACATATGCTTACTGTAATATTGTTTTCTTTTGCAGCCTTAGCAACCATTCCTATGCTCCTCAATACTGCTGGATCATATGCTGAATACATATAGGAGACCTGCTTGTTCATTCTGTCTGCTGCCAGAGTATACTGTACAAGGTCATTGGTTCCTATTGAGAAAAAGTCCACCACTTTGGCAAATGCATCTGCCATTATTGCAGCTGCAGGAGTTTCCACCATTATACCTACAGGTATATTATCGTCAAATTCAATATTTTCACTCTTAAGTTCCTTCTTGCATTCCTCGATGAGTTCCTTTGCATCTACAAATTCCTTTATAGTCGCTATCATAGGGAACATGATTTTAATACTTCCATAGACTCCGGCTCTCAGTATAGCTCTAAGCTGTGTCTTGAATATTTCCACTTGACCCAGACAAAGTCTGATTCCCCTGAATCCCAAGAATGGATTATCTTCTGCCGCTATGTCGAAATGGGGACTATTTTTGTCTCCGCCAATATCTATGGTTCTTATTGTTACATATCCTTCAGGCAGTTGTTCTGCAACTTCCTTATAGATCTTGAATTGTTTTTCCTCATCAGGATATTCATCGTCCATAAAAATGAATTCTGTACGGAAAAGTCCAATACTTTTGGCTTCACTATTGACAACAAACTCCATGTCTTCGGCATTACCTATATTAGCCATAAGTTCAACCTTCACATGGTCCTTTGTTGCTGCAGGCAAGCCTTCAAGCTCCTTGTACTTGCTTTTAAGGAGATCATATTCTTCCTGTCTTGCCTTGTAGTCATCAATGGTTTTTTCATCAGGTTCAACAAATACAGATCCATCTGAACCATCGAAAACAACAGTATCACCCTGTTTTATCAAAGACATACACTTATCAAGAACTATATAAGGTATTTCTAGGAGATTTGCGATAATGGCAGAATGTGATGTCTTTCCTCCAGTTTCCGTAATAATACCCTTCACAAGATTCTTATCCAGAGATGAAGTCATTGAAGGAGTCAAATCATTAGCCATAACTATGCATTCTTCTTCTACATTATTGTCTGTCTTGACACCTTTTATATGCTTAATGATTCGTGTAGTTATATCTCTGATGTCAGCTGCACGTTCTCTCATATACTCATTGTCCATTGAAGTGAAAATCGATTCCAACTGCTTGCTTACTTGGCTTACAGCATAGGCTGCATGAGCACTGTTGTCCTTGATATAGGCTTCAACCTGGCTTATGAGCTCAATATCATTTAGAAGACTAAGATGAGCTTCAAATATCTTGGCTTCATTTTCTCCCAATGTGGTCAATGTCTTTTCATATATCTTTTCGACATCGGATATTGCATCCATTCTTCCTTTTGCAAATATTTCAACTTCCTTTTCGAGATCTGATGCTTTTCCTTCATCAAATGTAATTTCAACTTCTTCAATTTTAAATATTTTGTTGTGAGCGATTCCCTTTGCTATTGGCAGTCCAAAATAACTCATCATATTATCATCTACTCCTTAAATCCGCATTCAAATAACGATCCAATTACCGCACTTGCCTCTTCCTCATCACTTCCATCGGCAATAATTGTTATCTGGTCGCCTTTTGCAGCCCCCATGGACATGACTGAAAGTATGCTTTTTGGTTGGTATACTTTTTCCTTATTGTCATTTTTCAACATTTTGAAATCACAATTGAATTTCATTGATTGGTTAGCAAGCATTGTTGCCGGTCTCGCATGTAATCCTTCTTCATTATTAAGTACGTATATTTTCTCTATCATTTTATCCTCTTTTCTTTCCGTTTTCAAGCAAATATTTTTCCGCTTCCGCATTCCACAATCCATTGTACTTGTCTACAAGTTCAGCCAGTTCCTTAAAGAAGGGATCAGTCTTTCCAAGTTCTGCAAAATCTTCTATTGCAGTAAGTGGCATATCAATTTCATTGTAGGCAATTTTCTTTCCTCCAGGTATGTTAGGCAGGTCCAAAATTGTATCTATAGCACTGTTGATTCCACCTACATGTGTAAGCATCACTGCTGGATTTATAAGACCCTTTGATGACATTTCAAGACTTTCAATCATATCATCTGCATTACCACCAGTTGATCCCATGATATGTGTTGGAGTATAGTGAATATTATAAAAGTTAATTTCAGCACTGAATGCCGTATTTGAAGGTCCTGCGAAGAAGTTCATGCATCCATCCTTGGCAAGTACCTTGTCTGCATCTTCAACTATTGGTCTTACTGGTGCATATACAAATGCATCATCATATCCTGTACCGTCTGTATATTCCATCAATCCCTCTATAGCATCTTCCATATTGTTTGGATTTACAAAATGTAGCTCTACACCATTTTTCTTTGCTTGATCTTCAGGGAAGAGTTTTCTTGCTCTTTCAAGTCTATCATCGTTGATATCTGTTACTACAAGAAGTCCCGGTTTTCTGTCGCAGTTAAGTGCATAGTCTATGGCTCCAAGTCCCATAGGTCCAGCTCCAGCAAAAAGAACCATCTTTCCACCTTCCTTGATTCCCATATAGTGGAAGTACTCACCTGTCTTTGTATGGTAATTTGAATGGAATCCTCCTATTATACATGACATAGGTTCTGACAATGAAGCTTCATAGTATGATTCACCTTCATATTTAAGAAGGAATCCAAGTTCCATAACTTCTCTTGGAATGATACAATATGTTGTAAGTCCTCCAAAGAATTCAAATGAATATCCCGGAGCATATGGGCTTCCCTTGTAGTTCAATGCTGGTTGTATGGCATATTTTTGTCCCGGAGAGAACTGGTCCTGCCATTCTTCTCCTACTTCCACAATTTCACCTGAAAATTCATGTCCCATTATTGTTGGATTTGTTGCTATGTTTTCAGGTACCCTTTTATGCTTTGTTCCCTGAATAACTGCCTTGTATGTAGACATACATATAGAGTTGCTCACTACCTTTACAAGAATTTCATCCTTCTTGATTTCTGGTAGTTCAAATGTTTCCAATTTCATTTTCTTAACATCATATAATCTTACTGCTTCAGTTTTCATCTATTATCTCCTCGTTATTTAATTTATCAATTCAGCAGCTACAACCATTGCTTTTAACTCTTCAACCCTTCCCTTGCTTCCCATTATTGTACCGGGCTGTTCAATGCTTGCACTGCTTGCTGCTACACCATAAGCTACAATTGTTTCCATTTCCTTGTGACTTACTTGATCCTTGCTGGACAATACCTCTTCCACTCCGTGGGCTATAGATGCCACCATTGCATCACCGGCTCCAACGGTACTCTTCACTTTCACCTTGAGAGCATCAAATTTTGTAACACCCTCTTTGGATACCAGTAGACATCCTTTGATTCCCTGGGATACTATGACAAAGTTTATACCGTCATCAACCAGGAGCTTTGAATAGTATGCCACATCTACATCGTCTTCAAATGTTTCCTTGAAATATCTTTCCAGCTCTTCCTGATTGGGCTTGATGAGGAATGGAATTCCTTCCATCCCCTTTATCAATGCCTGACCGTCTGCATCCATGATGACCCTTGCACCCTTGGAGTTTGCTATGAGAATCCATTTCTTGTAAATGTCGACAGGAGCTCCTCTTGAAATGCTTCCTGCAAGAACAAGAATGTCATTTTCCTTCAGATTGCTTCCAAGATAATCTTCAAGAGCATCCAAGATTTTATTGTTTAAAACAGGTCCAGGCTCGTTTATAT
>CAZFYP010000203.1:0-5320 GCA_964523535.1 uncultured Clostridia bacterium
TTTTGTAACCTAATGCAGGCTTACCCCATGGAGTTACAGGAGAAGGTCTACCAATAGGCGCTCTACCTTCACCACCACCGTGTGGATGGTCATTAGGGTTCATTACAGAACCTCTAACTGTAGGTCTTATACCCATGTGTCTCTTTCTTCCGGCTTTACCGATTGTTATATTCTCGTGATCAAGATTTCCAACCTGTCCGATAGTTGCCTTACACTCAACACTTACCAGTCTAACTTCTCCAGAGGGAAGTCTTACCTGTGCGTATTTTTCTTCTTTTGCCATAAGCTGAGCCGAGTTACCTGCAGATCTTACAAGTTGTGCTCCCTTTCCAGCTTTAAGCTCTATATTGTGTATGATTGTACCAACAGGGATGTTTTTAAGCTTAAGAGCATTACCCACTTTGATATCAGCAGTTGGTCCTGAAAGTATCTGGTCCCCTACGTTTATCTTGTTTGGAGCAATGATATATCTCTTTTCACCATCTGCATAGTTTATAAGCGCTATATTTGCACTTCTGTTAGGATCATATTCTATAGTTGCTACTTTTCCTGGTACTCCGTCTTTATTTCTCTTGAAATCTATGATTCTGTACTTTCTTTTGTTTCCGCCACCTCTGTGTCTTACTGTGATCTTTCCTCTTACGTTTCTTCCTGCATTTTTCTTAAGAGGAGCCAACAGTGACTTTTCAGGTTCAGTTGAAGTAATTTCTTCAAAAGTTGATACAGTCATTTGTCTCAAGGCCGGAGAAGTAGGTCTAAACTTTTTAATACCCATTTTCGTTCCTCCTTCGTTTATTACATTCCTTCAAAGAATTCGATAGTGTTGCTGTCTTCAGTAAGAGTAACAATAGCTTTTTTCCAGCTTGCTCTTCTACCTAGATTCGCACCTTGTCTCTTCATCTTTCCAATCATATTCATAGTATTGACCTTAGCTACCTTAACACTGAAAATTTGCTCTACAGCATTTTTAATTTCAGTCTTGTTAGCCTTTTTGTCTACTTTGAATGTGTATTTCTTTTCTTCCATAGCATCCATACTTGCTTCTGTTACTATTGGTTTTATTATTACATCATGTGGACTGCGCATTAGGAATACACCTCCTCCACTTTATTAACTGCATCCTTAGTTATTATGAATGCATTGTGATTCAAAATGTCGTAAACATTCAACGTACTAACTTGTGCTGTTTTTACTCCAGGGATGTTTCTTGCTGACAATACAACATTCTCATCCTTTTCAGAAGTTACAACCAATGCTTTCTTTTCAACCTTAAGGTTTCCAAGAACTTTAAGCATTTCTTTTGTTTTTGGAGCTTCCATTGCCAAAGCGTCAAGAACTATAATTTCATTTGCTTCAACCTTTGAGCTGAATGCAGATTTCAATGCAAGTCTTCTTATTTTCTTAGGCAGCTTCATACTGTAGTCTCTTGGTTTTGGAGCAAATATAACTCCGCCGCCTTTCCACTGAGGTGATCTGATACTACCTTGTCTCGCTCTACCAGTTCCTTTTTGTCTCCAAGGCTTTCTTCCTCCACCTCTTACTTCACTTCTCGTTTTTGCCGATTGTGTTCCCTGTCTCTGATTAGCCAGGTAAACCTTAACCGCTTCATACATTACATGTGTATTTATCTCAATGCCGAACACGTCATCTTTTAGCTCGATGTCGCCAACTTGTTCGCCTGATACATTATAAAGAGCTACTTTAGGCATACATAATCCTCCTTTCACTAAATATTGATTATCTTAATGTTTCCTTTACTGTTACAAAACTTTTCTTAGGTCCAGGTACTGCACCCTTTACAAGCAATAAGTTTTTCTCAGCATCAACCCTTACTACTTCCAAGTTTTGTACTGTTACTCTTTCGTTACCCATTCTTCCAGCACTCTTCATTCCCTTTACAACTCTTCCGGGATATGCAGACGATCCTAAAGAACCAGTTACTCTGTGTGACTTTGAACCGTGAGTCTCAGGACCTCTTGAGTGTCCGTGTCTCTTGATAACTCCAGCAGTTCCTTTACCTTTTGATGTTCCTACAACGTCGATTTTGTCTCCTGCAGCAAATGCTTCAACAGTTATTACCTGTCCAACTTCATATGCTTCCGGATCTTCAACTCTGAATTCCTTCAAAAGTCTTGTTGCTTCTACTTCAGCTTTTTCAAAATGGCCAGTTTTTGGTTTGTTCACGTTTTTTGCCTTGATCTCACCAAATCCAACCTGAATTGCATTGTAGCCGTCTTTATCGACAGTTTTCTTTTGAACTACAACCATTCCTTTTGATTCAATTACTGTTACAGGTACGAGGGACCCATCTTCTACAAAGATTTGAGTCATACCTACTTTTTTACCTATAATTGCTTTCATCCGTTTACACCTCCATTTTTCTTACAGCGGATTACAATTACTGCAATCATACTAAGCAGAGTGTCTATATCTTTTCTCTCTACTTTTACAGTTTGATTTCAATGTCTACACCTGCAGGCAGATTCAATTTCATAAGCGAATCCACAGTCTTTGGTGTAGGATTAGAAATATCAATCAATCTTTTATGTGTTCTTTGCTCGAACTGCTCTCTGGAATCTTTATACTTGTGAGTAGCTCTCAAGATTGTAATGATTTGCTTTTCAGTTGGCAGAGGAATCGGCCCTGCAACGTCAGCTCCTGTTGATTTAGCAGTTTCAACTATTTTCTTAGCTGATTGATCAAGTAATTGATGATCATATGCTTTCAACCTAATTCTAATCTTTTGACTATTTTCCATTGTGTTACCTCCCTTATTTATTCGTATTGTAAACCATTCATACGAAAAGGCAATTCCCATGTCAACCCTCCCGGGTGTTCACTGACTTTTTTTAAAAAAGATGGAACTCCTTTTCGCCTTGCTTATAGCAAGACTTGCTCCGCAAAAACTACCCGGTAACCCGGCAACCTTCTGCTTCTTCGCACGCGGCACACTAGAACATTTTACATAAAATGCAGTGATAAATCAAGATAAATTTTAATTATTACGGAAATTTAACATTTTTTCAATCATAAAAGCTTCGCTGTCCAGCCAAAGGTTGAAAAAACGCCGCTTATTAACAAAATAATAGCAGGTATGCTTATGTCATATCCTGCTTGAACCTACCAAAAATAAAACTGCCTCTTGATTATATACGAATCTGTTTAAATGTCAAGGGTTAAATATATTTATTTTAAAATAATATTACAAAAGACAAACCAAAGATTCTCAGGCCATGGAATCCTAATAATCTTCGGTCAGTTAAAACCTTCCTACCTATAAATAAAACGGACCATAAGGTCCGTTCAGATTATTTTTCAATTATTCAAGTGAATTTCATCAATTTTTTTCTTTATGCCACTTTTTTCATCTTTAAAAGGAATTTCTCCAGAGTATTTATAGTTTCCACCGGTAGGGAATCAACTCCCTGTCTCTCAACCATCATTCTCTTCAGGTAGTCTATCCTTATTTTTAAACTGTTCTTAAGAAGCTCGTCATAGACTGCATCATCGAAATCTGGATTGAATCCTTCAAAATTCAGATACTCCATATCGTCAAGATAACCAAAGGCCTTGAAATCTGCTCTGTCTTCCACAATTCTTTCTATAGCCTCTATAGTAACTTCCTTGTTTACATCCTTTTCCACAAAGCTTCCTGTATTAATTACATAACAGTCAACACCCATTTCTTCAAAAAGGTATTTGAACTTGTCATAGTCTTCAGACAAGGCATATGTTCTGAAAGGATTTGCATAAGGCTCTATTACGAGGTCATTATAACTTGCCCCTTCCTTTATTCTCTCGGCAGACGACCTTTTGGTAGCTAATGTTGCTCCAAATGTTGCTGCCAATATGGGATCATTGACTTTCAGTACAGGAGGAAGTGCAGGATCCTTTGTTATCCATACTATGGAATCTATGCTTCTGTCAAACTTGTTTACCCTGTTTTCCTTCCATAATATGGACTTTATTGCTCGCCCATTGTTATTTCTTATATCTTCAGTTACAAGGACAACCTTTCCTTCATCATTCATTCTTGCTCCGCAATTCTGCACTGAAAGAAGATACTTGTTATCTTCACATCCTTCAGGATAATCCTGTGTCTTGTCGAAGTATGACGGTTCAAGTGCTATTGTAGCTCCATCCTCAGTAGAAATCACAAATGCATCATCATGAAGTATTTTCGTTTCATATTTGTTGTTATGCTTGTGATGTGTAAGAGTAGACTTTCCGGATCCTGACAATCCAAAGAAACTCATTACATACTTTTCATCATCTTCGAGGGAAAATTCCTTTATTCCACCATGACAGGGAGCATATCCAAGCTTTCTTCCTATATTCCACGCCAGTGTGAGGCTACCCTTCTTGTGCTCTCCGAAATACTTAAGTCCCAGAATAGCTGCACAGTTGTTGTCGGGATCAAATATAGCAAGTCCACATGGATGATCCGGATGATACCAGTCAGGGTTTGAATATATGAGTATGTCCTCTTGGTCTTGGACTATTGATTTGTTGTATAGAGTCTTGTATTCTTCATTTACATACTGGAAGTTCAAAAGCCAGTTATACATGAGATTTTCATTCCCCTTTGTTATAAGCAATCTTGCTTTTAGCATGAATTCCTCGTCAAGTCCTATATACGACGTTGCAGTCAAATGGGAACTGTATCTGCTTTGATACATAGCATCCCTTAATATAGAAGCATATTTTTCCGAATCAATCCCAGGCTCTCCCAATATGACTCTTGCATCCTTGTATCTCCCCGTTATGGATCCATCATTAAAAAGCAATACCTTCGAATCCTTTTCAAGTCCTATCTTTTCTGCTCCATATACAGTCTGGTCCGTTACTATTGTACCCGGTGAATTCTTAGCCAGTTCATATGCTTCCTTCAAATTACATACATTAATTATATTGTTTCTGAAAAATGCCGTCTCTATAGTCGACCTAAGTCTTGAATAACTCTTTTTATTTACCGTTGCCACTGTATCCTCCTAATAACCACTTTATAATATGTTGTATTTATGGATTATAGCACCTATATAGTATAACTCAAATACTTTTTAAACGGTATTTATGTTATTTTAATTATTATTATATTTAATTTTATCATTTTATACACGCTTTATTAAGTTCGGAATAATTTTAAGTACCTTTAATTTTAGCAATAAAAAAACAAGTTTTTCTTATAAAAACCTGTTTTTTGTCATCCATACAGTGACATTTTTTGTCCCAGTTTACTAAAGTCAGTTATTGCAGGCTTTTTAGCCCTGCAAAAAACAAAAAGAACCGTCCCTTTTGTTTTTTGAAAATAAAAACAGGC
>CAZFYP010000204.1:0-5306 GCA_964523535.1 uncultured Clostridia bacterium
ATGATATCTACAAGATCAAGCAGGATGCTTTCCTTGAGAAGGTTGAAGAAGGCGACGATATGTTTGTACTTGATATCAGACAAGCTGACGCTTACGCAGCAGGACACGTAAAGGGAGCTGTTAATGCACCGTGGGGAACTGCAATAGCGGAAAACTTGAAGTTTATACCTCAAGATAAAACTGTTTATGTATACTGTTATTCAGGACAAACAGCGGGACAGACAGTAATGACTTTGAACGCTGCCGGTATCGATGCTAAATCTGTAAACCTTGGATTCAACTTTGGTATATCAAAAGTTGACGGTTACGAAGCATTTATCGAAACCGATGTAAATGAGTTCGGTGCTGATGAGTATGAAGTTGCTCCTGAAATACAGGATGCTCTTAATGCATATTTTGCAGGACTTGCAGATGTTGCCGATACAACTTTCACGAATTACAAGATTTCTGAAGCAAGTTTAAGAGAAATGATTGACAATGGAGACGACAGCATATACATCCTTTCAATCAGAGGAGAAGCAGACTATGCAGACGGACACATTGCAGGTGCTGAGCATATGTCATTTGGTGCAGGAATGCAGGAAAACTTTGCAGACCTTCCAATGGACAAGAAAATTGTTGTTTACTGCTACACAGGACAAACTGCAGGACAAACTACTGCGGGTTTGAGACTTCTAGGATATGACGCTGTTTCACTTAATGGTGGAATGGGAATGTCTATAAACGCTCCTATCGGTTGGTCAAACAAAGGATTCCCTGTACATGTAGTTGAAGAAGCTGCAATCAATTACTTTGCAAACTACGAATCAAGCAATATAGTTCCAAGTACTACTGTATTTGAAGCTATGGACGCAGGTGAAGATATATTCCTGTTGGACATAAGACAGCCTGATGTTTATGCAGCAGGACACCTTAAAGGTGCTGTAAATGTTCCTTGGAACGGTGAACTTGGTAGCGTAGTTGATTACCTTCCAATGGATAAACCGATTTATGTGAACTGTTATACAGGACAGACTGCTGGACAGACTACTTCAGTTCTTAGAATGGCAGGTTTTGATGTTCAGTCAATCAAGTATGGTTTCAATCTTGGCATATCCAAGACTGAAGGATATGAAGCTTATCTTGAAACTGAAATGAGTGAAGCTGCAATGACGGCTGATACTATGAATGAAATAGCTCCAGCATTGAAAACTGCTGTAGTGAATTATTTTGCAGATATGGCTGCATCTGAATACAAGAATAATATAATCGCATCTACAAGCTTGAATGAAAAATTACAAGCTGCAGATGATTCAATATACGTTCTTTCAATCAGACAACCAGATGCTTATGCTGAAGGACATATACCTACAGCAGTAAATATTCCTTGGGCAGCTGGAATGCAAGAACAGTTCAAGACTCTTCCAAGAGACAAGACAATTGTGGTTCAGTGTTATTCAGGACAAACTGCAGGACAAACTGTAGGAGTGCTAAGATTCTTGGGATACAATGCTATATCACTTAAGAGCGGTATGGGAACAGAAGTAACGGCTCCAAGTGGATGGGCAAACGAAGGATTTGAAGTAGTACAATAATAAATTGAATAAATGAAACTTGTGGCGCTGCGATTATCGTAGCGTCGCTTTTTTATAGTTGCGAAAATCATGTTGATTTTATTTAAACGATAATAAACAGATCAGCTATGTGGCTTGAAGAAATACAGGGTTTAAATAGCATATGTTTTATGCTATAATGTTAATCTGAAAGAGGTGACATTAATGTTTTTGGAACTACCATATGAACAATTCAATGAAAATGCATTATTTATCGATGTAAGAAGCGAACAGGAATATGAGGAATCGCATATTCCAAATTCTATAAATATACCTCTCTTCACAAATGAAGAGAGAAAGGAAATAGGAACGGCCTATAAACAGGAAAGTGTTGATCAGGCTAGAAGATTGGGTGTTAAATATGCGTCCAGGAAAATGAATGAAACATTTGAAAGACTACTTGAGTTGAGAGGAGAGCATAATAGGCGTCTTGTTGCATATTGCGCAAGGGGTGGCTATAGAAGTACATTCTTTTCCACTGCATTCAGTTCAATAGGAATCAGCGTATTGAAGATGAAGGGTGGATACAAGGCTTACAGGAAACATGTAATGGAAACACTTCCTATATATAATGACAAGGTTGAATACATAGTTGTTCATGGAAATACCGGTTCGGGAAAAACAGACATCCTTAAAGGTCTTAGGGAAAAGGGACTGGATGTTCTAGATCTTGAAGGCGCGGCAAATCACAGAGGATCTCTTCTTGGAAGCATAGGGCTAGGTGAATGTAAATCACAAAAACAGTTTGAATCAAATATTCTTGAACAGATGGCATCCTTTGAAACAGGATATGTATATGTTGAAGCTGAAAGTAGAAGAATAGGAAAGGTCATGGTACCTAAGTATATACATGAGAAAATGCGGAATGGAAAACATATCTTTGTAAGGGGAGATATGGATTACCGGGTAGGTATCATAAGAAAAGATTATCTGGCCAGGGAAAACTGGAAAGAAGAGTCTATTAAGGCTCTTGACAAGCTAGAAAAGTATATGGCCGGTAACAAGGTTGAAGAATTGAAGCAGATGCTTGTAAAAGATAATGTGGATGGAGTCATCAGAAAACTTATGGTAGAATATTATGATCCCATGTATATGAATAAATCCGATAAATATAGTTATGACTTAAAGGTTGAAGATATTTCAGACGCTGAATATGCAGCTGATAAAATTGAAGAATGGCATAATGAGAACATCTCCTAGGAGGTGTTTTTCTCAATCCTTAAACAGAACATATGTTTGACTATCGCTGGTTTTCTTGATATAATTGTATTAGTTGAACTATATAAGCTTAAATGAAAATTCAATGCAATTTTGAATTTGAAGAAATTCTATTGAGATTTTTTACTAAGTGTAAGAGTAAGTTTCTGTAAGTGGGAATTTGTTTTTGCATATAAATGGAGCAATTAAAGATGGAAAAAACCATAGAAAAGTTAAAAGTACTGGCAGATGCCGCAAAATACGACGTCTCCTGTGCTTCAAGTGGCGTAAATAGATCTAATAAGAACAAAAAGGGTCTAGGGAATGCTTCGGCGGCAGGGATATGTCATACATGGACTTCCGACGGCAGGTGTGTATCCCTTCTAAAAATTCTGATGTCAAATGACTGTATATATGATTGTGCCTACTGCATAAACAGGGTTTCCAATGATGTGAAGAGAGAATCATTTACTCCAGAGGAGATTGCAAGGCTTACAATAGAATTTTATAGAAGGAATTATATTGAAGGTCTGTTTTTGAGTTCTGCAGTCTTCAAGAATCCTGACAATACAATGGAACAGATATACAAGGCAGTTGAGCTCATAAGGAATAAATACGGTTTTAACGGCTATATACATGTCAAGGCAATACCAAATGCCGAGATTAGTATAATCAGAAAGACAGGATTCCTGGTGGACAGACTCAGTATGAACATTGAACTTCCTACCCAGTCCGGTCTTAAGTTGCTTGCACCTCAGAAAAGCATGAAATCATTATTGGAACCCATGGGAGATATCGGCAAGCGAATTATATATAATAAAGAAGAAAAAAAGAAATTCAAGAACTCTGGGGATTTTGTACCTGGAGGTCAGTCAACGCAAATGATAGTTGGAGCTACAAAAGATACTGATCTATCACTTTTAAGCGCTTCGCAGAAACTTTATGACAACTTCAATTTAAAAAGAGTGTATTATTCAGCTTATATACCGGTAGTGGATAAACCTAATCTACCTTCAATATATTCTGCTCCTCCTCTGCAAAGAGAGCATAGGCTTTATCAGGCAGACTGGCTTATGCGGTTTTATTATTTCAGGTCTGAAGAGCTTCTAGACAGTGCAAACCAAAACTTCGATCTTGAATTTGATCCAAAGATATGTTGGGCAATGAGAAATATCCATGAATTCCCAAAAGAAGTGAATAGGATATCCTATGAAGAGCTCCTTAGAATTCCAGGAATAGGGCCTGTTTCTGCTAGGAGGATTATCAGACAGAGGAGACTAGCCCCTGTAACTTATGATGGATTGAAGAAAATCGGAGTTGTCTTGAAAAGAGCAAAATTTTTTATATTGTGTTCAGGTAAATACCACGGTGGTATAAATATTGACCCTGACCTCATAAGATACAAGCTTGGTGATATGGAAAAAAGCAGACAGCTTAGTTTTTGGTGATTATTATGGATTATATTTATGATGGAACATTCTATGGATTATTGACTTGTGTATATGAGCACTATTATTCCCGTAAGGCTTCAGGAATATATGAAGAAAAAAATTATCAATATTCCATTATCAATGAATTCAAGATTATTGATACTAATGATGAAAAAGCTGTGAGAGTATATAATTCTTTAAAAGAGAACGTATCCAAAAAGGCATTGGAATATATTTATTATTCATGGCTTTCAAATGAAGTTGATAAGGGATGCAATATACTGAATTTTATTGAATATGGTTTTTCTGTAAAGAAAGATGTCACCAGACATTTCGAACATGAAGCCGTATATCCAATATGTGTCATCTATCGAAAGGTAGCCCAGGAAGTGCACAGTTTTCTAGGATTGTTGAGATTTTCAGATATTGATGGAGTTCTGGTAGCTGTTTACAAGCCTGACCATGATATTACAGAACTTCTGGCTCCCCATTTTGCAGATAGACTTGGGTGTGAAAGATTTATTATTTATGATGAGAGAAGAAAAAAGGGTGCTGTATCATCAATGGGAGAATGGATAATGAGCCAAATGGAAGAGTTGGAAGTTAAGGCAGGAACAGTTGAAAGTGAAATAAGAAGATACTGGAAGGAGTATTTTGAGAGTGTGGCAATAAAGGAAAGAAAAAATCGGGAAATCCAGTATCAAAAAGTTCCTGTAAGGTATAGGAAGAATATAGTTGAATTCAAGTAATGAGAAATATTTATAGTAATTGGTATTTGACAATAACCTTTTTTAAATCTATAATCTAAATGGATATAATTTTTGGAGGTGTTTTATTTGAAGAAAGAAGTAAAGGATTTAAAAAATCCTGTACAGCCAAGACCTGATATTTTAGTATCATGTAGACATAATGGGGAAGACAATGCGCTTGCTGTTGCCGTAGCCATGAATTGCAGCTTTGACCCGCCTATGGTTGCCGTTGGTATAGTGCCCAGCAGGTATTCATATAATATGATTAAGGAATCTGGAGTATTTGTTGTAAATCTTGTGACGGAAAGTATGAGAGAACAGTATGCATATCTTGGTTC
>CAZFYP010000205.1:0-4195 GCA_964523535.1 uncultured Clostridia bacterium
AATAATTGCAGAAAAGACCGAGAAAAACTTTGAAACCCTCAATGCAGTAACATCGGGAATCAAGGATATCAAGGAAAAAATCAACTATGCAATAAACCAAATATCCATGTATAACAAGCAGACCATCGTATTCATTGACGAGATCCACAGATTCAACAAGTCTCAACAAGACGCCTTGCTTCCTTATGTTGAAAATGGAACCATTATACTCATTGGAGCCACTACTGAAAACCCATATTTTGAAGTTAACAGCGCCCTGATTTCAAGGTCCATGATTTTTCAACTGAAAGCATTGGAGCCAAAAGATATTGCTGTAATCATAAACAGGGCTATGGATACTGTAATAAAAGGCGAACTTGGCATGAATGCAGAAATTGACGATAATGCCGTACAACTCATATCCGATTACAGCGGTGGCGATGCAAGAAAGGCACTCAACGCCCTTGAACTTGCAGTCCTAACTACTGAAAGAGATGAAAATGACAGACTGAGAATAAGTGTTGAAGACGCCAAGGAAAGCATACAAAGTAAGACGTCATACTATGACAAGAACGGTGACAACCATTACGATACGGTATCGGCTTTTATCAAGAGTATACGAGGATCTGATCCTGATGCAGCACTTTTGTGGCTTGCAAAGATGCTAAACTCAGGTGAAGACCCGAAATTTATAGCAAGAAGACTTGTAATTAGTGCATCTGAAGATATTGGCAATGGAGATCCTAAGGCACTGGGAATTGCAATAGATTGCTTCAATGCAGTAAATGTAATAGGTATGCCTGAATGCAGGATCAATCTTTCACAGGCAGTTACATACCTTGCCTGTGCACCAAAAAGCAATGCTGCCTATGTTGCAATAAACAAGGCTATGGAATATGCCAGCAAGAAAAATCCGGAAGTTCCAAACCATTTAAAGGATAAAAGCTACAAATCTGCATCAAAACTGGGACACGGTATCGGCTACAAATATCCGCACAACTACAAGTATAGTTATATAAGCCAAAATTATTTTCCTCTTGATTTTAGCGCAGAAAAGTTTTATAATCCTAAGAACATAGGTTATGAGAAAAATATAATCAGATATCTTGACTTCCTGAAAGAAGTCGAAGAGGAGAAGTAATGAATTTTACGATTGAATTTAATGGTTTTAACGATATGGACTCCCTAGAAAAAATAAGCGAAAAAATTACAGGAATAAATGGTTTGAACAGCTGCAATATAGTAATGGAATACAACAATCTTATAGTGGAGGAAAGTATATTGTCTGAAAACTATATGCTTGAAATAAAACCTCACCACCTTAGATACCTGAGAAAACTTAGAGAATATCTGGTTGATGCAGGAGTCAACGTTAAGAGGATATATCTTCTAGGTTCTCTTGACAAGTCTTTGATGACATCTATGAAGGTATCTGCAGAAACTACATTTGATACAGATGATTCAAAGAATATCATGTGGCCAAGCAAGGAACTCTATCTATATGATGGAGGAAAGAAGGTACTTGACAACCTTCTTGAAAACGAAGAAATTGACGAAGATGAATATGAAGCAAAACTTAAGCTTTTGCAGATTGAATTCGGACTCCTTGATTTTCTTGAAAGTGAAAGCTATATAAACTAGCCCGACAAATACATTATATCTATCTTTAAAGACCCGGTGAACAGGTTGGTTTGAGCTTTTATCAAGCAAGGATTTAATACATATGTATGCTTAAAAAAGACTCTTGTCATAGGGTCTTTTTTTCTTTTGATTTATGTGGAAATAAATGTTGACAAATATACTAGGGTATATTATACTCATCTAAAGTCTAGTAATTCACTTGGGATTAGAGGTGATTGTTTGTTATTATCTACAAAAGGACGATATGGATTAAAGGCAACCTTTGAATTGGCTAAAAATTATGGTCAAGGTCCAGTAAGTCTTAAAATTATTTCACAAATGTATAATATATCTGAAAACTATCTTGAGCAGCTTCTTTCTAAGCTGAAAAAGAAAGGTTATATAAAAACCGTAAGGGGAGTCAATGGAGGCTATCTTTTGGCCATAGACCCTTCGGAAATCACAGTAGGAATGATTTTGAGGGCATTGGAAGGGGAATTATCCCCGTCGGACTGTCTTTCGTCAGACTTATGCAGCCGAGAATCCATATGTGCAACAAGAGTTGTTTTCGAAAGAATAGAAAAAAGCATCAACGACGTAATCGACAAAACATATCTTAGTGATATGGTAAGTCAGCATACAAAAGTAATGGAAGAGCATTCGATAAAAATGCAGGAGGTAGAATAGTGGAGAGAAGAGTATATTTGGATAATGCAGCAACAACCATGGTTAGACCTGAAGTGGTTGAAACCATGAATCAATACTATACTGATCTGTACGGTAATCCGTCAAGCATATATGATTTTGGACAAAAGGCAAAAAAATCATTGCAGGCCGCAAGGGAAACAGTTGCAGATCTAATAAATGCAAATACTGATGAAATTTACTTTACAGGTTGTGGTTCAGAATCAGACAACTGGGCTATAAAAGGTGTAGCGGACAGATACAAGTCAAAGGGAAATCATATAATAACTTCAAATATTGAGCATCATGCAATACTTCACACATGTGAGTATCTTGAAAAGAATGGTTTTGAAGTGACTTACCTTGATGTTGATGAATATGGAATGGTAAGCATTGATGATTTGAAGGCTGCAATAAAGGACGAAACAATCCTTATTACTATAATGTTCGCTAACAACGAAATAGGAACAATACAGCCAATCAAGGAGATTGGAGCAATAGCAAGAGAAAATAAAATATTCTTCCACACTGATGCGGTTCAAGCTTTTGGACATGTGCCTATAGATGTTGATCAAATGAATATAGACATGCTTTCAGCTTCTGCACACAAGATTCACGGACCAAAGGGTGTTGGAATGCTTTATATCAAAAAGGGAATAAGACTTGAAAATCTTATTCACGGTGGAGCCCAGGAAAGAAAAATGAGAGCAGGAACTGAGAATGTAGCTGGAATCTGCGGATTTGCAAAGGCTGTTCAAATCGCTCAGGAGACCATGGACGAAAGTGTTGAAAAGACAAGAGAGCTCAGAGACAGGTTCATGAAGTTAATACCTGAAAATATTGAAAATTGCAAATTGAATGGACATCCTGAAAAAAGACTTCCTGGAAATGTAAACTTCTCATTTGAATTCATAGAAGGGGAATCACTACTTCTTTATCTAGATATGGACGGCATAGCAGCTTCAAGCGGTTCTGCATGTACGTCAGGAGCATTGGACCCATCCCATGTCTTGATGGCTATAGGACTGCCTCATGAAATAGCACACGGTTCATTGAGACTGAGCCTTTCTGATTTCAATACGGAAGAAGAAGTTGACTACACAGTTGAAAAACTTGCAAGTGTAGTAGAACGATTAAGACAAATGTCACCATTATATACAGGTAGGAGGAAATAGAATGTATACAGAAGAGGTAATGGATCACTTTAGGAATCCAAGAAATGTTGGAGAAATTGAAAATGCCGATGCCGTTGGCGAAGTTGGAAATGCCCAGTGCGGAGACATTATGAGAATATATTTGAAAATAGATGACGACATCATCACTGACGTTAAGTTCCTTACTTTCGGATGCGGATCTGCAATTGCATCATCGAGTATGGCAACAGAGCTTATTAAGGGCAAAAGCATAGACCAAGCCGTTGCACTTACCAACAAGGCTGTTGTAGAAGCACTTGGTGGCCTTCCAAAGGTTAAGGTTCACTGTTCTGTACTTGCAGAGCAGGCTGTAAAGACAGCACTTCACAATTATGCAGTGAAGACTGGAAAGACAATCAAGGGTCTTGAAGATTTTGATCCTGATTACGATGTTCACGAGCATGAGCATGAATACCTATAATAAAAAAGTTTTGCTGGGAATGAGCGGGGGTGTTGATAGCACCGCCGCTGCTGTTATTTTACAGCAAAACGGTTATGAAGTAATTGGAGTTACCTTTGTACAGACAAGCTTTGAAGAAATGGAGTCTGCCATTGAAGATGCAAAAAAGGCCGCTCGTGTACTGGCTATAGACCATTATGTCCTTGATCTCAGAAGGGATGCCGCCGCCGTTGTCTCTGATCCGGATCTCAACCCGATCACCGCCAACATTCTTTGTTGAGGCCGTGAGAGTAGGTTCGTAGCCCTTGCCCAATTCCGC
>CAZFYP010000205.1:4205-5290 GCA_964523535.1 uncultured Clostridia bacterium
GGGAATAGTCCACTATGTCCTTGACCTGAGAAAGGAATTCCAGGAAGAAATAATAAAATACTTCCATTCTGAATATGACAGGGGAAGAACTCCCAACCCATGTGTTAAATGCAATCAGGTTGTAAAGTACAAGAAGTTTATTGAAGAAGCCGACAGGATTGGTGCCCGTTACATAGCCTCAGGTCAATATGCCAAGATAATATCTGAAAATGACAGGTATTATATAAAGAAGGCTGAAAACATATACAAGGACCAGAGCTATTATCTTTATAATCTTAGTGAAAAAGATCTTGAAAGAATACTCATGCCTCTGGGTGATATGAAAGATAAAGAAGAAGCCCGCCAGATAATTAAAGATATAAATCTTGATTTTTCACAAAAGAAGGACAGTCAGGAAATATGTTTCATAAGCGACAATGACCATGTAGGTTTTCTTGAAGAGTACATCAACCCCCAAAAAAAGCTTGGAAACTTTGTCGATACCAAGGGTAGGATTCTTGGCAAACACAAGGGAATCCACAAATATACAGTAGGCCAGAGGAAGGGCCTTGGTATAGCTCTTGGGTCTCCAAGATATGTGGTAAAAATCGATGCCTTAAACAACGACGTGGTACTGGGTATGGAAAAAGACCTTTATGAAAGTTCCTGTAGCCTTGAAGACTACAATATAGTTCCTCATGACTACCAAATAAACAATAAGAAACTTATGTGCAAGATAAGATATTCCGCAAGGGAAAGTCAAGCAACAATAAAAGATGAAGGTGACATGCTTCGTGTTGTCTTCACACAACCTGTAAAGGCACTTGCCCCGGGACAATCCCTTGTCTTTTATGATGGAGATATACTCATAGGCGGTGGAATAATAAATATTGATATGTAGAAAAGGTTGACATATCCACCTTCCTTAATTATAATTTTAATGATACTCGTCCATGAGGGCGAGTTTATCTACATTTCAATATAATTGTTCAAGCAATTATTAAGTTAGAACAAATTCGTAAACAGACGAATTACATAGATGGAGGATAAAATGAACAAGTATTCCGTAGACAATATTAGACAAAGCTTTATCGAATTTTTTGAAA
>CAZFYP010000206.1:0-5289 GCA_964523535.1 uncultured Clostridia bacterium
TTATGGCTCCGAAAGGGCACTTGAATACACATTCGCCGCAACTCATACACTTGTCCTTATCTATTACTGCCTTCTTGGAATTGTGGTCTATCTGAATTGCCCCCACCTTGCAGGAAGTGATACAGGGTCTTCTTACATCTGATATGGCATTGAATTGGCATGCCTTGCTGCATTTTCCACATTCTATGCATTTTTCCTGGTTTATTTGGGCTCTCTGGTTGATAATGTCAATGGCACCAACAGGACAGCTTTCGACGCAGTGGTGGGCAAGACATCCCCTGCATGCCTCAGTCACTGAAAATCTGTTAATGGGACACTCGTCACAGGCTATATCAATTACCTTTATTACTTCATTATCATACTGATAGAGCATGCTTTTGATTCTTTCATTTATTATGGCTCTTTCCTTGTATATGCAGCACCTGGAACTTGATTTTGGTCCTGGTATTATTTTCTTCGGTATTACAAGGAGTTCGTTTATCAGATTGTCCTTAAGTTCTGCCTTTACAAGTTCCTTTAAGACACTGTATTTTATTTCCTGTACATGGTTTTCGAATTTTTTCATTTCATTCTCCCCTTTCATATGAACCATAGTATTCAACTATGTCCAACTCTATGGTCTATTAAAAAAAGTTTAATAATATATTGATTTCACAGTCTTTCCACATAATTTCAATTCCTTCATGAGTGATTCCAGAATATTGAACTTTATATTGTATCCCGCCGGGAAATCCGGATTCTGATGGGCTGGATTGACTGCCCTTCCTATATGAAAATTTATATGGGTACTATTCTTGACTAGAACCTTCACAAGAAGATCCACTCCATTGTATTCGCTAATCTTGATATCTTCATCAAAGGCTGACTGGTTGTAGCATTTCACCTTGTCAAGTGCCTTTCCAAGAGTAAGAACCCCTTCAGTAACAAGGTCAAAACCTTCAATATATGCAATAGGTGGTATCTCAGGTGATATGGTATCATTGTCCACTTCAAGTTCCCTCTTGAGCTCCCTTGATGCTATAAGGGCTGTGGTTCCTCCGCAAACAACTTTTTTTCCTTCACCTTGAGCCATTTTCTCTGCAAACAAGGGATCCAGATTACTGTCAAGGGGCGGACCTGTAAACACATCCACCACTGACGGCTTTTTCACCTTAATAGTCATGATGGTTGTATCATCTCCAGGCTTGTTGTTGTAAAGATTGCTACATACACCCAGGAAATTTCCGTTTATAAGGTTGGCAGAATCATTGATATGATTGAGATTTTTAAGGTAATCATTGATTTCATCCCATGCCCATCCAAGATTCAGCATCTGCCCTACACCAGCATGGACTGCTCCGTCGCTAACAACACTTAGGGAATCTCCTTCCTCAAGCTTTATCTGGCTTTCAAGGATTTTCTTCCCTGCAACCATTGTTTCCTTCTTGTCCAGAGGGATGTTCCTTCCATGTCTGTAGAAGAAAGCTGGAGGATTGTCATATTCTGCCAGATACATGTTCCTGTCCCTGTCTATCTTGATCATGGTAAATGTAGAATAGGCGAGTCTTCTCACCTGACATGTAGGCAAGGTGTTGATTATGGTTTCAACTGTGTCCCTCAGGGTTGCTCCCTGCTTGAGCATTGTAGATGCAATCTTTGAAGTCAAGGTTGACAGTATGTTTGCCTTTACTCCGCTTCCCAGACCATCTGATAAAACTATTACTGCTTCGTCCTCGTTGTTTATTACAACTACATTGTCACCACAAAGCTCTTCTCCATACTTGTTTATGCTTTTGTGATTTATGTCCAGGTAAGAACTCATTTCAGTTCACCCTCTTCATTCTCCACAACCTTCTTGAGATTCAATAGAGCTATCTTTGCCTCTGCTGTCGTTTCTCCAAGAAGACCGGCTATCTCCTGTGCCACTCTCATCTGTCTATCTATTACAGTATTTACTGTATCAAGAGTGTTAAATTTAAGCTGGGCTAATTCCTTGTTCCTGTTTTCTTCATCTGTCACATTGGAAAAAAGACCGTATATGAGCTTGTGTTCCTTTATATGTATAATATTTTCCTTAAGCTTAAGTCCATAGTTTGGAAAATTTATCTTCTTGTCTATTATATTTATTCCTTGATCAAGAACTTCGTCAAAATCATTTGAAGACATTATCATATCAACACTTTTACCTTTGATATTATTGAGTTTCACATTAAATACCTTTTCTCCCTGGGGATTGATATCCAGTACATTCTTGTCCTCGTCAAGGAGTATAAGAATATTGGGAGAATATTCGAAGATTATATTGGAAAGTCTCTCTGCCTGCATACGCATATAGGGAATACACATTTCAGGATGGGAGTTGCCTTCATAAACTGCCACTGCCTTGTCCCTGCATGAATCATATCCGCATGCTCCACAGTTTAGCTCGTCATCCTTGGAATACTTGCCCATTCTTGCAAGGATTTTTTTCATCTGGTCTTCTCCGATTACAGGAGGGGAATATTTCTTTCTGGTGAATATCCTGTCATGTGGTCTAAGCCTGTCAATATTATCAAAATACCTGTCTTCAATATTGTCATTATCCATTTCATCTATGGAGTCCATTGCCCTTATTTTCCTTTTGAATACATTGTCAAAGGATTTAGGTACTGCAGGACCTCCAATACATCCACCGCTGCATACATTGGCTTCTATGCATATGTTCTCTATTTGACCATCTCTCAAAGCCTCGAAGATCATCATACAGTCTTCAAATCCATTGACAGCCATTGAAGTCATATTATTCTTTTCTATACTTTTTTCAAGTCCCGACAGTATTCCTCTTTCCAGGGGATATTTGGCACCTGTCCTACCGGCTTCCATGACAGGTGTAATTTCATCACAATCATCAATAACAATATCCTCATCCTTAAGCCATCCTTCAAGCTCCTCAAAAGATATAACTGCGTCTATGACTCCCTGCTTCTGATACCCATAGGCTTCTATTTTTTTTGATATGCAGGGCCCAAGAAATACCACATAGGAAGTCTTTCCATATTTCTCCTTAAGAAGCTTGCTGTGAATTATCATAGGAGTGTCTACAGGGATTATGCTATCACTGATTTCCGAAAAATATCTCCTGATGAGAAGATTCACTGAGGGACAGCAGGAAGTAATTACACTTTTTCCTGGGTTCTTCTCAATATATTTGCCGTAAAGGTTGGTCACAAGTTCGGCTCCAACTGCAGTTTCTTCAACAATATTGACACCAAGCTTTTTCAGTGATCCTATGAGTTTTTTGTAGTTGGGATAGATTCCTCTGTAGCTGGGCGCAATGCTGACTACAACATTCCTGTCTTTAAGGGCATCCTTTACATTATCCAGATCACTGTGGATGTTTCTTGCATTCTGGGGACAGACATTGAAACATCTTCCGCAACCTATGCACTTGTCTTCAATTATTTCCGCCTGGTCATTGACTATCCTTATTGCCTTTACAGGACAGTTTCTTACACACTTGTAGCAGTTCTTACAATTGGCGGGATAAAAGTCCATTATTTTCATATTATCTGCTCCATGCAAGATTTTTACTTATGAATTCTTCAACATTGTCTGGTGATACGGAATGGATTTCCTCTCCTACCTTTACAGATACGGCATCAGTACAATGTCCGAGACAAAATGAAGCCTTCACTACAAAATCGTCCTGGAGTTCATTGTCCTTGATCCAGTTTTTAAAATAGTCGATTACGTCATATGATCCCTTAAGATGACAAGCACTACCTACACATACAAATATCTCATTCATTGGTCTACTCCTCTTTCCTCGATATTATCTTCTTTATCTTTCATTTTTCTGAATACATACTTAGCTTTATTTACGGATAGTATACATTCGAATTTTATAAAAGTCAATAGTATTCGTTAAATATTTAACTATTGTTTTTATTTTGTACAATATTAGTATTACTAGGTATTTGAGCATTATAATACATTATTTCTGTTCTATATTATATCTGTTTGTATTGTATAATGGTTCATACGCATGAAAACGTTATTTATTTGTTATTTATTTAACAATTATATTTACTTTAAGTCATGGATGAATTATTCCTTTTATCTACATAACGATATAAAAACAGACTTCCTGTGATTACTGCTATTTATGCAGCAATTACGAGAAGTCTGTTTCTTCAAATTATTAGCGCTGTTTGTTGAACATTATTACAGAAAAAATTATCAACGCTCCACTAGCCAGATTGAGATAGAATAGCTTTTCCCCAAGAAAGATAACAGCAAAGATTGTAGAAACTACAGGGACAAGATTTATGAAAAGGGCCGTCCTTGCAGCTCCAAGCTCTTTTATTGCCATCTGCTGGATGGTATATCCAAGTACCGATGGAAAAACAGCCATATAAAGCACAGCCATAAATGGCATCCATCCCGTGGCTGCCAAATCTATGGCCGCAAGGTCAGGCAGGGCAAATGGTAATATTATAATAGCCGCTGCAAGAAAAGTATATGATGTAAGTTTAAGCGGAGTAAATCTCTTCAATACCTTTTTCACTATAATTGCATATACTGCCCACAGAGTGGAACCGGCAAGCATCAATATGTCTCCTATATTGAAATTAAATTTTATAATATTGTCAATATTCCAGTCCGACAGAGTCAGGAGCACTCCCACCAAAGCCACCAGGATAAAGAATGCTTTCCTTGACGACAACTTTTCCTGCAGGAAGACTGCTGCCAATATGGCCGTCAACAATGGATTTATGGCATTTATCATTGAAGCCTTTGATGCATCTGTGTATCTAAGGGCATAAAAGAAGAAAATATGGTATCCTATCATTCCAATTACACCTGTCGCCACTGCATACTTAATATCTTCTCTTTTGATTTTCCAATTATCCTTTTCAACATGAATCATTACAGGAAATATTATTATTGCAGCAAGAGCCATTCTTAGAAAAGTCAGGACCAGGGGACTTAAAAGGTGCACCCCCATTTTTCCTGTTATGAATGCTCCTGCCCAGAATACAGTTCCCATAACCATAAGCATGGACATTTTTACTTCATTTTTCTTCATATCTATCCGCCTTTTACTTCATTGTCAATTTCTGTTTTTAGCGTTTATTATTGGCACACAAATCATTATAGCATAATGGTCTTTATCAAAGTAAGGAATTATTCTCAAAAAACAAAAGGAACCGTCCCTTTTGTTTTTTGCATTAAAAAACCGCACATTACTGTGCGGTCGTTTTTCGATTACTCTACAGAGTATGGAAGAAGTGCAACACTTCTTGCTCTCTTGATTGCAGTTGTAACCAT
>CAZFYP010000207.1:0-5284 GCA_964523535.1 uncultured Clostridia bacterium
AAATTCTCAAGTTTTAAGAATGGATATAGGTGAAATGGAAGAGAAGAAGTATTATTTTCAGGGGAAATCATATCCCCTGATTTTTAAATTGAATCAATCAATGGTGAAAGTTACTGTGGATTGGGATGGAGAAAATTTCATATGTGAATGCAATGAAACATCTGAAAAAGATGCGGTAAAAGCATTAAAAACTTTCTATATGAAATCATGTAGAAAGTATATAGATAAGAGGCTAAGGAAATATCAACCTGAATTCAAGGTGAAATATAGGTCTTTTAAAATAGACGGAAGCATAAAAAAATGGGGAAGCTGCAGTTCTGACCGTCATTTGACCTTCAACTGGAGACTGATACTTTTGCCTCCTCAGATAATCGATTATGTAGTTGTCCATGAACTTTGCCACATGGTTCATATGAACCATGACCGTTCATACTGGAGGCTTGTGGGAAAGGTGTACCCGGACTACAAGAAGGCGGAAGCCTATATGGACAGTGTAAGAATCGGGTGAAAACTACAGGGTTTTTAGAGCTTGAACCAGCTGGTCCGGACATGAGGTGGCTTTATAGCCGCAAGTTATGCCTTCGAGCTTTTCAATAACCTGTTCAACAGTAAGGCCTTCGACTAGCTTGGCGACACCTTGCAGGTTTCCTGCACAACCTCCATAAAACTTAACATTTTTTACAATACCTTCTTCAACCTTGAAGTCTATTTGGCTGGAGCATACTCCAGATGTTTTGTAGTTTTTCATTTCTTCCTCCTAATTAAAATCCACTAAAGTATATAGTATTTGTCATAGCTGGTCAAGTGCACTTCAAAAGAGGAACATATGGATAGTATATTTTATTATTGGATGAATTGGTATATACTTATAGTAATAGAAGTATTTATTTTAAGCTAATGCCATATTGCTGTCACAATGATGCTTTATGATTTATTAAAGATAAAATATGTGATACAAGAAAGTTAAAATCGAGATATCACAAGATATCTCTCTTTTTCCAGCTGGAGGATTTGTAATGTATGATATAAGAATTTTAATAGTGGAAGACGACGACAGGATAAGGGAAATCTTAATTAAATATATGAAGAAGGAGAAATTCCAAGTTCATGATGCTCCTGACGGTAAAACGGCCTTGAGCCTAATTGACGACAATAAATATGATATTGCAGTACTGGATGTTATGTTGCCTGATATAGACGGCTGGTCCATATTAAAGCATATAAGGGAAAGTGACAGTGATATTCCTGTCATAATGCTAACAGCCAGGGCCGAAGAGGAAGACCGGTTATTTGGATTTGAGCTTGGCGCTGATGACTACGTGACCAAGCCATTCAGTGCAAAGGAACTAATAGCCAGGGTCAAGGTACAGCTGAAAAAAAGTCACAGGTCTGTTGTTGATTCAATGATGGTTATAGGCAATATAAAAATAAACACGGAGTATAGACAGGTATATGTAAATGACAAAGCTGTTGAAATGACTCCCATAGAATACAGCCTTCTTCAGTATTTTGCAGACAATAGAAACATAGCTCTCACAAGGGACCAGATACTCGATAATGTTTGGGGATATGACTACTATGGAGACGAGAGGACTGTGGATACCCATGTGAAAAGACTGAGAAAAAAGCTTGATGATGAAGGTGACAAAATAAAGACTGTAAGAGGTCATGGTTATAGATTGGCGGTGGATTGATGAAGTCAATTAGCTCCAAAGTACTTGTATATTTTATATTTTTTGCACTTGTCATTTTCCTTTTCATAGGACTGGGGCTTAAATTTGTGTTGCCTCAATACTATCTGGACAAGCAGATGGATAAGATTACTGAAGCTACTGATCATATAAGATCTAACTATGGAATCATCACAGATCAAGAAATTGAAACTATCCTTGAAAATCTCAGGGAGGATATTGGGGGCAATCTCTATATAGTTGAGGAAACAGGGGAAGTCAAGGGCTATGGATACGGCAAGAATAGAAGTCCTTCAAAAAAAACAACTCAGTTTGTGAAAGATGGAGATATTACGGAGTACACATATGAAAATGCCCTTGGAATTGATATATATGCATTTGGTGTCCAGCTTGGAAGTTATTTTCTGGCCTATGAAGTGAGCATCCAATCCCTTGACGAGGCAGTGGATACAATGTTTGAATTTTCAACCTATCTTTTGGTAATTGCACTGATTATTTCCTTCATTGTCGCATATCTCCTTGCCAGAAGTATTACAAACCCAATCAAAAAGTTGAACAGGCTGGCGCTTGATATGAGAAAAAAAGATATCGACTCTAGAATTGTAGTAAATAGCAAAGATGAAATGAATCAGCTTAATCAGTCAATAAACAGTCTATACGAGGAGCTTCTTTCAAATATATACAAGCTTGAATCTGAATTAAAAAAAGAAAGAAACAGTGAGCTATTGAAGAAAAAATTTCTAGCTCAGGCAACTCATGAACTTAAAACTCCCATATCAGTAATACAAGGTTATTCAGAACTTGTATACGATGGAATGTATGAGGACATGGATGAGCATGACCACTATGTTAGAAGCATATATGAGGAAACCCAATCCATCAACAGGTTGATACATGACATATTAGATTACTCCAAAATGGAAACAGGCAATTTTTCAATCAACATTTCACAAATTGAGTTAAAAGCCTATTTGCAGAGGATAATGAACAGGTTCAAGGATTTAGTAGAGAAGAAGGACTTGGAGTTCGTCTTCAATATAGGATTTGATAGTTTTACAAAGGAAATTGATGAACTTAGAATAGAGCAGGTTATCAAGAATCTCATAAGTAATGCAATGGAGCATTCAAATGGGAAGATAAGAGTCAAGGCAGACAGGATAGGAGACAAGCTGAGACTTGAGGTTTTCAATACAGGAGACCAGATATCAGAAGAAGATTTGCCATATATTTTTGATAGTTTCTACAAAAAAAAAGGTAAGAAGAAAGGTACAGGACTTGGTCTTGCCATATTAAAGGAAATAGTTCACCTCCATGAAGGTGACTACAGGGTGGAAAACAGGGGAGATGGAGTAAGCTTCATAATAATAATATAGGATAATATGAAGCTTTGCCAGCATCCTTGTTTCTCAAATAGTATGATAAGACATTATCACGAATCAATCAGAGATATGTTTACCGTTGCTCCCATCCAAAGATAATGATCACCAAGAAGAAACTCGAATTACTGAAATAAGTGGCATATGTCATACATGAATAGACAATGATAATAAATTAACAGAAACAGCCTTCATATATTAAGAAAATGTAACAATTGTTTTCGGCTACTGTAATGAAAGGTATATATAAGGCAACAAAGTATCAAAAAGCATACCATTGCAATCAAGTGTAATAATGTTAACAAAATAACACTCCTTGTTATTGGGAAAAGGTTACCATATAATATCACTAAGAGGTACGACCATCACAACAATATTTGGTGATGGTCATGAGATATTAAAGGTCCCACCATTATACCAAATTAATCTTATTAAACAGAAATCGAGGAGGAAATTTATTTATGTATGCATTTTTAGCTTTCATACCAATTTTAGTTGCAATAGTTCTTATGACGGGTTTTAACTGGGGAGCAAAAAAAGCGCTGCCTGTGTCATGGTTGACAGCCGCAGTGATAGCAAGTACAGCATGGAAGATGGATTTAGCAAGTGTACTAGGTTATTCCGTTTATGGATTGTTTAAGTCATTTGACGTGCTTATAATAATTTTTGGAGCAATACTCATTCTAAATACATTAAAAAAGTCGGGTGCAATGTCTACAATCAATAATGGATTCAATGGTATTACTAAAGATAGAAGAATTCAGGCTTTGATAATTGCCTGGATGTTTGCAGCATTTATAGAAGGAGCTGCAGGATTTGGTACACCGGCTGCCCTGGCAGGTCCACTTTTGGTAGGACTTGGATTCCCACCACTGGCGGCTGCAATGATAGCATTAATCATGAACAGTACCCCTGTAGCATTTGGTGCAGTAGGTACTCCTGTCTTCGGTGCTATGAGTACATTGTCAGGCAATCTTGCAGCAGTAGGAGCGGATGCGGCAACTTATCAGATGGCTCTTACCAAATGGTCTGCGGCAGGGCATGCCGTTGTGGGGACTTTCATACCCCTTCTGGCCATTTGTCTTATGACTAAGTTTTTCGGTGAAAAAAAGTCTTTTAGGGCTGGTCTTGAAGCTGCACCTTTTGCAATATTTGCAGGTTTGTCATTTACAATACCTTATTTTTTAATTGCAATTGTATTCGGACCTGAACTTACATCCCTCGTTGGAGCATTCATTGGATTGGCATTAGTAGTATTGGCAGCAAAGAAAGGATTCCTCATGCCTAAGAAAACATGGGATTTTCCTTCCAGGGAAGATTGGGAAGAGGACTGGAAATCAAAAGTTGACCTTGGTAAGGCATCGGAATCAAACATGTCCCTATTGAAAGCATGGACACCATACATACTTATAGCCCTTATTCTGGTGGTTACAAGAATACCAAGCCTTGGATTGAAAAGTTTTCTTGCAGCTCAAAAGATTACAGTTCCAAATGTAATGGGAACAGGACTCGATTACAGTCTAAAGTGGGCATATCTGCCTGGTACCATACCATTTATGCTTGTAGCCCTTATTACACATTTCCTTCATGGAATGAAGGCAGAAGAGATAAAGTTTGCATGGAAGAATACATTCAAGCAGATATCAGGTGCAGCCATAGCGTTGTTTGCAGGAATAGCAATGGTTCAACTTATGCTTAATTCCGGTATCAACGGAGCAGGACTTGAAAGTATGCTTACAGAGATGGCAAGAGCGCTGGCAATAATATCTGGAGATGCTTATGTATTTGTATCACCATTTATAGGAGTCTTGGGAGCTTTTATGTCTGGCTCAAACACTGTATCAAACATACTTTTCTCATCACTTCAGTTTGAAACAGCTACAATCCTTAACATGCCACCAGTCTTTATAACGGCAATGCAGGTAATAGGTGGAGGAATAGGAAATATGGTATGTGTAAATAATGTGGTTGCCGTATGTGCAACTGTAGGTGTAATAGGCATGGAAGGAAAGCTTATCAGAAGAAATGCAATACCTATGTTCATATATTCAATAGCAGTAGCAGGATTTTTCGCATTACTCATATATTCAGGACTTGATCCAATGGATTTGACCAGTCTTTGATATTGAATAAAAAGACCCTTAGGGGTCTTTTTTTATTTCTCTATACTTGAAGCGACTTTTCAAATATAATATACTTATATGTAGAAAGCTTAAG
>CAZFYP010000208.1:0-5267 GCA_964523535.1 uncultured Clostridia bacterium
GAAGAGATATTATAATATCATATACCAAGAAAGTATGAGATTGTCGCGACTTGTAGATGATATTATGGAACTGTCAAGACTTCAGACAAGTGAAGCTGTAATAAAAAAATCATCAGTTGATTTGAATGATATTATTGAAATGGTATATGAAAGATATAGGTTGACTGATAATGAAATTGAACTTATTTACAATCCTATTCCATTACCTAATGTATATACAAATTACGACAGAATTGAACAGATTCTTGTCATATTAGTTGATAATGCATACAAGTTTACACCTAAAGATGGCAAAATCGAAATAAAAACTGACCTAAGGGAAAAAGATGTAATAGTTAAGGTAAAGGATACTGGAGAAGGTATAGCTAAAGAGGATCTTAAGTTTTTGTTTGACCGATTCTATAAAAGTGATAAATCTAGGACAGGAAGAAGAGGTACAGGTCTTGGATTGTCAATTGCTAAGGAGATAATTGATATAATGGATGAAGAGATAAAAGTTGAAAGTAGTAAAGGGAAAGGTAGCGAGTTTAGTTTTACTGTAGGACTTGAAGTGTAAAGAATGATAGTTCATATATTTGTATAAAAATTAAATGAAGGCTGCGTTGTAAGGGAAAAGTATTCCCTTACAATGCAGCCTTTTTAGTTTATTAAGATTTAGAAAATTCAAATGTATAAAAATTTGAATAATAGATGTTTACTAAAAAATCACTTAAATTATGTAATTATAGCATATAAGTTTTTGTTCACAATTGTTCATAATTGAATCATATTGATGACATTTTTTATACTTATAATTTGAACCACAATGAATAAAGGCTTGGACAAGATATGAAAAAAACTATTAAGAAAATTGAAAAAACTAAAAAATCTACTATGGTTTATATCAGTGGAAATTTTGAATACGGCTGAATAATAAAGAAAGGCAGGGAAATTGCAGACGATATTGATACAAGACTACTGGTCTTAAATATCCAGAAAAAAAGCCAATGGGGAAAGAGGGTTTCAAAAGAAGTCAACAATATATTTGCTGCTGCATTCAAATATGAAGCTGAGATGCTGATGTTTTTTTCAGATAAGCCTACTGAAATATTCAAGGATTGTATTGAAAGAAATAATGTAATTAAAATTGTCCTCGGAATCAAAGACTATGAAAGGATGAATTATATTGATTGTTTGGATGGAAAATTTGAAGAAGTACAGATACATATCATAAAAAATTAACTGAAAGGAAGAAGAGAAATGAAGATTAAAAAAGTAGTATCATACATATGTTTAATTATGATTCTAGCATCAACCTTCAATCCGGTAAGTGCTGGAACGATAATAGAAGATGAGACTACAGATGATGTAGTGGAGGATGTTGAACTTACGCCTTACGAGTTACCGGATTTTATAAAAGGAGATAAGGATAGTGATGATAAATCAGAAAAAATAGAATTAAATAAAGTGGTAAAAGCTGATGAAATAGGAGAAATTATTGCTGAAGAATCAAGTGATGAAGCTGAAGTATTGCCGGTTAAACTAACTGTTGACCAAGCAGTGGAATACGGACTGAAGAATAGTCCTAGTATTGGAATGCTTGATAATGCCATAGATTTAGCAGTTGTAAATGTAAGTTACTCAGAAGAAAAAAGTGATGACCTTGAAGATGC
This sequence comes from uncultured Clostridia bacterium, assembly GCA_964523535.1. GTDB lineage: Bacteria > Bacillota > Clostridia > Tissierellales > Dethiosulfatibacteraceae > Dethiosulfatibacter. The sequence goes on from CAZFYP010000208.1 coordinate 1,653, forward strand.
TAAGGAAAAATTAAATAAAGCTGAAAATGACCTCTTTGATCTGAGAATTGCCCTTGATAAGAATCAAGAAGAGTTGGATACAGCATATTCTTATCTTTCAAATGGAATATCACCTGTTAATATAACATATAAGGATATTGGAATGACAAGAGAGGGGTTAATATTGACAGTAGGAGATGATATAGAGAAAACATTTTATGATATGTTTATAAGTCAAAATTATAGCGAGAATGAAGCTAAAGATAAAGCTGCGTATTACTCTGACCTAGTTTCCAAGAAGATTAAAGCACAGTTGGATGAGAATCAGAATACTATTGACGAATATAACATAGCAATGGATGAGGCACAAGAAACCCTTGACTATAATAAGGACTTATTTGAATTAGTACTTGATGATGTGGCAGACAAACTTGATTCCAAGATAAATTACAGCAGTGTAGTTCAACTAGATACAGATGATGCAGTTGATCTAATGATAACTATGTCTAATGTAAATCTTGATGTTACAAGATATGCCAAGGAAATATACAGAAATCAAATAGCAATGCTCATCCAGAAAAATTATTATGATGCCTTATATGCAGAGAAAATGGTAGACTTGAAAAAAGTAGTCATGGAAAGAGGAGAGAAACAGTATAACTTGACCAAACTTTCTTATGAAAATGGTATGAAAGCAAAAGATGATATGTTACTTTCCAAAATGTATTATGACGGAACCAAGGTTGAATACAGACTTGCCCAGTCGACTTACAATAAAGGGATTTGTGAGCTTAAGAAAAATATGAATTACGATATTGATACGGAGATCAAACTTGTTGAACCTGCAGTAGAGGAATCTTCTGTTGTATCTTTAGAAGAAGCACTGAAATCAGGAAAGAAAAATAGACTTGAGATGCAGATAGCACTTGGCCAGTGGATGATATACAAGTTGAATGAAGATATATTGAATTCTTCACAGATTTATAAATACGAAGAAGATTCTCTAGATGAAGCTAGATTGTTGAGAGAAGGTTCTGAGCTTGAACTTCAAAAGATTAAGAAAACTATAGAGTGTGAAATATATCAGTCCTATGAAGATTTTCAAGCTACAAAGGATATGCTGGATGTTACTTCTAATTTGGTTCAAGATGCTGAAGAGGCTCTGACAATAGCTGAATTGAAATATGAACAAGGCCTTGGTGCTGAAAATTCATTGCTCCAGAAGATGAACCTTGAATCAAGTACGGGAACAATAGTAGAGGTTATAGCAGCACAAGAAAATCTTGCTGAGATTTAAGCAAAAGTAGGTCAAATTAGATACAAAAATATAATGGCAAAGGTTAAATATTTGAACGATGCAGGAATACTTGTTTATTAAAAAAGAAAGGATTAGGTAATATTATGGAAAAAAATAAAGATAATATAAAAAAAATAGAGAAAGTAAAAGACAAAAATGAACCCAATTGGTTTGGAAAAAATGTCAACAAGGTTGTCATTGCAATAGTAGTTTTGGTAGCTGCAGTGGCAATAATATCAACTTCCAATAGTATAAGTGGAGAAAGCGCAGAGAATAATTCTTTTCAAGGAATAGTAGCAGGAAAGGATGTAAGTATTAACACAAAAATACCTGGAAGAATTGCTGAAATAAAGATTGAAGAAGGTAAGAGCCTGAATTCAGGAGATATAATTCTTGAAATAAAAAGTGATGAACTACAGGCGAAGGAAAAACAATTGATAGCTTTGGTGGAACAGGCAGAGGCAGGAGTGGAAGCTGCTGTTAGTCAGAGAGATATGGCAAAGGCTGCAAGTGAAATGGCAGAGAATGGAGCAAGAACTCAAGAGGTTCTTCAAGCACAAAGTGCATACAATCTTTGGAGTTCAACATATGACAGAGCCAAGGTTCTTTATGATGGTGGAGCAATTTCCCTTCAGAAGTTTGAAGAGATAAGAACACAGAAGGAAGTATATGCACAAACTTTGAATATGGCTAGAGAGGGAGCAAGGATAGAACAAAAAAATGCGGCAAAGGCACAACTTTCTATGGCTGAAGCTGGTCTTGAAGCTGCAAAGAAAAAACTTGAGGAAGCTGAAGCAGGCTTGGTAGAGGTGCAGGTTTACCTTGAAGATACTAAAATAAAAGCCCCAATTGATGGAGTTGTTACATCTCTGAATATTGATGAAGGGGAACTTGTATCGACAGGAATGTCTCTTGCTACAGTAAGTAATCTTGAAACATGCTGGGTAACAGTAAATGTAGATGAGGATGAGATTGGGGAATTAATGGAAGGTCAAAAAGCAAGGGTTGGACTTCTTTCATTTAAAGACAAGGAATTCAAAGGAACTATTGCGACAATAAATAAACAGCCGGACTTTGCAGTCAAAAAATCTACAAACGAGAATGGGAACTTCGATATAGTTTCTTTTGGAGTGAAGATAAAATTAGATAATAGTGATGAGCTCATTAGACCAGGAATGACTGCTACAGTTGATTTTATAACACAGGAAGTGAATGAGTGATGATTAGGTCTTTCAAGGAAGAAATCAAGGCCCTTGTAGAAGGAAAATCAAACTTTATAGTATTGTTCATTTTGCCATTGGTTTTGGTGCTTATTCTTGGAGTTGAAATGTCTGGAGAAGTACTTACGGAAATACCTATTGTAGTAGTAGATCACGATAGGTCTCCGTTTAGTATGGATTTAATTCACCAGTTTGATTCAGATGAAACTTTTAAGGTTGAATATAAAACAGCAAGAGATGAAGAACTTGAAAAGCTTATTAGAAATAGTAAGGAGAGAGCAGGCATCATAATACCAGAAGGGTTTTATGATGATATTCAAGGGCTTCAATCTCCTTCTATACTAATGATATATGACGGTAGCAACATGTCAGTAACCAGTGCTGTAAAGTCTAAGGCTACTGAGATTCTTCTAACATATAAGGCCGGTATAACATCAAAGCAGTTAATGGGAAGACTTGGGATGACATACGAAGATTCAATTAAAACTACTCAGGGTTTTATATTTAGAAGCAAGGCATTGTACAATCCAGTTAAAAGCTTTCAAGATTTTTTGACTCCTATGCTGGTAGCAGGGATAATACAGATATCAGTTGCTCTTTGTGCAGCTACTTCAGTAAGAAATGAAATTTTGGACAAGTATAAAAAGAAAAGACTAGGTTATGTTTCAGGAAAGGTACTATTCTATACCATTTGCGGAACCTTCATGTATATTTTATGCACGGCACTCTTAGCCAATGTGCTGGGAATTCCATTCAAAGGAAATATGACTGATGTGATTTTAATGTCTTTGGGACTTAGTTTTGCAGTATCATCATTTTGTGTTTTAATATCTTCTGTAATAAGGAATAAAATGGTTGCACTTGTAGGCGCTGGATTGATGATTATACCAAATTCGATTATGGCGGGTACTACATGGCCTTTAATGTCAATGCCAACAGGATATCAAGCTTTTGCAAGTTATATACCCTTCATTCATTTTGTTGATAACTATAGAAACATTTTTCTCAAAGGTGCAGTTCTTGATAATATGACTAGTGATCTTGCATATATGTTTGGATTTGGTGCGGTAACTATAATAATTGCCGAGTTTGTAGTTATTACTATTGAAAAGGGAAAGG
>CAZFYP010000209.1:0-5205 GCA_964523535.1 uncultured Clostridia bacterium
ATTACATTTCGACAAAAGTGTTTTCCTTTTCCGTCTTAATGATAAGTTTGTAGCTTTTGTCAATCTTGTAAAAGTCCATCTCTATTCTTTCTTTCATTTTTTCAACATCAGCATGTTTCATTTTATCATCCACTACCATATCAAAGACAACAGCCTTTCGTCCTCTTTCGTTAACGACTCTGAAATCATGTATGCCTTTGACGGATTCATAGTTATTCAATATCTCTTCCACTTTCTCTTTGGCAAAGGAAGTGGCATTGCATGATTCATCAATTGGATCTACATGAATCAAAAGATCTATTCCATACTTGTCCTTTATTTCATTTTCAATACTGTCAATCAATGTATGAGCAAATACAAATGAGTGTTGTGCAGACATTTCAACATGAACAGTACAGAGTTTGGTTTCAGGACCATAATCGTGAATCCTTAAATCATGGGCACCTACAATCTTGTCAAAGCTTAGTATGAAATTCTGGATATCTGTATAAAGCTTATCATCCGGTCTGCTACCAATGAGGGAGTTGACTGTGTCTTTTATGAGGTTGATACCATTAAAACCAATGAAAAGTGCCACCAGTATACCTGCTATTCCGTCAAAGGGGAAATTACTGTATCTGGACAATATGAAAGAAAGTAATACAGTAGCTGTAGCCAGTATATCCGCTATACTATCAAGAAGTACTGCATCTATGTTCTTTGAAGATATCAATGTATTCAGTTTCTTGTTGAACATAGCCATCCAGAGTTTCACAAAAATGGAAATTATCAGAATTACCACTGCAATCATTTCAAATTCAACTGGTTGGGGATTCAGTACTCTCGCACTGGATGATCGTAGCAGTTCATAGCTGAATAAAAGTATTATTACAGATATAAGAAGGGTTGAAATATATTCGTATCTTCCATGGCCAAAAGGATGTTTTTTATCTGCCGGCATGTCTGCATACTTGAATCCAATGAAGGAAGCAAGATTGGTACCCAGGTCTGAGAGGTTGTTGAAGGCATCAGCTGTTATTGAAATACTGTTTACGGCCACTCCTATAATAAACTTCGTTATGAATAAAAGGACATTGCAGATGGCCCCCGTAAAGGCACTTAAATATCCTACTGATTTTCGGGATGGCTTTTTATTTTTATATATCAGTTTTAGTATGTAATCATTCATGTGACCACCTGTTAAAATGTTATTTTCTTTCAATTTATAATAACATAAATGACGGTTTATTAACATACTTATGATGATGAAAATATGCTAAATTCTATTATTTGAGTGAAATATTTGAAAGCTGATTATTATATATGATAAAATAAAAGAGAACCATGCAATGCATTTAGAAATTAAAAAATTTAACTTTAGAAACCAAACAGGGAGGTATATTATGGCTGTAGTTGACTTGGTAATATCTGCAAGATCAGAGGATGATGGTGCAGGAGGACATAGTAAATATGTTGCTGAATGTCACAAAATACTTGAAGAAACGGGAATGAAACACCTACTGACACCTATGAGTACTGTAATTGAAGGAGATATAGACGAAGTATTCAATGTCATTAGAGCAATACAGGAAAGAATGTATCAAATGGGTGCAGACAGAGTCTACACAATGATTAGAATCGATGATAGAAGAGACAAGAAACTTACTATTAAGGGTAAATTGAAGGCGGTAAACGATAAACTTAAGTGAGAGTGATTTGATGAATAAATTGATCATAAGGACAAAACAAAGCCTAAAAAAGCAAACTAGAAAATCTTCCGGATATCCTGAACCTTCAGTTGTAATAAAACCGGGATGTTCAGAGCAGGCAGCTGCTTTTTTGAAGGGAAAGAACAAGGAGAAAATACTTGTTGTTACTGATAAAAACATAATAAAACTGGGAATAACCGATGAATTTGTAGCTTGTCTTAGAAATGAAGGCCTGGATTACATAGTATTCAATGGAATAATAGATAACCCAACAGTAGACAATATTCTAGACGGTGCCCAGGTATATATAAACAACCACTGTGATTCCATAATAGGATTTGGTGGTAGAGCGGCAATTGATGCAGCCAAGTTGATAGGTGCAAGGACAAGCAACAAGATGGATATTTATGATATGAAGGGAAGCAACAAGTTGAGAAGAAAATTGCCGACCCTTGTTGCAGTTCCAACTATTGCAGGAACAGGAAGTGAAGCTGATTTTAAAGCCGTGGTGACTGATACCAACAGGTTTGAAAAGATAACAGTAATAGATAAGAAATTGCTTCCGGAAATTTCATACCTTGATTCCATCCTGATGAATGAACTGCCGTCAGAGATACTGGCAAGGTCGGGAATGAATCTTCTTGCAAAGGCAATGGAATCATATTTGAGCAGGTATTGTACAAGGACAGCTGAAAAGTTTTGTATTGAAACCATGAAACTAGTAATTGAAAACCTTGAACCCTTTTATGACAATAGTTTGAATATTGAAGCAGGGACCAATCTTTTTACTGCTTCATATTATTCAGGCAGGGCAAATATGCTTGCTCTTACTGGATATGGAGACCATATAGGCTATTTCCTAAGCGATACCTATGGAATTTCACATAGTTATGTATTATCGGTAATAATTCCACATCTGTTGGAAAGTTCAAGAGACAAGATAAGTAAAAAATTGTCAAAACTGGCTGTTGAATTAAATCTTGGAAAAAAGGATGAAGAATCAGCAATCCTGGTTGAACGGGTTATTTCACGAATAAGGGAAATGAATGCATATATGGATATACCTGAATATATTGAAGAGTTGAGGGAAAGAGACATTAAGGTTTTGGCGGGAATAATAGAGAAAAACAGCAATCCTTCGGTTCCTGCGCCTAAAATACTCAAGGCGGATGATTTTGAAAAACTACTGTATTCAGTACTGAATGTAAAGAATGAAAATGAAGGAATTCATCTTGAAGAAGATTTTGTGTATCTTGGTGAAGAAGAAAATATATCAGAAGTAGCAGGCCATGAGTATGATTTGGATTAGTATGATATAATTTTATTAGGGAGCTGATTATATGATAATCAAGGAAATTGAAAAGAATTTATTAAAGTTTATATTCGATCCTAAAAAAGACAATAAATTTGGCTATAATATTTTTGCTCTAATCCATGGTGATAAGGCAATGATAATTGATTCAGGATATAGGATGCATAGTGCTGAAGTCAAGGAGAATCTTCAAGAAAAAGGCATAAGCATTGAAAATGTAATAATAAGTCACTTCCACCTGGACCATATCAACGGTCTCAATGAACTGCCAGAGGCTCATATAATCGGCAGTGCTGATTATGAAAAGACATTAGATATTTATGTAGATGCTGAAAAACATCATATTTATACACCGGACATAAAGGTTGAAGATGAATACAGTATGAAATACGGAGACTTTGACATAGAAATCAAATCTTTTCCGGGACATGCAAATTGCAGTCTGCTGACCATTATCAATGATAAATATGTTCATGTAGGTGATGAATTGATGTTTTCCAACGATGGAGTTCCAATTCTTCCTTTTATTGGGAAAAGCCATATTAAGAGACATATAATATCTCTGGAGAAATTGAAGGCATATACAAAATACATTATCTTGCCTAGTCACGGTAAAATAATAAGAAATGAGGAATTGCTCCTTAAGGATATAGAAAACAGACTTAAATACTTAAAGGCTATAGATGCAAAATCTGAAAAGATATCTTATGAGGAAGCAGTAAAAGAATGCGACCAGGAATTCTTGCATTCTGAATATCATGAAATAATTTACAAAGGTTAAACTTTATTATACTAATTTGGAATAGTATATGAAATAGCTCCAGTGGGGCTATTTCTCTATGTAACTGAAAATTTAAGATGCCGACTGAATTGTTTGAGGAGAAATTATGATAAAGAGTATCACAAATATTACAGAAGAAATATCTGGAGAGCTCATAGAAATGAGTGAAAATATACTTAATAAGCCTGAACTTGGGAATGAGGAATTCTTTGCCTGCTCTCTTCATATTGAAATGCTTAGAAAGCATGGATTTAATCTTGATGAAAAATATATGGGAATTGAAACTGCTTTTAGGGCTACTTATGATTCAGGTAAGCAAGGACCTACAATAGCCTATCTTTCTGAATATGACGCCTTGCCGGGAATAGGTCATGGTTGTGGCCACAACCTTTTGGGAACAGTCAGTACCGGCGCAGGCATAGTCCTTAAGCACTTGCTAGATGATATAGGTGGTAGAGTAATGGTTTTTGGTACACCTGCTGAAGAAACCTGTGGTGCAAAGGTGGTTTTTGCTGACAAGGGTGCCTTTGACCATGTGGATATAGTCATGATTGCACATCCCAGCAATGCATATCTGAAAAGTGGAAAGTCACTTGCCATGGAGGCCTTGCAATTTGAATTCAAAGGTAAAGCGGCCCATGCAGCTGCATCTCCTGAAATAGGAATCAATGCCCTTGATGCAGTAATAAACACCTTCAATAATGTAAATGCATTAAGACAGCAGATTAGAAAAGATGCAAGAATTCATGGAATAATAACGGAGGGTGGCAAGGCTGCCAATATAATACCTGACTATTGTGTTGCCAGGTTTTACGTAAGGGCAAAGAAAAGGTCCTATTTGGATGAACTGGTTGAAAAAGTCAAAAACTGTGCCTGGGGTGCTTCTTTGGCAGCAGGCACTAGCTTGGAAATTTCCAATTATGAATATTCTTATGACAACCTTGTCACCAATGAAACCTTGTCCAATCTTTTTACTAAAAATCTTAAAAAGACAGGAGTAGTAAATATCATAGAATCAGAAGACTCTCTGGGATCCGTAGACGCAGGCAATGTAAGCCATAAATGTCCTACAATCCATTCTTACTTTGATATTACAAATGATAGAAATATCATAGGTCATACTGCTGAATTCAGGGACAGTACAAAAACTGAATATGCCTATGATAATATGAATAAGACAATAATCGCTTTAGTCCTTACTGCAGTAGAAATAATTGAAGACCAAGTATTGCTTGAAAAGATTAAAAGAGAATTTAAAGAAACTGATAAATAGTTTAAGAAAATACATTTCATATGAAGTGTATTTTTTTGTGGAATTTGAAAAAAACGAAGATTATATGATTGTATATATTATTTTTTATAATGAACGATATAAAGTTTAATGTTCATTTTTAAAGGAGTATAATTTAAGTATACGTACATGT
>CAZFYP010000210.1:0-5192 GCA_964523535.1 uncultured Clostridia bacterium
ACATGCTCCGCAGCCTATGCATTTTGATTCGTCTTTTATGAGTCTTCTCATTTTTCCTTCCTTCTTATATTAATTATAGAGTGTCTAATTCCATTTTAATTTAATAAAGTTCCTGTTCTGTTCTATCTATTATCTCATCCTGCAGTGCCTTTTCCAGATTGTTGAAATGATCGCTGTAGCCTGCTACCCTTACAATAAGGTCCTTGTATTCATCAGGATTAAGCTGAGCATCAATAAGAGTATCCCTTCTGATTACATTGAATTGAATATGATGTCCTCCCATCTTGAAATAGGCACGTATATAGGCAGCAAAATTATTGAGGCCGTTTTCTCCGGCAATTACATCAGGTGTAAACTTCTGATTGAGCAAGGTTCCACCTGTTCTTACATGGTCCATCTTGGCGGCAGACTTTATTACAGAAGAAGGTCCGTTTACATCCGCACCCTTGGCCGGCGATATTCCATCAGGAAGAGGCTTGCCTGCCAGCCTTCCATTTGGTGTTGCTCCGGTTACGGATCCGAAATACACGTGACAGGTAGTTGGCAGCATGTCTATCCTGTAGGTCCCTCCATACATTGTCGGTCTCCCGGTAATGGCATCATTGACTGTATTGAATGCATCAATCATCAAATCATCAGCATAATCATCATCATTTCCATACTTTGGAGTATGGTTGAGTACTATATTCCTGATTTTTTCATGTCCCTCGAAGTTGTTGTCTATTGCTTCCTTGATTTCACTCATTGTAAATCTTTTCTTTTCGAAGACATTGTATTTGATGGCAGACAGACAGTCTGTAATGTTTCCTATTCCTACTATCTGTATATATCTTGTATTGTATCTAGCTCCACCGGCATTATAGTCCTGGCCATTGGATATGCAGTCGTCTATTACTGTTGACAGAAATGGGCTAGGCATGTTTTCTGCAAATATCTTTTCTATTATATTATTTCCTTCTATCTTGATGTCTATGAAATGCTTCAACTGTACTTCAAAGGCCTTGAATACATCATCATAACTTTTGAAATCTTCAATAGTACCTGTCTTGGGTCCTATCTGCTTGCCTGTGAATTTATCATAACCATTGTTTAAAGCCACTTCGAATATCTTTGGAACATTAAGATATCCCGTCAATGCATAGGCTTCCCTTCCCTGTGCTCCAGTTTCAACACATCCGCTTGAGCCGCCGTATCTTGCATCTCTAATATCCTTTCCTGCCTGAAGGAGTTCTTCTATAAGTTCTTCAGTATTGTAAAATGCAGGTTGTCCCCATCCCATTCTTGACACCTGACATGCCCTTTTAAGGAATGGTTCAGGAGTTTTCAAGCTTATCTGTACATTTGAGCTAGGTTGAAGAAGCTTCATTTCATCCATTACATCTAGTATCATGTAGGAAACTTCATTGACTCCGTCTTCACCAGTTTCAGGATTTATTCCACCTGTATTGAGATTTGCAAAATCAGTATATGTTCCGCTTTCCTTGACTGTAACACCAACCTTCGGAGGTGCAGGCTGATTGTTGAACTTTATCCAGAAACATTCCAAAAGTTCTATGGCTTCTTCTCTTGTAATAGTTCCTGCTTCTTTTTCCTTCTTGTAGAATGGATATACATACTGATCAAGCCTTCCCGGTGAAAATGCATCCCAGGTGTTAAGCTCAGTAGTTACTCCTATATGTACAAACCAGTACATTTGTAGTGCCTGGGCAAAAGTTTCAGGCTTATTTTCAGGAACAACCCTGCAATTTGCAGCTATAAACTCATAATCCTTTTTCTTTTGAGGATCACTTTCCTTTTGAGCAAGTTCCTCTGCATATTGGGCATATCTTTTACTGTAAACTATGATTGCCTGGCAAGATATTCTCATTCCTTCAAGCTGCGACCTCTTGTCATAAGCCTTCTTGTCATTTAGAAAATCAAGATTTTCAATTGCTTGGTCTATCTCAGATATTATTTCCTTGAAGCCTTTTTTGTATATCTTGTCGTCAGCAACAGTATGTCCCTGGGCTCTTTGCTCCATGAATTCAGTGAATATGCCTGCGCCATATGCATCCTTCCATTCCTGGGAGTTCTGCTCAAGAAGCTTGTATCTTGTTGCTCTCTTTTCCCAGTATGGCATAACTTCATTTATATGGAACTCCTTATCTTCTTCCGACACCTTGAATCCTATATATTCCCTTACATTGAGAATATCCAAGTCTTCCTTGGTATGGCAGCAAAGTTCCGGAAAAGTAGGGGCTGTCAAAGGATATTCTCCCTTTTCACCTACAATAAGCTCGCCCTCTCCAAGATAAAGTTTTCTTTTTTCCATCAGTTCCTTGAAAAAAGTTGCTCTAAGTACGGGGATTTCCATTGTTCCAAAATGTTTCTTATATACTTCCGTTTCAATCCTGCTTCTTTCAGCACTCAATCTTGGCACTGTAGTAGTACTTATTTTTCTGAGTTCCTGTGTTCTCTTTGTACTTCCTCTCATAGTTTCACCTCAATTTATTATCCACCTATTTTTGCTTGAAATCCATAGTCTTCAAATATTTTCCTAAATCCTTCCATCTCTTCATCAGATGGTCTGGACATATCTTGGTAATATTCCATATTCAGCTTGTAATACTTATGAACCGCCGTATTGTGATAAGGCAATAGATTTACCTTTTTAATATCTGTATTTTTTAAAACTTGGCAGGTATTTATCATATTTTCATCAAAGGCATTAATCTTCTCCTTTATACCCTTTATTACAGGTATCCGACAAACAATATTCTTATGAATTTTGTCAAGCTTCAACAAGTTATCAATTATAATCTCATTACTCATTCCAATATATTTACTATGGGTATCATCATCAAATATTTTAAAGTCATAAAGGAACAAGTCCACATATTTTGAAATTCTTTCAAAATAACTGAAAGGAACAGCCCCACATGTATCCACAGTGATATGAATATTTCTGTCTTTCAATTCCTTTACAAGCTTTTCTATGAAATCTATTTGAAGCATAGGCTCTCCACCGGACAAGGTTACACCGCCTCCAGATTCTTCAAATATTATTCTTTCTTTTTCAATTTCCTTTATTAGTCCGCTTATATCATAGTATTTGCCTGCAAACTGGATGGCAGAATTAACACATGATATCATACACTCTTGACAAAAGACACATTTGTCCCTATCCCATTTCAATCCATCCTCATCAAAGGTTAGGGCTCCATATTGACATGCCTTTACACAATCCTGGCAACCATGACAGTTTCCCTTATTGTAGAGATAGTCTATTTCCCTGTTTATGCTCTCAGGATTATGACACCACTTACATGAAAGTGGACAGCCCTTAAAAAATACCGTGTTTCTTATTCCCGGTCCGTCATGTATTGAAAATCTCTGTATATTGAATATTAAAGCTTTCATAAACTGCACCTCTTGAAGTCTCCACCATATTTCTCTACCGATTATTTGTCTAAAATGACTAAATACCTTAGAGCCTTTCACCCTAAAGTATTTAGTATATCAAATCAGTCTATTCTAAATCCATACTTTATAGGATCGTTTCTGTCTATTGTATAAGTGTTGATTCCTGTAACAAAGGCATTGCCCCCAATTTCAGGAATTATTGCATCAAATTCTCCTACCTTGGTTGTCTCCTTGACCCTGCACTTAAAAGTTGAACTTATTATACTCTCATGTACAAAAGTTTCATCTATGTCGATTTGACCCTTTGCATACAAGGATGCAAGTTTGGCAGATGTTCCTGTGCCACAAGGGGATCTGTCTATGGATCCTGGTATTATAACAACTGCATTTCTCTTGTCGGCTCCTTCAACTGAAGGCACATCAGAAAACTCAACATGGGTAACCTCGTTCATGAACTCATTTTCAGGATGGTAAACTTCTACCTGGGCATTTACAGCATCCTTAATAAGATTTCCCTTTCTTACGATTTCTTTAGCCGATTCAGGATTTACCTGAAGACCTACGTCTGCAGCCTTTACTATTGCAAAGAAATTTCCACCATAACTTATATCAAGAGTTACCTTTCCAAGCTCAGGAACATCAACTTGAACATCCTTTGCAAATACGAAAGAAGGAACATTTTCAAAATATACATCCTTTACCTGATAGTCTTCGACTTCAGCCTTTACCTTAACCACTCCTGCCGGAGTATCTAGGTTTATATAGGTATATGGTTCCTTTGCTTCTATAATTCCAGACTCTATCAAGGCAGTAGTTACTCCTATTGTATCATGTCCGCACATTGGAAGGTAGCATCCAACCTCAATGTAGATAACTCCAATATCCGCTCCTTCACTGCAAGGAGGTGTAAGATAGGCACCGGACATTACTTCATTGCCTCTTGGTTCAAGCATGAGCATTTTTCTTATCCAGTCCTTGTTCTTTTCCATGTAAAGCATCTTTTCACTCATTGTTTCCCCGGGTATGTGAGGGATGCCTCCAAGAATTGTCCTTGTAGGCTCTCCTCCAGTATTAGTATCTATAGCCGGGAAGATATTGCTGATTTTCATTTCATCAATCTCCCTTTTTCAAGTTATTTATTCCAGCATGCAGTAAAATTCATTCATACTATATCAAAAAAATAAAGCCGGGTTATTCATCTTATGCTCCTATAAACCCGGCTGTAATGTCAATGTACCTGCTACTATAATTTTATCATATTCTTCTAATCCGATACTACTGTACTGGATCTTCAGGGTCCAAGGTAAAAGTATGCATCCCTGTAATGAATGCTCTTCCTGAAACTTCTTCTCCTGTATGGATACCACTTTTAAATGCTATTTCCACTGCTGCTTCACCTTCAACTTTTGCCTTAATATGCATAAGCCCTACATTTGTCTCCAGGCATATATCTGTATAAGGCTCTACAATATCTACAAGTCCGGATTCTATCATGGCTGTAGATACTCCAATTATACTTTCTCTTGATATGTTATCAAAACCATATCCGTCCATGTATATTATTCCCGCATCAGCTTGGCCGCAGCAAGGCTCTGTAAGAATTATACCCGACTGATTCTCATTGCTTCTTGGTCCATTCATGAGCATTTTTCTGATCCAGTCTGCATTTTTCTTCAAATATAGAGTCTTCTCAACTACAGTTTTACCTGGAATAAAAGGCAGCCCTCCCATCACTGTTCTGACGGGATTGCCTTCCACATGAGTATCCACAGTTGTGAACATTCTCTTTA
>CAZFYP010000211.1:0-5186 GCA_964523535.1 uncultured Clostridia bacterium
GAAGAAACAATAACCACCAGAAACATAATATTAATTTAAATGAACTATACTAGTTCTACATTACTAATTTCCATTTGCAAGGGTGCTTTATATATAATTAAGCTAATCACTCAAGGGCTAGCCCTTCTACTAAAGAACACTTACTCTTCAGAGTAAATACAATCCGTTCAAAATTTCCCGATTTAATCAGTCCTTGTTCATCCAGAGGCATAACTGTTTTTCCATAGTCAGTAATATCATATACTTTACCATTAACCATTGTTCTGTAAATCTGGTGTTTTGTACCCACCCTGCTGTCCACTACTATCATATTTTCTTCTGCGTGGATGATTGAATATTACCAGAAAACACTGAAAAATACTTTTCACAGCTTTTATGCCTAATCTAATTTTATTATTTTACCTGTCTGACGGTGTATGATTGTTTCATTCCAGTTCACATCAAAGTAGACATTACCAGTGGGAGTTACCGTTACCGTTTCAGCTTCAATAAAAGGATAAATCTTTTCTAATTTACCTTCTAGATCCAATGTGAAGAATCCATCATTAACAGGGCTCACTGTCCTATTGTATTGGAAAGCAAAATCATTATCGGGAAACCAGGTATTTCTTAGATACAACTTACCTTCATCATCCATTCCCAATGCTACCATACTGTTCCAGTCCTCATATCGATTATTTAATATTTCTGAGGACATATCATCTTTAATCAACTGGACTAAACCACAACCATTATTATACCTTGAACTGGTAAAGTATTTGCCGTTCGAACAAAGATATACGCCGGTATTTCCATATGGAAATACATTTGAGAAAATCTGATTTTCTGGCCAGTCTATTTGTTTTAATTCTTCATTACCATTATCAACAAAGACAAAAGTTTTTCTTGGTGTATAGGGTGGCGGTATCTCCCTGCCATCCACATCAAATAACACTTCAATTTTGTAGATTTTTTTATTATTCACTGAATACTGGTCTGTATACAAGTCCCTTATTGTTTCATTCTCATCAACTGTTTCAGATAAATCCAACAGGTCCTTATCTTCATATGAAAGTACAGTACCTTCACCTGTGAATTCATCAATTCTTACTGGAGTTACAGCACCTGAATTATAGGGCGTATCAAGTGTATCTTTTGAATCAATCCTACTTGCGGTATTCGTGGAATAATCCAATTTGTAGAAGGTGTCATAGCCTCCATCATTCAAATGCTTATAGGTCCCATATTCATTGGGTTCACTGCTCATCTTCCATAAATCAGTTACCCTTTGAATAACACTATAGTCCCTATAATCTTCCAAAGTAAAAACATACTCTGTACTATATTGTTCACTAGGCCCATAGTCAGCTATTCTTCCTTGTGAACTCAGTTCAAATCCACTGTCCTGATGCCAATACATATCCCAGGCAAATTCTTCGACAACAAAGTCCCATGTTAGGGGAAAATATGTTATGTTGTTGAAATTCAGTAACGGGTATGCTTCACTTGAATTATCGATTTGTCTGCCATTGACAACAATCGTATAACTTGGCAGCACTGCCTTATAGCAGTCTCCCTTTCTATAAGCATTACTTCGGTATATATGTTCTAATTCTGGTTTATTGTATGAGCTGTAATTGGCTATATATAGTCCATCTTCCTGTTTGAAACCTAAGACCAGACCTAGCTCGTTACACCAAGACCATGTTAAAGGAAAATAGGTTATATCTTTATAGACAATCAAGGGATACTCCATTGAATAACTATCTATAATTTCATTATTAATGACTACGTCAAAATCAGGTATTGTGACCACAACCTCGTTTTCAGCAGCCAAAGCGACGTTCTGTGACATTAAAATCATAAATATAAAAGCTACAACCAAAACAATCATTCTCATTGTAAAACTGGATCTATTCATTTCACACCTCTTCCTAACCAATTTCAATACTATGTGTCAGTTTAAGCACCTTACATAAAATGCTTCCTCGACAACATGTTTCAATTTAATTTGTATATTATTCATACAAATAACCGATTTCTTCCAATCGATTGTTAAACTCATTGCCATCAAAGAAAAGCTCCACTTTATTAGTAGATAATTCAATCACCCAAAAATAACCTACTGAAATTTTATCAGCCATTGTACCCACTAAGTAACTATTATTACTTGAAAAACCCCGCAGATTTATATTTGGACTGGACCCTAATTGTTTAGGGTTTTCGGTAGGTTCAAAATGTGAAGATTCAAAAGCAGATATGATGTTTCCTTTCAAATCTAAAATTTCTAGACTTGCAATTTTTCCTTCGTTGTTACAATAAGTCATGGCAATCAACTCATCATTTTTTGACACAGCAAATTGTTGTATGTTTTCTCTATCAAATAGTTGTTTAAAACTCTTATCACCGATTCTTGCTCTTGCAACTGTAAACATCATATCCCTTGGTTGATATGATGCATAATAAATAAAATTCTCTGTAAGCACTCTATATCTGGAATATTCGGCGTAATGCTTAAATATTTCTACTTTATCTTGAACATCTGTCAATTCAGCAACTTTTTCATTTAATTCTTCTAGCAGTTTTTCTTTCTCTTCCATGACATCAGAAACCTGTTTTTCAAGCGTCTTGATTTCATCATGCAATTTTGTAATCTCATGCATTTGTTCTTCGTTACCACTTTTATTATCATTACACGCCACCATCACACTGCAAGAAATAAAGCTTAATAAAATAAATATCGCTATTTTTTTCATTGCTACTCACCCCAATATCCTATTTTATAACAACCACTTTCGAATCAACTACTATACAGATCAAAATCATGCAGCTTTCAATTTATGTGGGTGAAATAATAACCCATTGTCATCAAACAGGTACCAATATTCCCAGGTTCCTACCCTGCTGTTGGCCACCCCATTACGATTCTTACAACCTCATCATTATCATCAATCAAATATACAACCCCTAATGCAAGTCCAGTATCCATTTCTCCCGTAAAATATATTCCTCTTTCATAATCATATTTATCCATATCATTTCTAAACCTTACAACTACAATCTCCAAACAAGTTGAATAAGGGTCCGAGTAATTAATTTCCCTGATTTCTTTATCAAGAAATTCAACTATTTCATCTGCTGAGCTTCCTATCCCCATTCCTCCAAAGAATGGTCCGTCCAAGCTATACTTGTCGCCAGTTATATCCACCCTACAAACTCTGTCATTATCCTTTATGAAAAACTTGTCATTCTCATTCCCGCTACACGGAAATACAAATTCAATATCATCATATACTAAAGCCGAAAAATAGCCGTATATAGATACTTCATCTTCATCTGTCACATTTCTCACTTCAGTAGGCTCTCCAAAAGCCTTAACAAGATTCTCATAAGTTGGGAAAGATTCCTTTCCTCCTAAAAAAGTATCTGTATAATCAAATTCTATAACATTACATTCTAGTTCATTTTGAGAAGTGGTATCCATCTCTTGGTGCGACACAATAACATACCTTCCATTCTGTTTTTCAAGAGTTAGTACTGCGACCTTGTAAGTCCCATATTCTTCATATAGTTTAATAGTGCCGTTACTTACTTCGCCAGAAGTGCAGTTGAAGGTTCCCGGTCCGAAGTCGCTCGTAAAGTTATAGTATGCATTATAATCTTCAAGATATAGTAATTCGTCAAATCCAACTCCGTTCATGTCTTCCAATTCGATACCTGCATAATCCCCAAAAACCTGTTCCACATCTTCCGTTGAGTATTTATGTATAGGTACCGGTATATTGTCAAGCTCTTCTGCAAATGGCCAATTTTCTTGTTTCTTTAGACTACTTAATTCCTCAACATCGTTTACATTTTCATAATAGGGAAAATACCGCAGGAAATTTTCAAAATCTATATCCTCAGGACTATTAAAAAACGAAGTGAAAAAACAACTTATGGGATTCACTGTTAAATTGCCATTAGTATCAGCAAATGCCGGAGTAAGTACATCATTTACCTGTGCAATCTGGTCCAAAGATAATGTAATAGTTTTACCGCCTTCTTCAATGTTATCCCATAACTCACCCCAACTGTCTGACAAGTTAACTTTCATTAACTCTTGTTTCAAAATACGAATTTCACTTTTTAGTTGGTCATTATTGTCTTGAAATTGAGTTTGTTCGGTTTCCAACTCATTCATGGTTGTTGACAATTCATAATTCGCCTCTTGAAGATTGACTATTATATTTTCCAAACGAATAATAGCTTCTTCATATTTATCTTTCTTATCATTTACTGCACATACAGATATTAATATTATTAAAATACAGCAAATACCTGCAGTATATTTTTTATTCACTTCAATCCACCTCTTTACTTAAATTCCAGGAATCAATTATCTTCCAACCGCTCTCCATTCTTTGAGTAAATAAAAGTTCCAGCTAAGCATTCAACTATCAAAGTATCATTATCAAACTTTATATCTCCTGCTCCATTTAACTCATTATCGCTCTCCTGCCATATTATTTTACCTTGCGAATCAATAGCCGTAATATAAGGCGTGTACTGTCCAATTGTAAATATCTGACCGTCTTCATCTACCAATGGTGCCACAGATGAATGCCCAACCTCTTCAACACTCCAATACACTTCTCCAGTATTAACATTAATCGTATAAAGATCGCCAGAAACGACAATATATAATATATCGTCTCTTATAATAAATGGAGAATATGGATCAAGTTCAGAAATATGAATTCCTTCCCATGGTTTAATCCATATTATGTCTTGATTTTCATCATACGCTTCAAGAATTAAAACTATACCATCTTCTAAGTACTTGCCTCCAGCAGAATAGTATTGATAGTACATATCTCCTACCTGAACTCTTGAGTCGAATATATCTTTTTCTGTACTACCTAAAAGACTTCTCAAATATTCAATTCTACCTTCAAGCTCCGAAATGGTTTCATTAAGCCTGGCAATTTCCTCATTCTTTGCTTCAATATCTGCTTCCAGATTACGAGCGTTAACATCATTATTGTTGGAACATCCATTTAGTAAAACTGCCATTAGAAATATTAACATTACTTTTTTCACAGCAACCTCCCTATATATCCTTTGTTTTTCTTTCATTCACTCCCTAAATCATCGTTTCTTCAAAAGTCAATTGCACGATACATATATACGAGATTTCAATTTATCAACGAGTTAAAATATGTCTT
>CAZFYP010000212.1:0-5182 GCA_964523535.1 uncultured Clostridia bacterium
CCAATAATTTACTTTTTCTTACAAGATCGTTGAAAACC
This sequence comes from uncultured Clostridia bacterium, assembly GCA_964523535.1. Taxonomy (GTDB): domain Bacteria; phylum Bacillota; class Clostridia; order Tissierellales; family Dethiosulfatibacteraceae; genus Dethiosulfatibacter. The sequence continues at coordinate 39 of CAZFYP010000212.1, forward strand.
TCAACTCCAATCTTTTCATTTCTATACTTGCATTCACAAAATATCATACTCTTCTCATTTATACCTATGATATCTATCTCTTCCTGTCTTTTTTCCAACTTATTATTACCCCACCATCTGCCGGACTTCTTCACAAGAAAAGGCAACTTTTTAATCCTGTTCATTTCCAAAAGCCATTCCCGACAGACATCCTCAAATATATAACCCAGATAATTATTTGAATCTTCAATTATTTCATCATAAACCTCTTCCTTCATACTCTGCGCAATTAGACTCATATTCGGTTCTATAAATCTGTAATGAAACTTGAACAAATTATCATTAAGCTCATAAAGAGACTTCCTGGATGTCTCCTTCTCGTTGACAGGTACAATTCTCCTGACAATCCTTAATTTCTGCAAGTTCCTAAGGTAATTTGCTGTCTTGTCCGTCGTTTCCCTAATCTTTGTTGCTATCTCATTCAACCTGCTTGCTCCCCTTGCAATGGACTCAATAATTGAATTGTATAATGCCGGTTCCCTTAGTTCCTGCTTAAGCAAATTCATTGGTTCGTCATAGAGGTAAGCTGAATTGTCAAGCAGACTGTTAAGCATATTTTCCCTAAGTGTTAATTCGCCATTAAATTTCTGTAGATATTGAGGTACTCCCCCTAGAATCGAATAGATAAATATCTTATCCTCATTAGAGTAATTTTTATAAAATTCCATAGCCTTGTGAAAATTCAAAGGTTCAATGAGCATCTGGGCTGTTCTCCGCCCAAACAGTGGACTCTTATACCCTAATACACTTTCCTCCATGAAACTCATCTGTGATCCGCATAGTATGAGAAACAACTTGCCTTCTACAAAATCATGATCTATCAAATTCTGCAACATTGACAATATACTTCTGTTAGCCTCTGCCACATAAGGAAATTCATCTATTACCAATACAAGCCTTTCATCCTTGGCTCTGTCTGCAATATATTCAAATGCAGATCTCCAATCCAGAAAACTTTCCGTATAATTCCTTTCTCCAAGCTGTTTTATAACATCAACTGTAAATTTTTCAAGATTAAACTTGTCGTTGTATTCTTCAGCTACAAAATACACACTTTTTCTGTCCCTGATAAATTCAGTTATGAGTCTTGTCTTTCCGACTCTTCTCCTTCCATACATGACAACAAACTCAAATTTATCAGACTCATACAACCGCTTCAATGTAGCTATCTCATTTTCTCTACCTATAAACATAAGACCACCTTGCTATATTATAGTTTACTAATTTACGATTTAGTTAATTATAATATAGTAAACCAATTATGTCAAGAACGCTACAAGAATACTGCTATATAGCTTTGACCTTTCCGCAGTTTATGGCAGTATTAGTCTTACAGACCGAAAAGCTCAATAATGTCCTCATCGGCGATTTCTCTGTCGCTTTTCTTCTCTACATTCTTAAGCATATCATCCATCCTCTGCTCGACGGATTTTCTTATAAGATCCTTGATCTCTATGTCCCTCAGCTTGAAAAACAGGCTAGGATCCACATCAAATCTGGCACCTATGCCATAGAGAACAGCAGCTATATGCTTGCACATGTATGCACTGTCGGGACAAGTGCACATGAAATGTATCTCATCAGGTCCCGGAAACAATCCTTCACCCTTCATTGAAAAAGTCTCTTCAAGCTCCTTTGGAAACCGCCCTTCAGCAAGTGCCTCCAAACTCTCTATCTTGTGACTATAGAGCTTAAGTATGTCTTCCCATTTCATCTTTTGCAATGGATCAATTTCAACAACTACATCATAAGGCTTCTTCCTGCTGCCCTGGACCAGTGCCTCAATCCTGCCTTTTGCTATCTTAAGATCCAAAACAGCACCATATCTGACATACTTCTTTCCCCTGCCAATACGGTTGGAATAATCTGCATAGCTTTCCAGGTTCCTGTTCCATGCAATACCCCACCAGTTCTTTGCTATCTTTGTCCCCTGTATGATGACAGGCTCAATGTCCTTGTTCTTTTTCATCAATTTAAGCCTGCTTTTTTCAATCTGTGCCTTCTCTTCCGCAGCCGACCTGTACGGCTTGTATCCTCTTCCATAATAACTCATAAGAACCTGCCTTCTTTATATATCCAGTCTGAAGAGGTCCATCAGCTCATCATTTCCAAGTTCTGTAATCCAGGCTTCTCCACCTGAACCAATAACATCATTGGATAAAGCTGTCTTCTCTTCAATCATTTCATCTATCTTTTCCTCTATGGTACCCTTTGTAACAAGCTTGTGTACCATAACATTCTTGTCCTGTCCTATTCTGAATGCCCTGTCCGTAGCCTGGTTTTCAACAGCAGGATTCCACCACCTGTCGAAATGGACTACATGGTTGGCTGCAGTCAGGTTGAGACCAACACCTCCGGCCTTGAGGGACAAGACCATGAATGGTATATGGTCGTCATTCTGAAACTGTTCAACTATCTGGCCACGTTTCTTCACCGAGGTTCCACCATGTATGACCAGTCCCTCCTTTTGGAAAATACATTCTAAAAATTCCTGCAAGGGATCTGTCATTTCCCTGAACTGGGTAAACACAAGAAGCTTTTCCCTCTTTTCATGTATGGTGGTGCATATCTCTTGCAGGCTCTCAAACTTGCCGCTGTGGGAAACCTTGAATTCCCCCTGGCCAGAATAATGGTCGGGGTGGTTGCAAATCTGTTTGAATTTAATTATGCTCCCCAGAACAAGGCCTTTCTTCTGGATGCCTTCAGCTTCATATATTGACTTTTCAAGATCCTTAAGAACCTTGTTATAAAGAGCAACTTGTTTTTTGCTAAGGCCTGCGTAGGTCTTCATTTCAAGCTTGTCGGGAAGGGATCCGGCTATAGACTTGTCTGTCTTCAATCGTCTCAATATGAAAGGACTTATCATCTTCTTGAGCCTGCTGTAGTCCTTATGGTCTTCATTGAGATGCTTGATGAAAGCTTTGAATTCCTTGATACTTCCAAGTAGTCCCCTGTTTAGGAAATCGAAAAGTGACCACAGGTCTACAAGATTGTTCTCAATCGGAGTTCCCGTCAGTGCTATTCTTCCACCGGACTCTATATTCTTGATTGCCTTTGTTCTCTTTGTCGAAGGATTCTTTATTGCCTGGGCCTCGTCAAGTATTAGAAAGTCCCATTTTTTGTTTTGCAAGTCTTCTATCCTTGTAACCATGCCGTAAGTCGTTATTACAATATCATATTCATTCAATTCCTCAAGGGGGATCATGTCTTTCCTGCTGAAGATCAGCTTGTATTTAATTGTCGGCAGGAATCGTTCAAGTTCCTTCTGCCAGTTACCCATAAGGGATGCCGGCACGACCAGCAGTGTCTTGATTTTCCCTTTTGTAGACAAGGCATCAAGAAGTGCTATGACCTGGACTGTCTTTCCAAGACCCATATCGTCCGCCAGACATGCCCCAAAGCCGTATTCAGTCATGGTATTTAGCCATTTTAGGCCCTCCACCTGATAATGCCTCAATATGGCATTGAAGTTCTTTGATGTATTGACATCCTTCAAGCGTCCAGGTTCGGCAAGTTTTTCAAGAGTCGCCCCAAGCCAGTCACCCCTTGAAACATCAATTTCAATGTCATCGTCTACATGCATCCTGTCTTCTATGTCTAGCTGCATCCTCATGGCTTCGCTCATGGTGACAAATCCATTGGTTGACATTTCCAAAGCCTTTTCATATGCTTCAAGAGTCCTTTTCAACTTGTCATGGTCAACTTCTATCCATTTACCCTTTATAAGCTTCAGTCCTTCTGCACCTTCCAAAAGCTCCATCAACTCTTCAACGGATATTTCATCATCTCCCAGATACAGTTTTGGATTGAAGGACATAAGATTGTCCAAACCTACCTTTGAAGGCTTGTCCTTCCCTATGTCGATACCAACTTTGAAATTGACAGACTTTCGCTTCCACCAATTTGGAATCCTGCATAATACACCACATTCCTCATATATCTCAACTTCCCTAAGGAAAGTATAAGCCTCATCTGTATTAAACCTCAGAGGCTTGAATATTTCACCACTTTCAACTATTTCAGAAATAAGGTCGCTTGATTTGACTGCTTTGCTTACTGTTGAAAGAAGGTAGAGCAGTTTGTCCTGGTCTTCCTTGTAATCCTCAAGAGCCTTTTTCAAGGGCAGGTGGATTGACTTCTTTCCATCTTTCTTTAACTTGCTGTAGGTTGCCAGAAAAGCAAAGGGATAATCCACGTCCTTTCGTTCAACAAGGTGAAAATATACACGTCCTGCAAGTTTTAGTTTCTCATTCCTCTCTGAAAAGTAATCTGATACAAATCCATCATATGCAGTAATTTCTGCTTGAAAAACTCTATTCATATTATCAAAGACATCTGATGTCCATATCTCATCAACATGACGGCTTCCTATTACATAGGGAAGCTTTACCATGACTTCCTGTATGAATTCCCGGGATGGATTAAACTCGAAGCTTTCTCTCAAGAGTTCCACTTCAGGGCTTTTCATCAATTCGTTTATATAGAGTTTTCCCATGTCATGGAGAAAGCCCATTGACTCTGATAATTCAATGCCATTTCTTTCAAATCCCAAATTAAATATCATCCTATATGGGCTTTGAAGGTAGTCCTCGTAAAGTTTCTCCTGCAAGTCCATATCAGTCTTCTTTTTACCGCACTCTTCAAAATCAAGATAGAATCCTTCTTCTTTGAATACAACAATGAGTTCTTTTTCTTTAATTCCAGCCAATTTTACCCTCTAAAAAATTTATTTTTATTTCGAATCTTTCTACCCATATATCTTATTACAAAACGGCCCTGCTTTCAATTGATTTCCTTATATAAAAAAACTACCAAATTCTGATATTTACACCATTTTAGTAGTTTTTTATTCTTCATGAAACCCTGTCTTTTCTACACTCATCCTCAATTATATGACACAAGTCTTCCCATTTTGAAAAGAAGGGGGAATGTCCGCTGTCCATTGAGCGAACACTATCAAACTTCATCCTCTTCATATAATACCTCTGTAGCTTAGGCTTCAGCATCCTGTCCCTCAATGTCTCTATATAAACTTTGGGAATCTTGCCAAGCCTTCCATCTGTCCATTTGATCTTTGAAAACATGGGCCTTATGGGTTCATTGGT
>CAZFYP010000213.1:0-5103 GCA_964523535.1 uncultured Clostridia bacterium
ATGAACAAGTATTCCGTAGACAATATTAGACAAAGCTTTATCGAATTTTTTGAAAGCAAGAATCACCTGGCAGCACACAGTTTTCCATTGATTCCAAAGAATGACAACACACTACTTCTTGTAAACGCAGGAATGGCACCCCTTAAAAGGTTTTTTACAGGTGCAGACACTCCACCTAATACAAGAATGGTTACATGCCAAAAATGTGTAAGAACAGGAGATATAGAAAATGTAGGCTATACTTCAAGACACTGCACCTTTTTTGAAATGCTTGGAAACTTCTCTTTCGGAGATTATTTCAAAAAAGAAGCCATAGCATGGGCATGGGAATTCATGACTGAAAAAATGGGTCTTGACCATACAAAACTGTGGGTTTCTGTTTATCACGAAGATGATGAAGCATACAATATATGGAAAGATGATATAAAGGTTCCTGAAGATAGAATAGTAAGGCTTGGCAAAGAAGACAATTTTTGGGAACTTGAAGTTGGACCAAGCGGACCTTGTTCAGAAATCTATTATGACAGAGGACCTGATTATGACTGCGGAGATCCAAACTGCATGCCTGGGTGCGATTGTGACAGATATGTAGAAGTATGGAATCTTGTATTTACACAATTCGACAAGGATGAAAAAGGTCAATACCATCCACTGGCAAATCCAAACATAGATACTGGAATGGGACTTGAAAGAATGTCTGCAGTCCTTCAGTGCAAGTAAAATGTATTTGAAATAGAGCCTCTTGTATCAATCATCAAAATGGTTGAAAAAATAAGTGGTATTGAATATGGAAAAGACCCTAAAACCGATATTTCCGTAAGAATAATTACAGACCATGCAAGAGCTGTTACCTTCCTTATAGGAGACGGAGTAATACCTTCAAACGAAGGAAGAGGATACGTTCTTAGAAGAATCCTGAGAAGGGCTGCAAGACACGGCAAACTTCTTGGTATAAAGGATAATTTTATAGCATCTATTTCCAAACTTGTTATAGACATGTTTGGACAGGCTTACCCGGAACTCGCAAACAACGCTGACCAGATTTACAAAATAATTGAAATCGAAGAAGACAGATTCAGCAAGACTATCGACCAGGGTATTGATATACTCAATGCATATACCGATGAAATGGCAAAAGAGGGTGTTACAGAGCTTTCTGGCGAGCAGGCTTTCAAGCTTTATGACACTTATGGATTCCCCTTTGAACTTACTGAAGAAATTCTCGGTGAAAAAGGGCTAACCGTCAGGGAAGAATCTTTTGTTGAATTCATGAACAAGCAAAAGGAAAATGCAAGAAAGGCAAGAAATGCATCTGCAGGAGAAGCATGGCTTGGAAACTCTTTCAAGATTGATGATACTGACAGTACCTTATTCAAGGGATATTCCGAAAAAGAAACAGATGCTACAATTCTTAAGCTTTATGATGAAAAATACAATGAAGTTAAAACTTTGGAAGACAAGGGATTTGCAGTAACTGACCAATCGGTTCTTTATGCTGAAAGTGGAGGACAGAAAGGAGACTGCGGTCTTATGTCGGCAGAAGGAATGATTGCCCATGTTGAAGATGTTACAAAGGCAAATAATGATATCTTCCTCCATCACCTAAAGGTCAATAGTGGAACATTGAAGATTGGAGACAAGGTGACTGTATCCTTTGATACAAAGGGTAGAAATGCAACAGCAGGAAACCATACTGCGACCCACCTTCTTCACCAAGCTTTGAGACAGGTACTGGGAAGTCATGTCAACCAGTCAGGTTCATTGGTTGAAAAGGAAAGACTTAGATTTGACTTCTCTCATTTTGAAGGAATGACTGACAAGGAAATGAAAGAAGTTGAAAAACTTGTAAATGAAAAAATATTTGAAAACCTGCCTGTATCAACTGCCAGCATGACTCTTGATGAAGCAAAGGCTTCAGGAATCACTGCACTTTTTGACAGCAAATATGGAGAAAAGGTAAGGGTAATAAGTATTGAAGGTTACAGTCGTGAACTTTGCGGTGGAACCCATGTAAAAAACACTTCTGAAATAGGCCTCTTCAAGATTGTAAGCGAGGCAGGAATAGCTTCAGGAATAAGAAGGATTGAAGCGCTGACAGGAATGGATGCCTTCGATTATCTCAACGCCTACAGGGAAAAGACCCTTAAAATGGCGTCAATGCTGAAGACAAAGCCTGAGAATATTGAAAACAGAATTAATCAGATAATTGCAGAAAGCAAGGAAAAAGATGCAATAATACAGAATTACAAGAGTGAAGCTGTAAAAGCCGAACTTGGCAATATTCTTGACAATTATAGAGAAGAAGGAAATGTCAAGGTCTTCCTCAACAACCTTGGAGAATCAGATGCAAATCAAATGAGAGAACTTTCAGACAGGATCAAGGACAAATATTCAGATTCAGTTGCAGTTCTGGCAGCTGAAAGCAAGGGAAAGGTTCTTCTTATAGCTTCAGTTGCAAAACCTCTTGTTAAAGAAGGACTCCATGCAGGAAACATAATCAGAGAAGTAGCCAAGGTTGTCGGTGGCGGCGGTGGAGGAAGACCGGATTTCGCTCAGGCAGGGGGTAAAAAACCCGAAAAAATCGATGAAGCTCTGAACAAAGCACTTGAAATTATTAAAGGTATGATAAAATAGATTGAATTATCTTTAAAATTTAATTATAATTAGATTAAAGAGCCGAAAGGACATAGTTGAATTTTTGAATGCAAATAGAAAGTATCTAGATGCTTCAACTTGATACTGGATATCGCATGAGAAATAATGAAACTTCTTTTCGAGTTTTTAGTCATATGATCTAGAGGTGGTAAGCGTGGATAATAAAACGACACAATTCGATTTTGGATTGAATAATGTAAACGAAGTGAAGGAAATCATCAAATCTGTACTGAATGCACTTAACGAGAAGGGATATAACCCAACAAGCCAGATAATAGGCTACATACTCTCCGGGGATCCCACTTATATTACAAGTCACAACAATGCAAGAAGCATTATAATGAAAGTGGAAAGAGATGAACTTCTTGAAGAAATACTTAATGATTATTTGGAAAATTTAAATAATGAGTAATTATAATTAGCAGTATTTTTATAATACTGCTATATTATTTTTTATGACTTTATAAAGCTAAACAGGAACGTTTTAACTGGAGATGAAAACTTGAATTTAGAAGAAGCTTCAAGAATCTGTTACGGAACTTTGGCCCTAAGTCCACTTCAATGTGATTATTCACTGGAAAAGAAATTAGAGCTGCTTTTGTATGGATTCCAAAGAGGCATAAATTTTTTTGATACAGCAGAACTCTATGACAATTATGATATTTTCAAAGAGCTTCTGAAAAATGTTGAAAGAAAAGACATAGTGATATCAACAAAATCATATGCATGGTCTCAAGAGACTGCAGAAAAAAGCATTGAAAAAGCGTTGAAGGAAATGAATACAGACTATATTGACATATTCATGCTTCATGAACAGGAAAGCATCCATACCTTTCGAGGTCATTACGATGCAGTAAAAAGATTGCTCAAGTACAAGGAAGAAGGAATCATAGGACACTTCGGCATATCAACACACTTCCAAAAAGCCATAAAAGACCTTTCATGCAAGGATGAAATAGACATATTCCACCCAATTTTCAACAGAAAAGGTCTTGGCATAGTTGATGGAACAATAGATGACATGATGGAAGGAATAAGACTGGCCAGGAAAAATGGAAAGAAAATCCTCTCCATGAAACCACTTGGCGGAGGACATCTGACCGAAGACCCTCTTGATGCCCTGAACTTTTCCTTCCAATCACCATTGGTAGACTGGACTGCTCTAGGAATGAGATACAAAGAAGAAATCGACTTCAATCTCTCCGTCCTCAAAAATAAAGAACCAGAAACATCCTTGAAAGACAGGATAAGCAATAAAAAGAGAAAACTAAAAATCGCATATTGGTGTACAGGCTGCGGCAGGTGCGTGGAAAGATGCCAGCAGAATGCACTGACTATAAAAGACGGTAAATGCCTAGTTGACATGGATAAATGCGTCCTCTGCAGTTACTGTGCTTCCGTATGCAAGGAATTTTGTATAAAGATAATATAGGAACGAAGCACCAAGGAGGAATTAAATGAAAAGATATATGGCACTCGACGTAGGCGACAACACAATAGGAGTTGCAGTCAGCGATCCATTAAACATTACAGCACAAGGAATAAAGACAATAAGAAGAGTAAGTTACAGAAAAGATTTTGAAGAACTTCACAGAATAATAGACGAATATGAAGTCACATCCATAGTAGTGGGACTTCCAAAAAAACTTGACGGTACGATAGGGATACAAGCTGAAAAAGTTCAGAAATTTGTAAAAAAGATGTCCTACAAGTTTGAAGAGGAAATCATATACGAAGACGAAAGACTTACAACACTTATGGCTGAAAAGATACTCATAAGCGGCAATGTAAGCAGAAGCAAGAGAAAGGACGTCATCGACAAGATGGCTGCAGTAAACATATTAACAACATTTTTAGACAAGGGAGCCAAAGAATGAGCAATTTTATAGAACTGATAAACGACGAAGGAAAAAAGGAGAAGATTGAAATCCTTGCAACTTTTCATTTGGATGAAGACGAATATGCAGTATTGAGACATCCGAACAGTGAAGAGGGAATGATATACAGAGTCGAAAAAGACAATGGACAACCCATATTCGTCATGATAGACGACGATGAAGAACTAGAAGAAGTTATACAGATTTATGAAGGAATGGCCGACGACCTCATATGAGGTAATGACAATTGATAAAATTACCATTTGACAAAGCTGTCAATTAATAATAAACTCTTATTGATAATCAATTTCAAAAGATTATACAAAATTTTATATTCGATTATGTGTAATCCAATGGAGCGATTGTGAATAACAACGAGGTCTCGACTTGGAGGCTCGGTAAATTTTCATTATAAATATGAATTTCCGTGCCGACGGAGTAGGGAGTTGTTAGTCACAATCGTGGAATGGAACAAATTATTCTATATAAGAGGGGTTATTATGACTAATTTTGAAATATTTAAAGAAAAATTGAACGATGCAGGTTACAAGCTGACTACACAACGTAGAGT
>CAZFYP010000214.1:0-5075 GCA_964523535.1 uncultured Clostridia bacterium
GTTCGTATTTGTTTCTATTCTATATTCAATTAAAATATAAGTCAATACCCTGTGTTACCAAAAACCTTTAAGTCCATAAATTTCTTATAAATCAATCAGAAAAACATATAAAAAAATCAAAAATGCAATTGACAATATTTAATTTTATGGTTATACTATGGTCAACCGTTGAGATGGAGATAAAACCTTTAGCGCACTTACAGAAAGTCGGGAATGATGGAAACCCGGTAGAAATGCGAATCGGACAAATGGACCATTGAGGGCACAGTCAAAAGAGCACAGGCTCCCAGTATTCTGTGACGCATCACCAGCGTTAAAGGGTGAAGAATGTGATGGCATTCTATAGAGTCGGATTGTTCCAATGCTATTTGTTGCAACAGTCAATTAAGGTGGTACCGCAGATAATACATCTGTCCTTTACACAGGATAGGTGTTTTTTTTATTACTGAAAAAGCGAAAACTCTAATTAACCATCAAAAATTTCAAAAAAATATAAAAGGACGGAAAAAATCATGAAAAAAATTGTATCAATTTTTCTTATCATTGTATTGACCATGGGAATGGCTGCATGTACAGCCCAGGAAGAAGTTCAGGAATCAACTGAAGACACAAAGCTTAAAGTAGGAATCATTCAGATCGTAGAAAATGGAGCCTTCGAAGATATGAGAAACGGCTTCATGGCAAGACTCGAAGAGCTGGGATACACAGAAGACAAAATAGAATTCGAATACAAGAATGCACAGGGAGACATGACAAACTTAAATTCAATCTGTCAGGATATGGTAAACAAAGAAGTTGACCTTATTGCTGCAATAGCTACTCCCGCAGCTCAGGCTATAGTAAACATGGAAAGCGACATACCTGTAATCTTCATTTCACTGTCCAATCCAGTTGCTGCAGGTGTAATAACTGAAATGGAAAGTCCTGACAAGAATGCTACCGGTACTTCAAATGCAATTCCAATCAGTGAAATATTCGAACTTTCAGACAAACTCACTCCTGGTATGGAAACATACGGACTTATCTACAACACCGGTGAGGTGAATTCCATAAACACAATCAACAATGCAAAGGAGTATCTCGATTCAAGAGGACTTAAATATGTTGAAACAACTGTAGCAAGTTCTGCAGAAGTTCAACAGGCTGCCTTGGCTCTTGTCGATAAGGTTGATGCCATATTCGTACCAAACGACAGTGTTGTTCAAAGCGCCATGGCCCAAGTTGCTGAAGCGGCTAAAGAGGCTGGAATACCTGTTTACGGCAGTTCGGCAGTAATGGTTGATTCAGGAGCCTTTGCAACAATAAGCATAGATGATGTTCAAATCGGTGCAATCTCTGCAGACATGGCCGACAAGGTTATCCAGGGAACTCCAATATCAGAAATACCTGCAATAGTGGTTTCTGAATTCACAACTGTAATAAACACAAAAACTGCTGATACAATCGGCATAGAGCTCTCTCAGGAAATCCTTGATTCAGCAGTACTCTTAGACAAATAACAGGAGGCAATAAAAATGACTTTAGCGATTGGCTCCCTTCAACTGGGACTCATATATGGCTTGATGGCCCTTGGAATCTATATATCATTCAAGCTCCTTGACCTACCCGACCTAACAGCAGACGGAAGCTTCACCCTTGGACTTGCAGTATCAGCAGTAACGACAGCAGCCGGACATCCAATTTTTGGACTGGCTGCAGCTGCACTGGCAGGATCCATGGCAGGATCAGTAACAGGCTTTCTTCAGACAAAAATGAAAATCCATCCCATACTTGCCAGCATCATAACTATGAGCGGATTGTATTCCATAAATCTGTTCATCATGGGAGCCAGTTCAAATGTTTCCCTCATTGGAAGCCAGACAATTTTCACATTAGCAAGATCTACCTTCCAGGGAATGGACTACAATATAATAAAGTCAATCATTGCACTTTCCTTCTGCCTTGTATTCTGGGGACTCCTGGCCTTGTTTTTCAAGACTTATCTGGGCCTTAGTATAAGGGCTACAGGCAACAATGCCGACCTGGTACGCTCATCTTCAATAAATGTTGATGCAGTAAAAACCGTTGCACTGGCTGTATCCAACGGATGTATAGCACTTTCCGGGGCTGTAATTGCCCAGTTCCAGGGATATGCAGATATAAGCTCTGGTACCGGAATACTGGTAATAGGACTAGCCTCTGTAATAATCGGAGAAGTATTCATGGGCCACAGGTCAGTGACATTTGGACTTCTTTCGGCAATTGTAGGTTCCACCATCTACAGATTCATCATAGCACTTGCCTTGAGCACCAGCTTCTTCCCTGCATACGGTCTGAAACTTGTTTCAGCAGTAATAGTAGGAATAGCCCTTTCCATTCCAGCCATGAAGGAACACTCGGAATTCCGAAAAGCAAAAAGGGAGGCCAGAAAACATGCTTAAAATATCAAATATAACAAAAACATTCTCAAAGAATACTGCAAATGAACATACTGCAATAGATGATCTGAGCCTATACCTCCAAGAAGGGGATTTCGTAACGGTAATTGGATCAAATGGAGCAGGAAAATCCACCCTCATGAATGCCATAAGCGGTTCCTTTTGGATTGACAAGGGAAACATAAAACTTGACGGAAAAGATATAACATATATGAAGGAACATAAACGTGCCAAGTCCATAGGAAGGCTCTTCCAGGACCCCATGAAGGGTACAGCACCGGACCTTACTATTGAAGAGAATCTTGCTCTTTCATATTCAGGAAGCAGAAGACACAACTTTAATCTTGCAATAAAAAAACAGGACAGAGACTATTTCAGAAGTGCCCTTGAGGAATTCGACATGGGTCTTGAAAACAGACTTAAGAACAAGATGGGACTTCTTTCAGGAGGCCAGAGACAAGCAGTTACTCTTCTTATGTCTTCCATAGCAAGCCCAAAACTCCTGCTCCTTGACGAGCATACGGCTGCCCTAGATCCGGCTGCTGCAAAAAAGGTATTGAACATAACAAGGAACACCGTCAAGAAAAACAATCTCACGACCCTAATGATAACCCACAATATCAAATCTGCTCTCAAAGTAGGCAATAGAACAATTATGATGAATGCAGGTAAAATAATTCTTGATATTTCAGGAGAGGAAAGAGATAACATGACGGTCCAGGAACTGGTGAAGATGTATTCCATCAAGAGCCACAAGGAACTAGACAATGACAGGATGCTTCTGTCTCAAGACAATCCTGCAAGTCCAATGAAAATGGCCAGATAGGCTGGACACTTAATAGATGAGGTAGAAAGCACCAGTGCGAGGATTGTTTAGAACAAACTTCACACTGGTGCTTTTTCATCTAATCACTATATATTCATCTTCTTCCTGCATATTTCAATTGTTTTTTCGTCAGAAAAATCCAAGTAGCCGTCAAAATAATAGATGATATTTCCCGACTTTATAACAATTTTAGACTTATCGTCCTGCAGGTAGTATCCTTCATCTGCATTCCAGTCTGTCAGGTCTACAGGAATAATATATTCCTCAAATTTCATATCAAATTCATTGTCATAACCATTTCCATAATAGTTTTCCTCTTCATCCATCATAATATATTTAAAGATGAAATCCGAAATCCCTTCATTCATGCTTTCAATATATATGGTACTTATGGAATATAGTTCATTTTCACCTGCTTTTCTTCCAAGTGTTTCATAATAATACTGATAATCATCCACAAAGAAACTACTCTCGTTTCTGCCATGGTTTCTTCCTGCAACTGCTTCTGAATCAAAATCAGAAAGTTCCAGATATTTCTTTTCAACCTTGGACAGATCCACTTCGGAATATCTTTCAGAATTTATTACAAAAATCATTATTGTACTTAGAGATACAATAATTGTAATGGATACTACTACAAGAAAGAAAACCTTGTTCTGCTTCCTAGTCCTTTTAACCGTCTTGAATCTTTTTACACAAACAGCTCCAGCAACTCCACCCAACACTACAGGAGTGAATGCCACAAGCATTACATATCCATCACAGAAGCTGCCAAAAATTCCAATCAATAAAAGAAATGTATACAAAATCATAGAAATATTGTATATTGCTCTTTTGGCAAAAATTGTCTTTTCCGAGAAAAAATAAAGTTCTCTTCCTTCCCTTGCGTTCCTTCTGTTAACAACAAGCCATATCCCTGAAGGGACAATCATAGTTAAAAACATGATTCCCGCAAAAAATGGAAATACAAGGCTAAAAATAGACAGATTGCTTAATAGGTCCTCATAGTTGAACCTACTAAAACTGTTAACACCCATGAACATCAAGTAGGCAAAAACCAGGACAGAAGATGCTTCCGTCTTCAGATATATGGACTTAACAATCCTGTATTCCTCGCTGCTGTCCGTATGGATAGGCATTGCATCTACATCCTTTTCCTTGTAGAAAATCTGATATATGTTGTTCCTGAAACATGGCTTCCATCCAGACTCCCTGCAAAGGTCTTCATAATCCTTGTATGGCCTATCATCAGGATAATCATAGGGTGTGTTCTCATATAGCAGACTCACATTGAAGTCAAGCTCACTTGGCTCGATCTTCTTGAACTTATAAAACATCTTTCCTATTTCATAAAGCATCCATCCCTTTGCTGCCATTTTTTCAAAATACTTTTCAGTATTCTTATAATCCATTACTGATGCGAAACTAAAAACCTTTTTTATATCCTTATTCATTACAATCACCCCCAAGTATGCTTTCTCCATCAAAAACAAGCTGCTTAAGCCTTTTGTGTTCCTTCAATAGTATTTCCTTACCCTTTTTTGATATTATGTAGTTTTTCTTGCCTTCCACCTCTTTTGTTTTCCTTACTATGTCTTCCTTCTCAAATCTCGACAATAGAGCATAGAGGGTACCTGCTCCTACCTTTACCCTTCCTTGGGTCATTTGGTCAACTTTTTGCATGATTCCATAACCGTGTATGGGCTCCAACATGTTCAGCAGTATATAGTACATGGGTTCAGTTAAATTTTGAAGCTGTTTTCTTGCCATAAGGGCCTCCGTATATCGACTATAGAAATAGTATATCATTTATCGATATATGTCAATAGTCG
>CAZFYP010000215.1:0-5057 GCA_964523535.1 uncultured Clostridia bacterium
AATTAAAATGCTCCCCTGGTAGACAGTTTTAATAAAACTGTCTACCAGGGGAGCATTTTTTGTAAGAAAAGGAAAAGTATCTTGTTTATTTGAGCTTTTTCCTTATGAATCTGCATATATCTTTGAGGGCAGCAGTGGCTTCAGGAAACATTGGTGCAAGTATGGGGAAGGCATGGACCATGCATTCATATACATTGAGGTCTGAGCTACTACCGAAGCTTTTCATCCTTTCATGGAAAGCCACTGTATCGTCCTGGTGTATTTCATATGTACCGACACAGAGATATGTTGGAGCAAGGCCGTCAAGGTTGCCGAACTGTGGAGACAGTATTGGGTCTGTGGGGTCTGAATTTCCTATATAATGATTAGTCCAAATGTTCCATGAGTTGTAGGGGGCTATGTCCTTTGGTGCATTTCTTTGGAATGAGTCAGCTGAATATCTCAGGTCTGTAACAGGTGATATGGCTACGGCTCCTGCAGGTTGGGGCATATTTTGTAGCTTAATATTTAGCAGTGTGGCCAGGGTCAGTGTGGCTCCAGCGGATTCACCTGCAATGACTATATTCTCAGGCTTGAATCCCTGGTCAAGGAGCCAGCTGTATGCCTTGATGCAATCTTCGGGTCCTGCAGGGAAGGGATGTTCAGGTGCAAGCCTGTAGTCAAAAAGCAGTGCCTTGATTCCCGATTCTTTTACGAACTTGACCACATGTGCCTTGTGGGTATGACACGATCCAGAAATGAAGCCTCCTCCATGTATGTACATTATTACCTTGTCTTCTGGTGTACCATCCATGTCGATCCACTCACCATGAATGCCGTCAATATCGGTCTCGCTTATTTTGAAATCCTTGATTCTCTTGTTCATTGAATCAGAGGACTTGTCTATTTCTGCCCTGAATTTTTTAACATCGAAGGATTCATCCACTGTCTCCTTTTTAAGTTTGAATTTGAACAGGTGTCTGTTCCTTATTAGTCCAATTATTATCTTGCTTCTTATACTTTGCATTATTTTCTCCTATCTTCTTGTAACGCCATTTATGAATAGTTTTGCACAAATCTCAACCGTCTCTTTCAGTTTGAATTCCTCAGGATTCCTGTAATAGAATTTAGTCAACTCAACGAATGAGAAGATAAAAAAGTCAATTACAAGTTCCGGTGGAAATGACTTGTCTATTGAACCTTCTTCATATCCTGACTTGATTATATAGCTTACGGGTTCCGAAAGGCCGCTTGAATGATTGTTGTCATGTCCGTGGGATACAAGGTTCTTCATAACATATATGATGAATTTTTCAAATATGACAGGTTCCCTCATTACTCCTTCCATAAGGTCCTTAAGATAATATAAGACCCTGTCCTTCAGGCTATCCATTTTCTTGAGTTTCTCGATTCTGCCATCATTCCTTTTTTCGAAGGTCATGCCTACGAAGTCCGACAGTATGGCTTCCTTTACAGGATAGTATTTGTAAAGGGTCCTCTTGGTTATATGGCAGGATCTTGCTATTCCTTCCATGGTCACCTGGTCATAACCCTTTTGGCGGATCTGTCCTATTGTAGTATCAACAATTTTTCTTCTCATGAGTCTTTTCTTTTCTTCCATCTTAGATGACATAGTGGCTCCTGTGAACTATATTGATAGTAAAACAACAAAAGTATACGGCGTATACTTTATTATACAGTGAATTTAATTTTTGTCAAGTTGAAGTGAAGAGTTGTTTCATGAATATTGCTTTACCGATTTTTATTATATAATTAATGGTGAGATCATATTTGTGTATTTTAAATATTTTGTGAAATCGTGTATAATGAAATCAAACTTCAAATTACATGGAGGAATAAAATGAAATTCAAGTTGCCATTGATAGTAGTCGAAGAAATCATGGGTCAAGTTTATTAATTATATATAAAGTGAGGTAAAACAATGACAGGAAAATACAAGGTTGTTACACTATGCGGAAGCACCAGGTTCAAGGATGAATTCATGGAAGCACAGAGAAAGCTGACATTGGATCAATATATAGTAATAAGTGTAGGTCTTTTCGGTCATGCAGACGGAGAATACAAGACAGTCCTGACAGAGGACGTAAAGGAAATGCTTGACGACATGCATAAGAGAAAGATCGACATGGCAGATGAGATATTCGTAATAAACAAGGACGGATATATTGGCTCCAGCACAAGAAGTGAGATTGACTATGCCCTTGAAACAGGGAAGATGGTGAAGTATATGGAGGAAGAAAAATGATTACAAAGGATATGGAGATTCTTGATATAGTAGATGCCTATCCCAGAACGGAAGATGTATTCAGAAGATATGATGGTGCAGCGGGAGAGTGTATAATGTGCAAGCATCTCTTTGAGACTGTTGAAGAGTTGGCTAAATTATACAGCTTTGATGTTGATGAATTGATTGAAAGGCTTAATAATGCATTAGAATAAGGTTCAGTATTGAGTTAATGGATATATAGAGAATAAAAGAAGAGGAAGTTTATCGGATATTACGACAAACTTTCTCTTCTTTTATTGGTTTATCATGAAGTTTTCCTTTTTGATTCGTAAATCTTGTATACGCCTTTTTTGAAGCTTTCGGCTGATAAATAATCTATTAGATGTCCCAGTTTTTCACCGAAATCCGCCTCTTTACAGTAAAATTCGTAGATGGATTCCACCATCATGAAGGCTTCTTCTTCATTGAGATGATCGGCTATTCGGTCAGGTAGCCTTGGATGGAATCCGGCACTTCCACCGGCAACAACGATGAAGCCATTATCATCGGCTATAACTCCTATGTCCTTGGCATTGACACTTGAGCAGGCATTGAGACAACCTGCTACACCAATTTTTGTTCTGTTGGGAGTGGATGCTCCATAGAATCTTTTTTCAAGTCTCATGCCTAGCTTCAATGAATTCTGCTTTGATCTTTTGCAGAAGGATGAAGGACACATTTCTATATTCTTCACGGAATAGGTAGATAATACTCCTGGTTGGAGGTCTATATCTTTCCATGCTTTTTCAACATCTTCGTGTTCCAGGCCAAGTAGGGCTATTCGCTGTCCGGAGGTTATCTTAAGGGTTGCATTGTATTTCTTTGCGACCTCGGCAAAACGAATCAGCACTTCAGGGGACACAAAACCACCTGGTATTCTTGGTGTTATTCCATAGGTTCTTTTACCATTTACTATCTTTTGCAGTACGGAGTATTCAGGATTTTTTATCATGGACTACCTCTCTCTAAAGTTGTATTTTTAAGGTTCTGCTGATTATTTTCTATTATACCATAAGTTATAATGAATATTTTTTCAATTTATAGAAAAACAATTGTCAAAGTGATATAATAAAGGTAGCGTTTTCACAAGCACAATATTAAAGGAGGATATACACATGAAACAAATGAAACGAAGCTTATCTTTGGTTTTGGTTACAATGATGATCCTTTCGATGGTGGTTACAGTATCTGCTGTTGAGGATTTACCACTACTGAATGGCGTAGTTGTAGAAGTTCAGAAGTATGGAAACCTTACCTTGGATATTGCACCATCGGCGTTTTATGATGCCGGATATGAACTTGGAGATGTTTTGGAGATTACTGTAGGAGACAATGTGCTGGAAGTTCCCTTTGTCACTTCATACAGTGATGTTGATACTGGAAGCTTGCTGGTTAGGGACGACATGGATAAGGATATAGTCGTTGTAGCTATCAACATGGGTAATTTTTCAACAACTTACGGTGTAGAGGCTGGAGACCAAGTATCTTTTACCCTTGTTGAGAAGGAAGGATATCTGGCCGAGTATCTATTGAGGCAGTTGACTAGGACTTATGTACGTGAAGACTACGATACGGATTCCATATATGCAAACTTCAGAAGTATTGCAACAGAAGGAATAAATCCTGGCCTTATTTACAGGTCATGCAGTCCTGTAAACAATGAGATTTCAAGGGCTGCTTATACTGATGCCCTTGCCCAGGCTGTAGGAATTGAGACAGTAGTCAACTTGGCGGATTCTGTTGAAGAAATGGAAGGATTCATGGCTGAAGAAGGATTCAAGTCTGACTATTACATGTCTCTATATGAAGATGAAAAGGTTATTCTGCTGGACATGGATGTAGATGTTGCAGGAGAAGATTTTGGAGCAAAACTTGTTGAAGGTTTCAATTTCATCATCGATAATGACGGACCTTATCTCATCCACTGTACAGAAGGAAAGGATAGGGCAGGATTTGCAAGTGCACTGCTTGAAGCTCTAATGGGTGCATCTATGGACGAGATAGTGGCTGACTATATGACCACTTATGAGAACTATTATGGCGTGATAGAAGGAAGCGAGCAATATGATGCAATAGCGGAAAGCAATATAATTACTTCAATGACAATGGTTGTTGCAGGACTTGAAAAGGGAAGCGATTTGACGAATGTTGATCTTGTAGAGGCTTCAGAAGATTATTTGAAAGATAATGGAATGACCAGTGCAGAGATTTCCGACCTTAAGGATAAGCTGGCTGGCGATTCAATATACAAATCACCTATGGTAATGGGCCAAGTGATTGAAATTGAAAAATACGGTCATACATCTACGGATATATTGATTGAAGATTTCAGGGAACTTGGATTTGAAGAAGGCGACATGGTTACAGCTATATTCGACAACGGATTTGTTTTGGAAGCACCTTTCCTTGACGGATATTATGTAGAAACAGGTTATCCATTGGTTAGAGCATATCCTGGACATACAAACATAGCAGTATGTATAAACTATGGAAAACTTTTCGAAATCGCAGAAGTTGAAGTAGGCGACATGGTTACAATTATGATGACTGAAGAAGATGGATACAAGGTTCAGTATGAAATCAGAAAGCTTGAAAGAACAAACCAACGTGAAGACTATGCGTCGGATTTGGAATTTGCCAACTTCAGGAACATTGGTCTTGGTGATGTAGCTGAGGGACTATTGTACAGATCATCCAGTCCTATTAACAACGAGCTTGGACTGAGTGGTTGAACAATTAGGATTAGCAATGATGCCCTTGTGCCAATCAAGATCCTTTTCATTAACCTCGG
>CAZFYP010000216.1:0-5023 GCA_964523535.1 uncultured Clostridia bacterium
TCGTAGGAGAAAGATTCAAGGCTGGAGATATGTTTGTACCTGAGGTATTGATGGCGGCTAGAGCCATGAATTCAGGAATAGCCCTTGTTAAGCCCCTAATCAATGATGAAGATATGCCTAATGCAGGTACTGTAGTTATAGGTACGGTAAAGGGAGACCTTCATGATATAGGAAAGAATCTTGTTGCAATGATGATGGAGAGTGCTGGATTCAGGATAATAAATGTAGGTGTTGATGCATCAACTGACAAGTTTGTAGAAGCTGTTAAGGAAAACAATGCTAAGATTGTAGCAATGTCTGCAATGCTTACTACAACAATGGTTTACATGAAGCAGGTTATAGAGGCATTGGAAGAAGCGGGAATTAGAGATCAGGTGAAAGTTATGATCGGTGGAGCTCCTGTAACTACAAAATATGCAAATGAAATCGGAGCTGACCTTTACACTGTTGATGCTTCAAGTGCTGCAGAAGAAGGAAAAACTTTAGTAGCATAGTCGTTCAAGCGTGATGAACTTGGATGATGAGTTTATAAAAGTAATATAAAAGAATAAATTAAGGGCTTGTTTCTTGTAGGTGGAAACAAGCCTTTTGATATTTTTGTATTACAGGTCCTTTATAAGTCTTGATGCGGCAAATGCTATAAGGTATGCGACTGAAAGTCTAATTACCAGAACCAGGGGAAGGTTGGCATCGATTGGAAGGAAGATAACGGTATCTTCCACTACGGCATGGCAAAGTGCCAAGAATACTGATATTATTACAAGACTTCTCTTGTCAAGATCTCCTTCCTGTACACTCTGGAAGAGTACTCCAGCACCGAAGAAGAGTCCCAATACCGAACCGACTACAAGGGGCAGGGATGAGTCTTCCTTTACCTTTAGTGATTTGGAAAGGGGAGACATGAACTTTGAAAATTTTTCAAGTATGTTCAGATCCTTAAGTACTTCTATGGCTACCATTAGGGGGATGATGATTTTTGCTAATCCCAGTATGGAAAATAATCCACTTTTTAATGCTGTCAAAAATACACTTATGACTTCCATAATACACCTACATTACCAGGTTCATAAGGGCTGCGACAATAAATGATGTCACTATTCTAAGGCCTATTATGAACCATGGATTTACTCCGATTTTTTTGATTATTACAGTTTCACCAATGAGATTGTGAGAGATTGCAATGAATACTGCCGCTATAGTTGCTTGTTTGGATGTCAATGCAATTGATGTCAGTACTCCCAAAGCTGCATATATGTTGATTGCCCCACCTATAATCAGTGCGAAGGCAGCTTCTCCCGGAAGTCCAATTATTGACATGAAGGGTATGAAAAGCCTTGATATTATTTGGAGAAGTCCTGAATATTCAAGGACTTCCACCACAATATAAATTGGAAGCATTATTTTACCAAGCTCCACCAATACGTGGAAACCTTTTTTGAATCCCCTTCTAAATGTGTCTACAGTTACCATTGATTATTATCCTCACCTTGTCCTGATGTCTCTTCCGTAGAATTTAATCATCACATAATTGCTCATTATCCTGGATATGATTCTGTCAGAATATGTTTCCGACATCTTTTCAAGTGAAAGGTTTGTGGAAACTATAGTCTTCTTGTTGTTTATCATACGGGAATTAAGTATATTGAAAAGCTCTGTATTTGTAAATGAATTTATGGATTCTGTACCCAAATCGTCAATTATTAGAAGATCGGCATTGTAGATCATGGAATAGTTGTCCTTGTTTTCATATGATTCAGCGCTTCTGTTGAATTTATGTTCGCTTATTGTTTCGATCATTCTGAAGGCAGTCTGATAGAGTACAACAACACCCTTGCTCATGAGTTCCTTTGCTATGCAGTTGCAAGTGAAGGTTTTTCCAAGACCTGTGCCACCGTAGAAGAGAAGGTTCTTGTTGCTTTTTTCGAAATTGTCAGTATAGTGGAGAGCTGCTCTGAAGACCTGCTTCATGTTGTCTCTTTGGGACATTTTTTCATTGCCGTATTTAGTATCATCAAACTTTGCAAGGTCGAAGGTGTCAAAGTTTTCCTTTTCAAGAAGCTTTCCCAGACCGGAAATGTTGTAGAGTTCGTTGATTAAAAGCTGCTTGTAGCAGGAACACATTTTTCCATCCACATATCCCGTGTCATTGCATTTGCTGCAGGAATGTACCTCCTTGAGGTAAATCTCAGGTATTTTCTTTCTCTCAAGTATTGATTTTTTTTGTTGTCGAAGATCATTTATTGTAACCTTGCAGTCTTCCATTTTTTTTTCGAAATTGTCAGGTCTTGAGAATGCAAGTCTCGATACATCCAGACTCAACTTTGAAATGGTATTGTCTATACTTTTGATTTCAGGCAGCATTTCATATAGCTCTGTTCTTCTCGTTTGAAGCTCAGCCTTGGACCGGAGCCTTTTTTTCTGAAATTCTTTTTTGATTTCGTTTGTTATTTCCTGTCTCATTAAATATCCTCTTTATCATCTATTAGATCCTGAAAGCTTTTCTTTGCTAGCCTCTCAAGTTCGTCTTCTGATAATTTATTGTACTTCTGCTCGAAGTTGTGGAAGGCATTTTTCTTGGCTGTAGATTGTTTTTTTCTTGGTTTTTTGTCAAATGCCTTTATATCTTTAACCTTTGATATGCCCTTGCTGTACCAGTTTTCAAGGATTTTGTTGAAATACTTCATATTGGGGTTGTTAGTTCCCGTAGAATATGAAAGTGCCTTAATGATCATTTCCTCGGAGAAGTGCCATTGATCAACCCAACAGTCTATAAGCTTTCTTTCTTCAAGAGTCAAAGATCTTCCTGAAAAGCCCAGATGTTTTCTTACTGTATTATAGTATGTATAGTTTTTCTCGTTTATTCCAAGGTGGTCCCTCAGTGAATCGATATCGAAGATTTCCTTATCGTGCCATGAAGCAAGAAGTGACTCTACATATCGCATGTTCTTTACTCCCCTTTTTTCGACAGCATATTTGAAGGTTTCGTATACCATTTCTGGGCTTGAAGAATATTTGGAAATGCTGTCCAGTATATTCCTCTTCTCATTTGGAGTCAACAGCCTTCCAAATACGAATTCTATATCCCTGAACATCTTTCTTACATTTTCCGACTTGTTTGCACTTACTGTATCTTCAAGGGAAAGCTTTTCTTCTTTCGGCTCTTCCTTCTTGGTATCGGGCACATATCGATAGATGTTTTCCACGTAAAGTTGTTTAAGATTCACAAATTCTACAAATGAAGAGCTGGATGAAAATTCATCTCCTGATAGTTTTACTATTCCCTGATCCTGCCAGTATTCCCAGGAATCCGTAACTGCCTTCAGGGATATACCCAGATTCTTTGCAATGGTTTCGTTGGAGAAGCTTTCTTCTCCATCCTTTGCATATTTGAAGCCAAGGAGATACACTTTTACATGGAGACCGTCGGCCATTGGCATATAGTCGTTTATAAATATATTTTCAACGGGAGTGTTCCCGAAGTCTATTTTTTCATTTTGAAGATTGAAAATCATTAATGTCACCTCTGTGGATATCATGTATATTTGTTACAACATGGCTGTAACCGTCAAAACATATTATATCACAATTATTAATACAGCATAATTACAATTTTGTCTTTTTAGTTTTGGTCATTTGTGATATAATTGTAAAAGTAGAATCAAGGGGGAAAAAATCAGCGGAGCAGAAATCCAATGCAGATATTTAAGTCAATGCTAGAAACCTTAAAAAAGAATAAGATAATAGATAAATTCCTGTCTAATCAGTATGCTGTTAATATATCAATTCTGTTGATTCTCACATTTTCAGTTCTATTATATTCCCATTTAAGCAATTTAATAAAGGTAAATGAAATAGCCACAAGATCCTTTGAGGTTTATTTTGATGGAAATTATGTAGGAAATATTAGAGACAAGGAAAGTTTTGAAGAAGTGCTGGGGGATTTCAGAGATACCTTGCAGGAAGAAAATCATGCCGAAGTGGCAATATCAAATACAGTGGAATACGTATCTGGTCATATAGATGACAGTGAAATATCCACACATGACGAAATAGTAGCTAATATTTCATCAAAGATTGAATACAATATACTTGCCTATGGAATAAAAGTTGACGGAGAAATCCTGGGTGAGCTTAAAACTGAAGAAGAAGCTGAAGGCATTTTGGAAGCTATCCAGGAACCCTATGAAATAATGATGGAAGATTCTGAAATAATTGAGCTTGAGTTTGCTGAAGAAGTTGAAATAGTACAAAATGAAGTATCCAAATATGAACTAGATGATGCTGAAAAGCTTCTGAAGTTCCTTCAAAAGGGTACAACTGAAGAAAGAACCCATGTAGTTGAAAAGGGAGATAATTTCTGGACAATATCAAGTCAGTATAACCTTACAGTGGATGAACTTATATCGGCAAACCCTACTGTTGATTCCGAACTTATACACCCAGGAGATGAACTTTCGCTGGTTATACCTAAGCCATATATAGGTGTGAGAACCATAGAGCTTGCTACTTATGAAGAAAAGATACCATATGAAACTGAATATGAGAAAGTTTCATGGTTGTATAATGACGAGTATTCAGTGAAGAAGTCTGGAAAATACGGAGTCAAGGAAGTAGATGCAAAGATAATCAAGGAAAATGGTATAGAGGTAGCTACAGAAGTAATAGAAGAAGAGATAATCTCTGAACCTGTTACAAAAATTGTATATAATGGTACAATTGAACCACCACCAAAGAAGGGCACTGGATATTTTACAAATCCTCTACCTTCTGGCTACATATCTTCAAGATATGGAGCAAGATGGGGCGGTTTCCACTATGGAATTGATATTGCAGATTCAACGGGTACTCCTATAAAGGCTGCTGACGGCGGTGAAGTGATTTATGCCGGGTGGTTTGGAGACTATGGATATATGGTTCAGATAGACCATGGTGGTGGATTTACTACAGTATATGGACACTGCTCAAAGATTTATGTAGATGTAGGAGAAATGGTATATCAGGGCAAGACCATAGCTGCAGTAGG
>CAZFYP010000217.1:0-5020 GCA_964523535.1 uncultured Clostridia bacterium
TTAATTATGGTGGTGGCAATGTTAATGGCTACCTCGGTGAGCGCGTTTGCAGTAGCTAGTGTTGATGTGTTGACTATGCAAGAGGTAAGAGAAGATGTCAGGGAAGCAAACAAAGATATTTTAGACTTGATAAAAGTTGCTAAGATAGCTGCAAAGGAAAACCCTGATGATGTGGATAGTATAATTACAAAGCTAGTTGCTGATACAGAGTTAATATCATCAACTACTATTGGCAAGGCTGATATTGCAGGTATCGAAGTTTTATGTGAGTATAAGAATGTAGTAATCGGCAAGGTTCATGTAGAAATCGATCCTCTTGTAGTAGGAGGCTGGTAATAATTTCCTTGCAGATGGGTATATAGTCTATGAGGTGAGATAGAATGGAAGGATTGCATATTTGCAAGAAAAATGAATATCTTGAAAAGAGTGCACAGGAAAACGGATCGATTTCATTGCTTGCCAAAGGGCACAACAATGAGATCATGAGACAGATAATCAAGAAAGGGAACATGGCATATATCAATCCGGGAAATTCTGATGAACTTCTTGAGTTTTTATATATTTTGAATGGAAGCATTACTCTGCGAATGGAAAATGCGAAAGTAGTCCTTAAAACTGGAGACTACTTTTACGTAAACGAGCTCAAGGAGCTTGCCCAGTTCGAGACAAATGAAGATACTGAATTGCTGTATTTTTCTAATCAGCCTGTATTCTTCAACATAAGCAAGAGACTTAACGATTTAAGGGATATTGCAAAGAAAAGTCAGGAAAAGGATTTGTATACCCATGATCATGGAGCAAGGGTTCAGCATTATGCGGTAATCATCGCAAACAAGTTGAATCTTCCCAAGGAAAAGATTGAAAATATATTTTTTGCATCATTGTTTCACGACATAGGCAAGATAGAAGTTCCTGACTATGTGCTTAACAAGCCTGGTAAGCTTACAGATGATGAAATGGAATACATTAAGAAGCATCCAATAACAGGTATGGAAATGGTAAGTGATACATACTACCAAGATCTAAGCAGGATTATTCTCCAGCATCATGAATGGATGAATGGAGGAGGATACCCTAACGGCATAAAAGGGGATGAAATATGCATAGAGGCCAGAATCATATCTGTTGCAGATGCCTATGATGCACTGACAACGGACAGGTCATACAGGAAAGGCTTTACAGTTCAGAAGTCCATGGAGATTCTCCAGGCTGAATCTGGCTGGAAATACGATTCTGTAATACTTGAAAAGCTTGTTGAAGCATTGAAGGAAGAGAATATTATTTAGAGGACACCGGACTGAATGGTCCGGTGTTTTATTTTTTCATGAAAGACAAAGTTAAAAATCAGTTAAATCAATTCTATTCCTTTGCATATATGAATTCATGGTAGTATAATGGGGATGAAAGAATAAATAGTAAAGACTTGGAGGCAATTTTATGAGGGATCCTGTTTCTACAATTACACATTTCATTGGTGCCATACTTTCAGTAGTGGGACTGGGATTTTTGATATACAAGGGATATATGTCGGGAAGTACTGTGGTTCTCGTAAGTTTCATAATTTTTGGCATAAGCATGATATTACTTTATTCAGCCAGCACCACATATCACTGGATAAAGGTCAAGGACAGTATTATCCAGGCATTTAGAAAAGTGGACCATATGATGATATTCGTACTAATAGCAGGTACCTATACACCCATATGTCTTGCACTTTTAAAGAGTACTCTTGGGTATGTAATATTATCCATTGTATGGGGACTTACAGTAGTCGGAATAGTTTTGAGCATTGTATGGATAAATATGCCTAGAAAATTGACTGCGGCAATTTATCTTGTCATGGGTTGGCTTTCCATAGTATTGATTTATCAACTGGTTAAGGTAATGCCTCTGATTTCATTGGTATTTCTTATTCTTGGAGGATTGTCCTATACAGTTGGAGGAATCATTTATGGAGGAAAGATATCAATCTTGAATTTCAAGGGATTCGGCTTCCATGAAGTCTTCCACCTCTTTGTTCTGGGAGGAAGTGCATTTCATTATTTCATGGTAATCAGCTTAGTATAAATATTCTAAAGAACAATAATCGTATATTTGGTGCAAGCCTCATATCCGGTTAAGGCACAATGGTAAATTCTCTGTCCATGATTAAGGATTTATCATTGTGCTTATAAAAAAGGTTTATAACAAGAAAGCGGCTTTGCCGCGTTAACCCTGTTCATACTTCATGTGAAGACGGTTATTAAGAGCTTGCAGAAAGTTTCCTTATAAGTGTAATACCAACGCTTCAAGAGATTACATATTTTTAACTTTCCTAGACAATAATACAAACCGTCTTGATTATACTGGAATCAAGACGGTTTGTATTATTTTGTCATAGTTTGACCTGTTGTATTATTTTTCAGCATATTTGAGGATAATCCCCTTGATTACTTGGACTGATTTTTCCATTGACTGGATTGGTATATACTCGTATTTGCCGTGATAGTTATGTCCTCCAGTGAAGAGGTTTGGCGTAGGAAGTCCCTTGTATGAAAGCATAGCCCCATCAGTACCGCCTCTTATTGGTTTAACTATTGGAATGATACCAAGCTCTTCTATTACTTCCTTGGCAGTTTCAACTATATGGAATTCAGGTTCTATTTTCTCCCTCATATTGTAGTACTGTATCTTAAGGTCCATTTCAACTGTCTTTTCTCCATACTTGTCATTCAGATAGGATACAGTCTTTTTCATCAGTTAGTTTCTTATCTTGAACTTGTCCATGTCATGGTCCCTGATTATGAACCTCATATTGAAGCTTTCCACATCACCGCTGCAGTCAAGCAGGTGGAAATATCCTTCGTAGCCTTCAGTGTATTCCGGCTTTTGTTCCTTTGGAAGCATTGCCTCAAGTTCGAAGCCTATTCTTTGTGCGCTTATCATCTTGTTCTTTGCAGAACCTGGATGTACGTTTCTGCCATTTATCCTGATTTTTGCCTGGGAAGCGTTGAAGGTTTCAAACTCAAGTTCTCCAAGTCCACCACCGTCTACGGTATAGGCAAAGTCTGCACCAAATCTTTCAAGGTTAAAGTGGACTGTTCCTCTCCCAACCTCCTCATCTGGAGTAAAGGCTATTTTAATTGGACCGTGTTTTACCTGAGGATTTTGGCTGAAGTATTCAAGTGCAGTCATTATTTCTGCAATACCTGCCTTGTCGTCTGCTCCCAGAAGCGTAGTACCATCTGTCACTATTATATCATTTCCAAGGTATTCTTTTATTTCAGGGAAATCTGAAACCTTTATAGCAATACCTGTTTCTTCATTAAGAATTATGTCGCTGCCCTTGTAGTTTTCAATTATCCTTGGATTAACATTTGTTCCCGTCATGTCTGTTGCAGTATCCATATGGGCAAGGAATCCTATTGAAGGAATATCCTTGTCTGTATTCTCAGGGAGAACTGCCATTACATTGCAGTATTCATCTAGGTTTACATCTTCAAGTCCCAGTTCCTTAAGTTCTTCAACAAGTATTCTTGCAAGGTCAAACTGCTTTTCAGTACTTGGTGAATTTTCGTTTTCTTCATTGGATTGAGTGTCTATCTTTACATATCTTAAAAATCTTTCAATTAGTTTACTGTTCATATCATCCTCCAGATTGTATTTGGTTTTTGGTTGTAATTCAATAACCTTATTATATATTAAAGCTATTGAAAATTCATGAATGTTAAGAAATTTTAAAACTTACAATATTCCATGATGTTTTTTAAGCATAATTCTGATGGTTTTTTACTATGAATATAAGAATTCTCACATAAGCAAAAGTGATGCTTTATAAGTAAAAAGAATATGGGTTCATATAGTAATAAGCCTTTAAATTATTGAATTATGGGTATATAATAAATAGTGAAGAATGATTATAAGATTAATTTTTTACAACATAATATTATTGCAAAAGTGTGCTAGAGTTTTTACTTGATTTTCATTTTGAAGTACAGACTGAAGTAGATGCAATTTACGTGAGAAAGATGACCTGATGTTATGGCAGTTGATAGGGGCATCTGTTTTTTCGTGAATATAAGCAAACATTTCTTTATGTATTTGTTCAAGGAGACGGAGAATCATATGGTATATTTGGGCACTTGTCATGTGAGGAGTCAATAGTGAAACCGACCTGTGATTAGGTCGGTTTTTTTAATTGCAAATTTGGAGGTGGATTATTCGCTTTTAAGAGCGGAGACCTATGAGTGCATATATAAAGAAAGCTAGAGTGGGGTTGTTACATTAGTACTTTATAATATAAATAAAGTAAAGGGAGGTATAAGTATGAGATTGAAAAGACAGCCGATGATTTACTTGATCATAATGACACTCGTGTTTGGTATGTTGTTACAGACACCGACTTATGCGGTAGATGAGAACCTTGCAGAAGTCAGTTATGTGGGACCTGGAAGGTACGAGACGGATTTGCTGATTATTGAAGGAGGTGAAACAAATCAGAAGTATGAAGTAGTAGGGACTGCAGCCGTATGGAATACACGGAACGAGTTGGTCATATCCCTAGAAGTTCAAGAGGGAATGCTTATCAAGGACGTGATGATTTATGCCGGAAATGAAGAGATACCTGTTTCTGAAGGCGGAAATCCCAAAGTAGAAAAATTTCCATATGGTGAAAAATATAAGAATGGAACGGACTCTTGTGAAATTTCCATAAAACTTGTTGAAGAACTGGGTATAAGCTGGGGTATGAGAGATGAAACAAACAGAATGCCTAAGCTTTCAATATGTGCTCGTGTTGAAGAAGAGGATTCTAAAAAAGGTAGTCAATACTTTGCTTGGGCTAAAGGAAATTACAAGTTCGATGTCAATTCAGGCTGGTGGATGAGATATGCTGTAGTTCATCCAAAAACAGGACATTTCATTGATTCTCCTGTTGAAGGTGTTCAATATGAAACTCCTACCCACAGAGGCAAGACCGATGAAGGTGGAGCCTTTGAATATATACAGGGAGAGGATGTAAACCTGTATATCGGAAGTACTT
>CAZFYP010000218.1:0-5004 GCA_964523535.1 uncultured Clostridia bacterium
GCATCAGGTGGAGATTTACATTAATTTATTTTCTTCTTGTATTCATGGCCATGGCCATGGTTGGATTCTTCATTACGGATCAGCTGGAGAAAATCCAGCTTGATTCAATAACTGAATCAATGAAAAGCCACATATCTGCCATTCTTGCAAGTTCTTCCCTCCTACAGGGAAATCAATGGATTGAAAACAGCCAGGAAATCGACGAACTCATTGCAAACAATGTTCAGATAGGTTATGACGAGAGTTTATATATCATACTCAACGATAGTGCCAAGACAATAGTAGCCAGTTCTGTTGGTAGTGCCACTGGAGATAGCGCTTACGAGAGCAGAAGAATAGATAATCTTCTTGTTCTTGACGCCCTCAAGGGAGATATTGTAGAAACCATTCCTTCTCAGGACTATGAGCAGACCGGAAGCAGCGTGAAGCATATGGCCTATCCTGTTAAGAACAAGGATGGAAGCATTGAAGGTATAATCTACCTTACCTATCAGCTCAATTCAGTTTATGAAACAATAGACAAGACTACAATCATGCTAACCAGGGCAACCTTGCTGGCTCTTTTTGTTACAGTTATTTTCGGATTTTTCCTGGCCAGAAGTATTACAGGACCCATAAAGGATGTAACAAAAAAAGCAAGGGAAATGTCCAAGGGGAATTTCGACCAGGTAGTTGATGTCAAGTCAAATGATGAGATAGGACAACTTGCAATGATGTTCAACTTTCTGACGAAGGAACTTAAGAAGAACATATCCAGTCTCCACCAGGAGAAAAGCAAGATGGAAACCACCTTCAACTATATGGCCGATGGAGTAATAACCTTTGGTATGGATGGAAGGATTATACATGCAAATCCCGTTGCTATGGAGATACTTGAAATAGATGATGTGAAGAAAACAGACGGTAATGAGATATTGAGCAATCTTGATTATCAGCTTACCCAGGAGTCTCTAGTAGAACATGATTTTTTGGGTAGCTCCATTATCAATATAGATGACATGATATACAACATCAACTATGCCCCTTTCAAAAATGAGATGGAGGAAATTGGTGGAGTAATCTTTGTTATGCAGGATATTACGGAGCAACAGAGGCTAGATGACATGAGGAAGGAATTCGTTGCAAATGTGTCCCACGAATTGAAAACTCCAATAACTACGGTGAAGAGCTATACGGAAACTCTTCTTGGAGGTGCCCTTGAAGACAGGGATACGGCTGAAAGCTTCCTTAGTGTAATACTTAACGAAAGCGACAGGATGGATAGGCTTGTGAAGGATCTTTTAAGGCTTTCAAGGATGGAATTCAAACAAGCAAAGTGGAACAAGATTGTATTGAATCCCTGTGCAGTATTGGATGAAACTGTTGAAAAACTTAAGAACAGGGCAGATGACAAGGGGCAGAATCTTGTCTACAAGTGTGGTGCAAATGAATTTGAAGTATTATTCGACCAGGACGGGCTGGAGCAGATATATCAGAATATTATTGGAAATGCAATTAAATATACTCCTGAAAATGGCCAAATATCCATCAGTTGCCTAAGAGAAGAAGATTTTGCAGTTGTTGAAATAGAGGACAATGGAATAGGAATACCGGAAGAAGATATAAAGAGGATTTTTGAAAGATTCTACAGGGTGGACAAGGCAAGGTCCAGAGAAATGGGAGGCACGGGACTTGGACTTGCCATCACTAGACATATTGCCGAAGCCCACCATACTGTCATAGAAGTTAAAAGCTCAATGGATAGGGGAACCAAATTCAGAATAGTCATACCTCTAGATTTAAGAGGTGACCATAATGCATAAGGAGAAGATCAAGAACCTGCTTCTGCTACTTCTTGTTTCCTTTGCCATATTTCTTTCATCCCAGGTATGGCTGAAATTTCCCTTTGAGAATTACAGGAATACTGTGAATGTGGAGCTTCCTGAATCTATTTATCTCTGGGATAAAATAAGACCAGCTAAATATGTCTTGACAGACGGACGGGAATACAGGATACACAATTCAGAGTGTTGTGAGGAAATATGGGAAGTATTCATAGAGAGCATAGGAGAGATAGTCAGGTATAACGAGTTTGAAGGTGTGGAAGCTGACGGTAAGGTTGAAAACAGAAGCATAAGTGTGGAGTTTGACAGTCCCATACCTACAGTTCTCTTCATTGAAGGAATGGATACGAACAACAACCAGCTTCAAAGTCAAATGGAAAATATCAAGAAGATATCTTATGATTTCGACCAGGATGAATTTCTTGTCAGTGATGGGAGAAAAACTTTGAGCTTTGCCATTGATACCAATGTAGATGAACTATTCACTTCCTATGGAAAGGCAATGACATATGCAAGGGGAAAATATTCAGAAAGCTATGTATCGAATTACGGATACAATGAAATTCCCATTTCCACCAGTGAAGTAACTTTGAATCCCGTATTTGTGAAATCGGAAATAGATATTGACGATACTGAACAGATTGAAGAAATAGCAAAAAACTACTTTGAGGAAGATTTTGACTACGTAAGAAAAAGTGTGGACAGTTCAGGTAGTGTAAACTATATATACAAGAATGAAAAGGTTCTTAAAATCAACAAGGATGGACTTTTGGAGTTTTACGATTCTATTGAGAGTTCTCTTGAAAGAAGTGACGTCTATGAATCTTTCAAGATCGCATTATCCTTTATGGATGATTTTCTGGGATTTCCTGAAAATGCATACTTAAGTGAAGTTGAGATCTTCCAGAAGGATGGAGAGTATGGATACAGTTATATATTTTCATATAACCTGTTGAACAAACCAATAATCTTCAGTCAGGTAAGGGATGAAAAGGCCATACAGATAGATGTCCTTGGCAGCAAGGTGGTATTGTATAAAAGATTCATCAGAGTTGTAGACTATTCCATGGAAGCCGAAATGGAAGAGGTGGAAGTGCTGTCTCCAGATGAAATCATAAGCAAGAACATTGATTTTGTGACGGAACTTTATCTTGAAAGAAGCGGTGGAGGTCCTGAAGAGTTTGAATTCACAAAAAGTCGTATATTGAATTCCATATACAATATAGAACTTGCATACTTCGATCCTTCAAGAAAACTCAAGGATCAGCTTTTAAGGACGGTATGGGTAATCAGAACAAGTGACAGGCAGTATGTATTTAATGCCATATCTGGAGCCATAATTGAAGAAACAGTAGTTGGAGTGGAGGAATAAATGGATTGGAACAAGGCTAAGACAATACTCATAATAGGTTTTATACTCATAGACGCCTTTCTCCTGACCCAGGTATACGATATAGGACCGGATTTGGGAAATGATAGAGATCCTGTCCTTGAGATTTTAAATGACAATGGAATAGAAATAGAGGCAGAAATTCCTTCGGGACTGCATTCCCTGCCCCTGCTGGAAGTTGAATATGAAATCTATGATAAGGACAGCTTGGAACTTGCAAAATATCTGGGTGATGACTATTATGAAATTAAGGCTGACGAGCACTACAGGAATGAAGACAACAGTAGCATACAAATAAAGGAAGGAAAAAAACTTGTCTTCCAGCAGAGAAAGACGGAGTCGGACTATGATCTTGATGGAGTAAAGGCACTTGAATATGTAGATCTTTTCATCAAAGAATATTCCATGGATATGGAAAACTACAGTGAAACAGTATCAGGAAATGAAAATGGAGTATATTATATTACCTTCAATGAAATGTATGGGGAGTATTCGCTTGAAAATTCCTATATAACATTTATAGTGGACGGAATTGGAGTTGCAGGATTTGAGGAGCAAAAGATCAATTCTGTAAGGGAAAGCCAGGGAACATTAAGCATGACAAATGGTTACGAGGCTCTTCTTAGGCTTCTCAGATATGATGATATTTCAGGTCATACATTAATGGAAGTGAAAATCTGCTATTATGACGATGAGAAAGGAGAAGACTGGGAAAATATTGTAAAAGTTACGGTTGATCCTACATGGAAGGCTGTTTTTGACGGCGGTATTGTTAAATATTTGATAGAAACGGAATAATTGTTGAAAAGTTACGGCATTTATAATATGATTATTCCAGTGAAAATTATGAATATGACAGGATAAGATGCAGCTTTTGAAAGTTTATCTTATCCGTTTAATAAATATAAGGATGGAAACAATGGCAAAATTAATCATTGAAGGTGGAAATAGATTAAAGGGAAAGGTTAATATAAGCGGATTCAAGAATGCTGCTCTAGCGATAATACCGGCTGCCATACTTACAGGCAGCAAGTGTACAATAGAAAATCTTCCTGTAATACAGGATGTTCTTGTCTACAGGGATATACTTAAGAAGCTTGGAGCAGATGTTGAAGTTACAGATGATGGAATTATGAATATTGATACGTCAAAAATAACTGAGTGTAACCTGCCAAACGGACTTACAAAGAAACTGAGAGCTTCATATTATCTTCTTGGAGCAGGTCTTGGTAAATTCAAGGAAGTAGCAATATCTTATCCAGGTGGATGCGACATTGGAGTAAGACCAATAGATCAGCATATAAAGGGACTGGAAGCTTTGGGCGCGGAATTCATCATGGAAGACAACCTTCTGAAGGTAAAGGCTGAAAAGCTTACAGGAAACAAGATTTACCTAGACGTAGTAAGTGTTGGAGCTACAATAAATATTATGATGGCTGCAATTTTTGCAGAAGGAAAGACTGTAATAGAAAATGCAGCGAAGGAGCCTCATGTAGTTGATACTGCCAACTTCCTCAATGCAATGGGAGCCCATATCAGGGGAGCAGGTACGGATGTAATAAAAATCACCGGAGTTGAAGAACTTCACGGTGGCACCTACAGCGTAATTCCCGATCAGGTCGAAGCAGGAACCTATATGATAGCGGCAGCTGTTACTAAGGGAGATCTTATAATAAATAACATCATCCCCAAACACCTTGAGCCAATAACAGCAAAACTTAAGGAAATGGGAATGGGAATAGAAGAATACGGTGATTCATTCAGGGTTCATTATGAAAACGACCTTGTACC
>CAZFYP010000219.1:0-5001 GCA_964523535.1 uncultured Clostridia bacterium
CCACTAGATGCATCAACTGTATAAAGGTCTGCATTAATCTCATCAGAGAACTTCTGAGTAACAGGTGCTCCACCTATCATTACCTTAACCTTGTCTCTCAGTCCGGCTTCAGCCAGTCCGTTAATAACTTCCTGCATGTTAATCATAGTTGTAGTAAGCATGGCAGACATTGCAACTATATCAGCATCATTTTCCTGAACAGCTTTTACAAAAGCTTCAGGTCCCTTGTCAACTCCTATGTTTATAACATTGAATCCTGCACTTTCCATCATCATTGCAACAAGATTCTTACCTATATCATGCAAGTCTCCCTTAACAGTTCCTATTACTACAGTACCTTCATTTGGCATGTCATCTTCGTTGATGAGAGGCTTAACGATATCGATTCCTGCATTCATTGCCCTTGCAGCCATAAGAACCTCTGGAACAAACATCTCGCCGTTCTTGAATCTCTCACCTACAACAGTCATTCCTGCCATTAGTCCTTCATTTATTATTGCCAGTGGATCGGTGCCAGCTTCAACCATTCCATTGATAACTTCAACTGCACCATTCTTGTTACCTGTCATTACGCTTTCTGCTATTTTTTCAAAACTCATATTATTATCCTACCTTTGTTCTTATTTTATATTTATTATATTTTTATTCTTCTATTTTGCCTTCCATGTAGATTTCATGATTTGTCTTGTGTCCGTAATCCTCTATCATATTCTTGAACATTCCTTTTACCATTATTATTATCATGATGATTATTGGAATTGAGAAGGCCAGGGCACAAACCTGTATGGTACCAATTGGTGCTTTTATATAGATCAGTGTCAACGGAAGAAGCGTAAGTATCAGACACCAGAAAACACGTAGCATCTTGCTTGGTTCTGCTCCTTCTGCAATAATTTTTTGTGTATTGGTTGCCAGTGAGAAGGAAGATCCATCAAGTGTCGTTGCCAAAAGAAGGACAGTACATACAAGGAACATTGCTGTTACCAGCTTTGAGAATGGAAGGGTCCCGATAAGTGCTATAATGGCCTCATTTCCATTTCCTGCCATAAGCATGTCTGAAACAGGTACAAGTCCTGTCATATCCGCATGCATACTAAATGCATTTGTTGCCACAAGGAATAGACCAGTACCGAAAGCTCCTCCACCTACCATGCAAAGGATGATTTCACGAAGTGTTCTTCCCTTTGATACTCGAGTTACAAATACTCCCATGAAAGGCGCATATATGAACCAGTATGACCAGAACCATACTGTCCAGTTCTGTGGGAAACCGCCGCCACCTACTGCATCTGTGTACAAACTCATTTTTACTATGTTCTGCAAAAGCATACCCAAACCTGTTGTTGTCTGGTCTATAATGAATTGTGTAGGTCCAAAGACTACTATTATTCCGAAGAAAATCAACAGAAGATAGATACCATAGTCACTTATTCTTCTCATTCCTTTTTCAATTCCTACATAAGAAGTTATTGTATAAATAATAGCTATTGCCACTATTACCATTGTAGAAAGTCCAAATCCGTTTGGAATTCCTGTAAGACTTGAAATACCTGTTGCAATAATAGGAGCTCCAAGAGTTACAACGATTGCTATTCCTGCTATAGTTGCAAGTACAAATACATAGTCAATAAATCTTCCAAATACTCCGCTCATTTTCTCAGGAACAAAATCCTTGCAAATCGTACTTACACGAAGATTTTTGTTCTTTCTTATATAGTATGAATAAGTAATAGGCAAAGATGCTATGCAGTAAAGACACCATGCAGCAGGACCCCAGTGGTGAAGGTTGTATGCAGAAGCCCAGTCATAGGAAGCTATTGAACCAGGTTCAGCTCCAAATGGAGGTGTCTGAAGATAGTAGGCAAACTCAAGGAATGCCCAATAGATTGTACCGGATCCGAATCCAGAACATATCATCATTGATATATAACTGAATGTGCTGAAATCAGGTTCCGAGTTACCCATTCTGATATTTCCATACTTGCTGAATGCAAGATACAAACATACTGCCAAACATCCAAATACAAAGAGGAGTATTGGTGAACCCAATGTCTGTGTTATGAATTTAAAAACTGATGACGATACTGCATTTGCTCCCTCAGGAGAAATCAACGTACCAATTACCAAAGCCATTACAACTACAAATGAAATAATAATTACTGACGTATCATACTTCTTGGAAATGCCTATCTTTTCATTTCTTATTTCTTTCTTTTGCTCCATTCACATTACCATCCTTAATAAATTATTATATAAGTAGTTTTTATTTACCAACAAATTTCTTGTATGTTTCAAACATTGTGATTACATTTTCAAGATTTGAATAATATGGAATACTATTACCCGAACCAAATATGTAATGTCCGTCTGCTCCGATTTCTGTAAGAAGTCTCTTAGTTTCATCTTCTACTTCCTGCTTTGTTCCTCTTGTAAGTAGATTTACGTCAAGATTACCCCAAGGTGTAATCTTCTCACCATATTTCTTCTTGATCTCATATATATCCATGCAGTTAGGGTCGATAGGGTTAATGCATTGAGTAAGACTCATTATTTCGTCAAATACAGGTATCATATTTCCATCACTATGGTGACACCATGGCACATTTGTCTTTTCCTTTACTTCCATCATCTTCGGATAGAAAATCTCGTTGAACTTGGTTGGACTCATTAGCGGTCCACTGTTGAAGGCCATGTCGTTACAAGCGATTATTGTATCCATTCCAAGAGCTTCAAGTTTATCAACAAGCTTAATGTTCCAGTCATTGTATCTTGTGATTATTTCTTCTATAAGTTCAACATCATCATACATTGCATAAGAGAATTCCTGAATACCCATTGTAAATACAGTTGTATAAACAGGCATAGTTCTAAGTGCGAAACAAGTAGCCAGGTCATGCTTATGACATTCGTCTATATATTCCTTTGCAAAATCAAAATATCCCGGTGCATCAAGATCTGGGAATTCCATGAACTTCAAATGTTCCTTGGTATGAATTGCTCCTTCTTCTATAAAGGACTCTGTATTACCCTCTTCTCCGTGTGCTTCAGTATAAGATGAGTCAGTGTGGATATTTGGATTCTCAAGGTTTGGATCTCCTATAAAAATTGGTGCCGCATACTCCATGAACTGAACAGCGTCCATTCCTATAGCCTTCCAGAATCCATAGTCCCCTGGTTTAAATCCATAGTATTCTCTTAATTTCTCTTCAATTCCTGCATCCATATAGTCGCAAAATGGAATTATATCTGCTTTTCCACCAGCAATGACTTTGGTCATTCTTTCTCTCGATGTCATAGTTTGCATAATACATGCTCCTTTCGTTTTATAAATAATTACACTTTATTTATATGCAATCATCGTGCCACAAAAGCACTTTTTCGGTTTTTTAGTTTATTTTTTTTATAAAGGATAATGTTTTCCACCTATTTCAATACTTGCATGAAATTAATATATTTATTAAATATTTTTTATTGAATATCGAATTATTTAAGCCTGTAAAAACTTTTATCAATTTGAGTGTATTTTCACTCATGAGTCGAATCAAGTTCGATTATCAAGGTCTTTAGAAAGTTAATCAATTAAATAATTATCGACATTCATCCGTCAAAAAAGCAGGGTAATAACACTTTCTTTAGATTTCATAAAAGAGTTTTATTGAAATTCTTTTTATCATAGGTTACACTAGTTTTATTACAAAATATGAATAACTCTATTCTATTTACAGATTAATTGCAAGATTTTTAATATTAAGTTCTGTAAATAATATGGATTTGTAAGAGGAGCAGTCAAGTGGTAGAAAAAAGATACTATGGTCTGGACTACGATACATTTTTCAAAATAATTGATAATTCTTATGACGAAATATGGGTCTACGACAATAATTACACCATTGTTTATGTCAACAGTGCCTGCAGAAGACACTACGGTCTTGAGCCAAAGGAAATAATAGGAAAGAACTTTTATGAGTTGGAAGGATCCAGCTGGTGGGCTCCTTCCATATTGCCCCATGTATATGAAGAAAAGAAACTGTATGCAATAAAGCAGACTTCACTTTTGGGTTCAGAACTTATAAACATAGCCAATCCCATTCTTGATGAAGATGGAAATATAGAATTCGTAGTTATGAGCGTCAGGGATCAACTGGAAAACAACAAGATGTTTCATCCCAACTACACCGATGATTCACTGCTGGAAGTCGATGCCAGCTCAATTGTTTATGAAAGTACGGCCATGAAAAAAGTAATGAAATTAGCAAGCAAGGTAAGCAAGATTGATTCAACATGCTTGATTACAGGAGAATCAGGAACGGGAAAAACCATGCTGGCAAAATACATTCATGAAATCAGTCCTAGGAAAGAAAAACCCTTTGTTAATATAAACTGTTCATCAATTCCTTCTGAACTCATGGAAAGTGAGTTCTTTGGTTATGAAAAAGGTGCCTTTACAGGTGCAAAAGCAGGTGGAAAAATAGGGCTCTTGGAAAGTGCAAACGGAGGAACTGTCCTACTTGACGAAATTGCTGAAATCCCTTATTTTGTGCAGTCAAAATTATTACAGGTTATCCAGGAAAAAACATTTACTCCAGTAGGTTCAGTAACACCAAGAGAAGTTGATATAAAAATCATCGCTGCTACTAACAAGGATCTTCTATCCCTTTCCAAAACCGGACACTTCAGAGAAGACCTTTACTACAGACTCAACATATTTGAAATCTATATGCCTCCCCTTAGAGAGCGGGATATGGATGTTGATAAATTGATTTACTATTTCCTTAACTTTTATTCAAACAAATATGAGATGCATCACAAGTTATCCACCCATGCCTTTGATATATTGAAACACTATTCATGGAGCGGTAATATCAGGGAACTAAGTCATTTGATGGAAAGGCTTGTTGTAACAGTAGACGATATAGAAATAAAGGAACAACATTTGCCTTCACGAATCTTCCAGTACAATTTCAAAAGCAATACGTCAGAAGCATTTGACAATGTATCAAA
>CAZFYP010000220.1:0-4973 GCA_964523535.1 uncultured Clostridia bacterium
AATTTCTTCCGCTCGCTAGGGGAAATCAACTATGTTGATTTCACAGCTCGCACAATCAAATCATTATAACACATATATTCAAATACAAGTCGATTAATTCATTTTATTTACGATTATTTCTAGTATGAATCTTTTGAATTATAAATCAGTGAAGCCTCAATCACAGAGATTGGGGCTTCATAGATTTTATTCTTGTTAAAGTTTGCCTTATGCTTTGTCTATTGATCCGAATATTTCCATTTTTTCCTTTACAGTAGCCTTTATTGCTTCGAAACCAGGTGCCAAAATCTTTCTTGGGTCATAACCCTTGCCTTCAAGGTCCTTTCCATCTTCAATATATTTCCTTGTAGCAGCTGCAAATGTCAACTGGCACTCTGTATTTACATTGATTTTTGTTACTCCCAAGGAAATTGCTTCCTTGATCATATCAACAGGTATTCCAGTACCACCGTGAAGTACAAGAGGCATATCTCCTGTAATATCTTTGATTTTAGCCAATATATCAAAATTAAGACCTGTCCAGTTGGCAGGATATTTACCGTGAATATTACCAATTCCAGCAGCAAGCATTGTAACTCCAAGATCTGCAATCATTTTACATTCATTAGGATCTGCCATTTCTCCATCGCCAACTACTCCATCTTCTTCGCCGCCTATAGCTCCAACTTCAGCCTCTACAGTTATTCCCTGAGCACCTGCTATAGCAATAATTTCTTTTGTTTTTTCAACATTCTCATCTATTTCATAATGAGAACCGTCAAACATTACAGAAGTAAATCCAGCTTCCATCGCCTTCTTTGCACCTTCATAAGAACCATGATCAAGGTGTATAGAAACGGGAACTGTAATATCCAACTCTTCTATCATACCTTTAACCATTCCTACAACTGTTTTAAAGCCACCCATGTATTTGCCCGCACCTTCAGATACACCTAGCATTACAGGTGAATTATTCTCCTGTGCTGTCAATAGTATTGCTTTTGTCCACTCTAGGTTGTTAATATTGAATGCCCCAACTGCATACTTCCCTTTTAATGCATCTGCCATCATTTGTTTAGCTGATACCAACATAATAATACCTCCTGAATAATTTAGTTATATCAAACCAAATATTGCATGGTCATTAGTGTCAAATATTTTATTCATATAAGCCACAAAAAAAGGATGTGTTTTTTGCTTACTCATCTTTTTCCTATTAGGGCACCTGTCAAGACTACTAATAAAATGACTGCTACAATACCAGTTATTAATATCATTCTTTTACACCTTTATGAATTATCAAGTTTCCTTACAATTATAGCAGAAAACACTTTTTTTTTCCATATTTTATGAAATATTTAAAAAAATAAAGACACTTTCAAGTACTAACTTGAAAGTGTCTTTGCACTGGTGCCGAAGGTGGGACTCGAACCCACACGAGTGTTACCTCACTGGATTTTGAGTCCAGCGCGTCTGCCAGTTCCACCACTTCGGCGTAACCCGTAATTAAGATAATAGCACAAAGTTTTAAACAGTGCAAGTATAATTTTACAAATTTTTGATCTTGGAATAATACAAGGTTGTAACTTTTTTATTATCGCAACCTTTAAGCTCCTCTTCCTTACTGAATCTATATTCAAATCCGCACTTTTCACTGACTTTTTGTGAATTTTTATTGAAGTCAAAATGTCCGCTCCAAACAAGATCCAGTTCCAATTCCTTGAAACAAAATTCAACAATATAGTCTACGGCTTCAGGTACATATCCATTTCCCCAAAATTCCGGATTCAGGACATATCCTATTTCCCTTTGTCTAAGATTTTTCGTTTGAGGGTCGGGATACCTTTCATGTATACCTATGCTTCCTATCACTTTTTTTGTTTTCTTTAGTTCTATTGCATAAACCTCTTCACCATCAATAAAGGATTTGATGATTTTCCTGCTTTCATTGATATTGCTGTGAGGTTTCCAACCAGCATTAGGTCCAACTAGTTCGCTTTGAGCGTATTCGAATAAATCTTCAAGATCAGAAATTTTCCATTTTCTAAGAATCAATCTTTCGGTTTCAATTGTCTTCATAACGACTCGCCTTCTTCCTTAAAATAAACAGTTCATTTTTTTATTATACACCGATAATTACAAAAAGGCAAAATTACATTTAAATACAAAAGTTCTCCTTAAGTTTAATTATTACAAGAAAAAAAGCTAGAACCATTAAATAGTTCTAACCTTTTATAATATTGGTGCCGAAGGTGGGACTCGAACCCACACGAGTGTTACCTCACTGGATTTTGAGTCCAGCGCGTCTGCCAGTTCCACCACTTCGGCTTAACCTGCAATTAAGATAATAGCATAAAGTGATATGTAACGCAAGGATAAGTTTAATTTTAAATTGCTATTCAACGGACATCATTAAAAATCCAGAAAAAGCAGCATTATCAGGTGCAGCTTTTATGTCAACTTCTCTTCTCATTTCCCTAAAATACTTTTTATACTTCCAATAAAACTCATATGACGGTCTAGGCTTGTACACTATGTCTTCAAGTTCATAATAGGCAATGATTTTCTTTACTGTTGTAGGCTTTATAAACACCTCTTCGTCAGGATTGTAATAAAGAGGACAAACAGTTATTATAGGCCATTTGGCAAGCTTTACCTTTTCAAGAACACTTATCATCAAATCAAAGCCTTTTTCCATATCTCCATGTATTGTTTCATAAAGACCTACCACCAATTGGCTTTTATCCGGATCCTGCAGTCCTTTTCCATAATCCTTAAATTTTGCCTTTTCAAAAACAGATACCAGAGATGATCTTGATACTATTTTTATCAAGTCCTCCATTACAGCATCAGTATCTGAAAATCTATCCTCAGCAAACATTTCTCTGGCCATCTCTTTCATTTTGCTTATTTTATGTTTTTTTGCTATCTTCTTCATTTCCTCATCATCGAATCCTTCCGGATATCTCACAAAAAATATTTCTTCAGATTCTTTCAATTTTTCTAAATTCACCATTTACCTCCTGTAAAAACCTATTCATTTATATTCTAATACAATATCAGAAACATTTCCACTTCTATTTATTAGTCAGTTTATAAACTAAAACTCTCAAGGCATTGATTAGCTTATGAAAGCTAAATATCAGGTCCTATAAATAAAAATCGCGGAAATGAATTATTTTCATTTCCGCGACGGTTTTATTCAACTGTTACAGATTTAGCCAGGTTCCTTGGCTTGTCAATATCGCACTCTCTATACAGTGCTGCATAGTAAGCCAATAACTGAGCAGGTATTGCCGACACCAATGGCGTGAGATTTTCATGTACGTCATCAATAATTATCTGGTCTGTTTCAGCACTGAGCTTTTTCATGGATATTGCTATTACAGCTGCACCCCTTGCCTTAACTTCTTTGATATTGCTTCTTGTATTTAGATTTATCTTTTCCTGTGTTATTATGGCTACAACAGGAGTATTGTCTTCTATCAAGGCGATTGTACCATGTTTCAACTCTCCAGCCGCAAAACCTTCTGCCTGAATATATGATATTTCCTTCAGCTTCAGAGATGCTTCAAGGCAAGTATAATAATCGACATGTCTTCCTATGTAGAAGCAGTTCCTTTTTTCAAGAAGATATTCCTTTGCAAGCTTCTCATAAAGCTCCTTGTTGTCACAAAGTCCTTCCATAACACTCGCTACTCTTGACAGTTCATTAAGCATGTCAAAGTCACACTCTTTTGATATAACGGTACATGCCAGTATTGAAAGTACTGCAATTTGTGCAGTGTAAGCCTTTGTTGAAGCAACTGCAATTTCAGGTCCTGCATGTAGCAACATCTGGAAATCCGTTTCCCTGTATAGGGTGGAACCCTTTACATTTGTAACTGCTATTGACGGATGTCCCAATTCTTTTATC
Organism: uncultured Clostridia bacterium; assembly: GCA_964523535.1. Lineage (GTDB taxonomy): Bacteria > Bacillota > Clostridia > Tissierellales > Dethiosulfatibacteraceae > Dethiosulfatibacter. Next base: position 3,896 of record CAZFYP010000220.1, read on the forward strand.
TTGACAAGGACCGCCCTGCTGTCGGCAGTTTCACCACTTTGTGATATAAATATGAATAATGGTTTTTTGCTCAACAAAGGTGTATTATATACAAACTCGCTTGATATATGAACCTCTGTAGGTTTTCCCGAAATATTCTCAAGAAGACTTTTCCCAACAAGTCCTGCATTGTAGCTGGTACCACATGCCACTATATATATTCTATCTGCTTCCTTTACTGCACTTACTATCTCAGAATCTACAATCAACTTACCACTTTCATCCTGATAGTTTGCTATGATTCTTCTTAATACAAAAGGCTGCTCATCGATTTCTTTCAACATATAATGTGAATAAGTACCCTTTTCAATATCTGAAGCATCTATCTCACCTTTGAAAGTTTCTCTATCAATCTTAATACCGTACAGATTGTATATTGACACTTCATTTCTTTCTATTATTACAAATTCCTTATCATGTAGTTCATAAAATTCATTTGTATGATTTATCATAGCCATTGCATCACTTGCTATGAGATTGCACTCCTCACCCTTTCCTACAAGAAGAGGTGACTTGTTTTTTGCCGCATAAATCACATCAGGATTTTCGCTGTCAATTATAGCCAATGCATATGATCCTTTCAGAAGTGAAAGAGTATGCCTTATAGCCAAAGGGACATTGCCGTCATTATCTGTAAACTTCTGTATGAGCTGGACTATTACTTCAGTATCCGTATCGCTGGCAAACCTTGTATCTTGAAGATATTCTTTCCTAAGAATCTCTTCATTTTCAATTATACCGTTGTGTACAAGAGTAAATCTCTCTGAAGAGCTCTGATGTGGATGAGAATTGACCCTGTTTGGTACACCATGTGTAGCCCATCTGGTATGTCCTATACCCAGTGTTCCCATCTGATCAAAATCCACCACTTCTCTCAGGTTAACTATTCTTCCCTTATCCTTGTATATGTGTATTCCATCTCCATTCAAAATAGCAATACCAGCAGAGTCATAACCTCTGTATTCAAGCTTTTCCAAGCCCGATAGTATTGTTTCCTTTACGTCTTCGCGTCCGATGTATCCAACTATTCCGCACATAG
>CAZFYP010000221.1:0-4956 GCA_964523535.1 uncultured Clostridia bacterium
AAGCCTAAAAAAATACGCTTAAATGATTGAATTAATTCTAATCATTCAAGCGTATTTCATAAGGTTTCATTCATTTACACAAGTTCTCAATTATTCTTCTAGAATGTATAACTCTCCAAATCCGCACCAAGGATTACTTGTCCATGGAATATTTCTTTAACTCTTCTAAGAGTATCCTCTTCATCAACTCCAGGTGGAAAATGATTCAATATCAGGGTCTTCACATTTGCCTTGGCAGCCATAGTCACTATGTCTTCTAGGGTACCGTGGGACTCCGCGAATGAAGCCATGAATTTCTCTGACTTGCCATCTGTAAATTTACCACTCGAAAGCATACCATCCATAATCGCAACATCAGCATCCTTTGCCAGTTCGATAAAATCTTCAGAATATATCAAATCTCCCGAAAAGACAATCGATACACCATCAGCTTCAAATCTATATGCCAATGTCTCTATTGTATGCGGAACATTAGTTGTAGAAACTTTAAGTCCCTTGAACTCAAATGAGTTTTCACCAACTAGTTCTTTAATTTCAACATTATCTCTTATTCCATTATTGTCTTTTCCAAGAGCAGACACTCTATAGTCCAAATCTTCCTTATTCAGTTCTATCAATGTATCGTGAAGATTTGTTGTTCCTGTAGGACCAAACACATTAAGCTCCTGTCTATTGTAATTCGTCTGCTTGCCACGAACAAGCAATTGAAGGTAATCAACATAATGATCGGTATGAAGATGCGTGAAGAAAACATTTGTAACCTCACCCAAATTGACTTTGGCTTTATATAGGTTCAAGACCACACCATACCCGCAGTCAACAAGATATTTATTATCCCCATATTCCAAAAGTGTACCGGCTCCCATGTTGTCTTCATTCAAAACCGGTGAACCTGTACCAAGCATTGTCAATTTAAATGTATAGTCCTCTTCTTCAACTTCTTCAGCAGTTACTTCTTCAACTTCCTTGTCATCATCCGCCGCAACAGCATCTTCACTTGATTCTCCTGTATCCGCTTCTGCCACTTGTTCTTCCTGAGGAGAACAACCAACAAATACAGTTCCCATCATGAATACTGCAAGCAATAACGATAATACTTTAATAATCTTGTTCCTTCTTATCATAAATTTATCCTCTCTTATGTATAACGTTTACATGTGTCATGATTCATAACCGGCCCTTACACCTCCTCCAAACCCAGCACAAATCTGATACAATGTTTAGATAAAATTCATGATGCAAAACTCATGCCATATAAGATACTTTCTGGCAAACCCTTCCTTCAATCTATGATTTTTACTACCATATAAGGAAATCGTTATCAGCCAAAGCAAGGAAATTCAACATTTGTAATCACCCTTGATAAAAATCAAAAAAAAATGCTTCCTCGTATACCTGATAGATTCAGCATTATTGGTCAATCATAAATTGTTTAAGAATATCAACATACGTTAAACTTCTTTAACGCAAATTGATATTCTTTATAGCTCTAATCAAATATGAAAATTCTAAGATTGCCTACATCCTTATTCCAACATCTGACCTATAACACTCCAGGCATCCTCATCAAGAGCTTCCTTGTAGAAAACCTCATCCATGAAGAGAGTATATATCCACCTGGCTATAAACTTCCTCTGGCTTTCGCTCTTGTTAACATTATCAATCATAACTTCAATCTGGCCGGTCATCAGCTTCCTGAAGTTTCTCTTCATCTGCTTGCCTGCTTTTCCATATCTGGCAACTGCATTCTTACCCATTCCCAACCTTACTTCAATTATGTCTGACAGATTACTATGATAAACTTTCAGTTTTTCCATCAATTCCATTTCTGCATTGACATAGTCATCAAGATCCGAGAAACTATTGGTCCAGAAACTATCCAAAAGATCAACCATGAGCGCTTCCCTGCTACTATAGTAATTGTATATGGTTCCAGAGGCTACCCCAAGGTCTTTGGCTATCCTTCTCATGGAACAGGCATCTTCTCCTTCAGTACGAAGAAGGTGTTCTGCATATTCAAGTATGCCTTGTCTTGTCATTTTCTTCTTACGCATCCCTTACCCCCTTGCTTTCATTGCAGTCATTTCCATGTCAAGCCTGTCGGACCTGATATAAGGCACAAACATGCAAGCCGACAGAATCATTGTAAGTATGTCCGATATTAGCTGGGTTGCAAGTATTCCCTGCACTCCCAAAAGCGATGGTACTATGAGTATGACGGGAATGAAGAAAAATCCCTGTCTTGCTATTGACAATATCATTGACTCCCTGCCCTTTCCAAGAGCCTGGTAAAATGTTGCTATTGTATTGTTGATAGACATTAGAACCATTGCTATGGAATAATATTTAAGTCCCATTATTCCATAGGCAGCCACATCCTCCGCCGCCCTGAAAATCCCAAAAAGCTGGCTGGAAAATAGGTTCATCAAAAGTACACTTCCTATGGTAACTGATGATGACAATACCATGGCATACCTAAGAGCTGCCATTACCCTTTCCTTGTTACCAGCACCGTAATTATATCCTGCAACAGGCTGGAATGCCTGACCTATTCCGAAGACCGCATACATTGGCATGATAACTATCCTGAAAAGTATTCCCACTGCAGCCAGCAATGTTTGTCCACCATAGGAAAATGCCGCACTACTAAGAAGTCCAAAGGAAATACTGGCAAAGAGCTGCTTGAACAATGTTGGAATTCCAACTCTGAATATCTCCCTGTATACATACAATGAAGGTTTGAAGTTCTTTAATCCTATATGCAAGAGGGATTTTCTCGCCATATATCTGCTCAATAGAATAATTGTTGTTATAGACCTGGACAGAGTTGTGGCTATTGCCGCCCCTGAAATACCCAGATCCAACACAAATATAAAAATAGGGTCAAGAATTATGTTTATTAGGGATCCAATAATCATTCCTGTCATGGAAATAACTGCACTTCCTTCTGACCTCAGAAGATTATTCATTGTCATATTAAGTAAAGCAAATATGGTTCCCAAAAGTATAAAGGAACAGTAACTTTTTGCAAGTTCAAGTATCTCTCCCTGACCTCCAAAGAATCTTAATATTGGTTCCATATAAAGCAAGGTCACAAGTGTAATGACTATACTGGCTATGGCCATTGAGTATATCGATACTGTTGCAACCTTGTCGGCATCATGTTTTCTGTTCATTCCCAGCAGCCTGGACACATAACTAGCACTACCATGACCTACAGCAGCTCCAAAGGCTTGGACTATCATCATGACGGGCATTACCAGGGTCGCAGCTCCTGCCTCCGCCGTTCCAAGCCATGCAACAAACATTGTATCTACAAAGTTGTATATTGCCAAGACTATAAGTCCCACCACTGCAGGCAGTGACAACTTATTTATGGCAGTGCTTATTTTTTCATCTCTAAAGAGTTTGATTCTTTTATCTTCCATCATGAAACTCCCGATTCAATCCTTGTCATCACACCTGCCAGTCATGATAATTGAATCAATATTCCAAAATGACAGGTGCTCATTTATAATCAAATTATATATGAGCACCTATCATTTTGTCAACAATCATTTAAATAAACTTTTTAGTTCTTCGACCCCGTCGAATTTTTGGTCAATTAAAATATCTCGATCGATTAATAAAAAACATCCTCTCCTAAATCAAATCAGGAGAGGATGCTCTTATTGGTTGTCAGTCATTGATTAATAGAAGGACTTGGTGTTGTCCTAATATACTGATTAATATCCTTCGAAGAAGCAAGCCAGGCTTGGTACTCTTTGGATGTAGTTTTCCATCTTTCTAACATCGTATCCAATAAGGTTGTCAAGAACTTCCTTGTCGATGTCTTGGTCGACTATCTGATGGCTTACTGTCTGTATCAGCCTTGATACAACAAGCTTGAACATGTTTGAGTTGATGCCGCCGTATCCCTTGGAAGTATAGTATGCATGAGCCCTGTTTCCTACTCTTTCAGCCATTTCATTAAGGTCATTGACACCTTCAGGGTTTTGGATTTTGTTCTTGAGATAATCCTTGTTGAAAAGCAGCTTATAGCTGAGTTCAGAAATGGACTCTCCAAGATTGTCCTTATCGCTAAAGTTTGTTCCCACTAAAAAATTGTATATACTGTCTTCATATCTTTTCATATTAGTCCTCCTGTAATTTTATTATACCTAATATGTCAGCCATACCGATATTTTCAACTTCGACTATATGTTTATAACAACATGTTACTATCCAAGTCAAGAATTCTCAATGAATATCTTTTAAACAGCCGTATTTGCCACTTGAAGCTTCAATTTTACAGGTTGAACGGCAAACGGTTTCCTGAAACGGCGTTTCTGCCGTTTGCCCCTCGAAATCGACCGTTGACATTAACCATTCCCCCGTTTATAAACACGCCAGTTAAATCTGCTTGGACTTTAATAGGTCATCCACCACTGTCCTGTCAACCAATGTACTCAGATCACCAAGGTCTTTCTTTCCTTCACCTATATTTCTCAATATCCTTCTCATTATCTTTCCACTTCTGGTCTTTGGAAGACCCTTCATGAAGACAATCTTCTCAGGCGATGCAAACTTACCTATTTCATCCCTTACGGCTTCCTTTATTTCAGCCTTCAAATCATCATTCTGGTCTACGCCTTCCTTCAGTGATACGAAGAGACATATTACACTTCCCTTTATGCTGTCGCTGCATCCTATGGCTGCAACTTCAGCCACCGAATCATTGGTGAGGACTGCACTTTCAACTTCCGCACTTCCCATCCTGTGACCTGAAATGTTTATTACATCATCGACTCTGCCAGTAACCCAAATATATCCATTGTCGTCCTTGATGGCTCCGTCTCCGGTGAAATACATGCCGTCAAAGTTACTCCAGTAGGTATTTACGTATCTGTCCTGATTCTTGTAAACATTTCTAAGCATGGAAGGCCAGGGTTCCTTTACTACCAGATATCCAGATCC
>CAZFYP010000222.1:0-2201 GCA_964523535.1 uncultured Clostridia bacterium
ATAAGAATTATCAGTGTTTTTTTAAAGCATATACCCAATGTTCAGAAAGAACCCTGGAAGCTCCATTGGAGTTTTCTGTAAAATAAATAACTTCTTAAAATGCAAAACAGCCGATATCTAGCTTTCGGCTGCTTTTGCGTTTTCAAATATGGAAATCATAATTTTTAAAGACAAGAAAGCAGCCGAAAATTCTCGACTGCTTTGATTAATCATTGTTTCTATTTTTTTGATGCTTTTATAAAATCTCTGAACAGAGGGTGGCTCTTTGTAGGTCTTGACTTGAACTCGGGATGGAACTGTGCAGCTACATACCATGGGTGGTCTTCAACCTCTACGATTTCAACAAGTCTCTCGTCTGGTGACAGTCCTGTTATCTTCATTCCTGCTGACTGTACTACGTCCCTGAATTCATTGTTGAACTCATATCTGTGTCTGTGTCTTTCGTATATAAGGTCTTCGCCGTAGGCTTCTCTTGCCTTGGAACCTTCTGCAAGCTTGCAGGGATAGATTCCAAGTCGCATGGTTCCACCCTTGTTTTCGATGTCTTTCTGGTCAGGCATGAGATGAATAAGAGGATGTGTTGTCTCTTCATCGAACTCGGATGAGTTTGCATCATCGTAGTTTAAGACATGTTTTGCAAAATCAACAACTGCCATCTGCATACCAAGGCATATTCCAAGGAAAGGAGTATTTGTATCTCTTGCATATTTTGAAGCAAGGACTTTTCCTTCGATACCTCTGTCTCCGAATCCTCCAGGAACAAGAACACCGTCAAGTCCTTTCAGTACTTCTGTGTAATTATCCAAGGTGATTTCTTCAGAATGTATCCACTTGATTTTTACATTTGTTCCATTTGCAATGCCTGCATGGTTAAGAGCTTCTGCTACAGAAAGATATGCATCCCTGAGTTCCACATACTTTCCTATAAGACCGATTGTCGTCTCACCTTGGCACTGCTTCATTTTGTCAATCACAGCAGTCCATTTGCTTAGATCGGAAGTGCAATCCTTAAGTCCAAGATCCTTACAGGCAAGTGTAGCAAGACCTTCTTTCTCAAGTAGAAGAGGAACTTCGTAAAGATTGTCTGCATCCAGGTTTTCTATTACATCGTCCTCATCAACATTGCAGAAGAGGGCTATTTTCTTTTTGAGGATTTCGTTTAGAGGCTTCTCCGCCCTGCATACAAGAATGTCTGGCTGGATACCTATGCTTCTGAGTTCTTTTACTGAGTGCTGGGTAGGCTTGGTCTTTAACTCGCCTGCCTTTGCAAGGTAAGGAACAAGTGTTACGTGGATATACATTACATTTGCCTTGCCCACATCGTACTTAATCTGTCTGATAGCTTCGAGGAAGGGATTGCTTTCTATATCTCCAACTGTTCCGCCTATTTCTGTTATTACGACGTCAACGTCTTGTTCTTTTCCAACAGTTATTACCTTGTTCTTGATTTCATTGGTGATATGAGGTATAACCTGAACAGTTCCACCCAGGTAGTCTCCTCTTCTTTCCTTGTTGATAACGGTGCTGTATACCTTTCCTGTAGTGATGTTGTTGTATTTTGTCAGGTTTACATCTGTGAATCTTTCGTAATGTCCAAGGTCAAGGTCTGTCTCTGCTCCGTCATCTGTAACGAAGACCTCGCCGTGCTGGTATGGACTCATTGTTCCCGGGTCTACGTTGATGTAGGGGTCGAATTTCTGAATCGTAACCTTTAGTCCTCTAGCTATTAGAAGCTGACCAAGTGAAGCTGCTGTAATTCCCTTACCCAGCGATGAAACGACACCACCTGTAATAAATACGTACTTTGCCATAACTACCTCCTAGTTTTAAGTCACAATTGTAGTAGAGTCAAATCATAGAATAGAGATGGTTCAACTGTATACTATGATTTATAACGAGATTTATTGTGAATTAAAACTTCCTTAATTTTTGGTGTCACAATTTGACTTATTGTGAAATAAAACTTCCTTAATTTTTGGTGTCACAACGAAAACTGTTGTGAGATAACACTTCATTGATTTAGAATATCGAAAAATATTTTTTGAACTTTTAGTAAAATGAAAATAAAAAAAGGACTTAAAAAAGGGGTTTTTTTTTAAGTCCTCATAACGCTATATTATTATGACGCGAAATTTCGTTGGCTCAAGAGAGTTTTCTTCTTGTGCTTCTTTTCATAAACATTTCAATATTTCTGTTTTGAC
>CAZFYP010000222.1:2211-4941 GCA_964523535.1 uncultured Clostridia bacterium
GACTTATTGTGAAATAAAATTTCCTTAATTTTGGTATCACAACGAAAACTGTTGTGAGATAAAACTTCATTATTTTTGAAATATTGAAAATCGTGTTTTAGATTATAGTAAATTGAAAATAAAAAAAGGACTTAAAAAAGGGGTTTTTTTTTAAGTCCTCATAAATTCATATAATTATGACGTTTTGACGCGAAATTTGTAAACATTTCAATATTTCTGTTTTGACTTTGCTATTATATACAAACATCAATCATTCGTCAAGGGGGAAATTGAGATTACTTCAATTTTTTTATGGAAGCCATGTTTACATTGTCGAGATGCTTTTTGACTGCTTCTACAGCTTTGGTGCTGTCTCTGTCCTTTATTGCCTGAATTATTATTTCATGCTCTTCGTAAATTTTCTCGATGGACTTCTCCTCGAATAGGGACACTCTTACGGTCTCATTTATGAAGGCATCTATGAGATAGGAAACACTTTGGTATAGATTGAGTATCAGAGTGTTGTTTGATATTCGAGTAAGCTCAAAATGGAATTCCTTGTCGTATTTTGCCTTGTCTTCAAGGGATTTAGACACTACCATCCTCTTGTGTATGAGTTCAAGCTTTTCTATGTCCTCTGCAGTGGCATTTATAGCAGCTTGATCTACTGTGAAAGTTTCTAGAAGAAATCTTACCTGAAGTATTTCCTCGGGTCTTCCGTTACTAAGCTTGAAAGTCAGGGAAAGGGGCTTGAAGAAGCTATCCACGATATTGCTGGAAATGAAGTTTCCCTGACCGTGGATTCTTTCGATGACGCCGATCACTTCAAGTGCTTTCAAGGCTTCCCTGAGAGCAGGACGCCCAACATTTAGGGTCTCGGTGAGCTCCCTTTCAGGAGGTAGCTTGTCGCCTATCTTTAGTTCTCCCGACATTATCATATTTTGTATCTGTTCTATTATTACTTGTGATACCTTTTTGCTTTCTACGGATTGAAACATTTATATGTTCTCCTTTCAGATGTGTTTAAATTGTACTATTCCGCATATTAGTTTAAAGCTCCCTACTCCGTTTGTAGAAAACCTACTATTACTAAACACCTTGGAACATTGGTGTTTAGCTACCGGTACAACAATTTTTATATTTATTAATGTGATTGTTGATACCTACTGGTCGAGACCTCGCTGTTAAACTAATCTGCTCCATTTATATTTTTAGGATAATTAAATAAAAGTAAAACCTATTTCTAATAATTGACTTAATTCTAACATTATGGTACAATTAAATCAAGAGGTAAGACCACGAAACCACAAACAAAATGGAGGAAAAACCATATGAAAATTGTAGTGCTTGTTAAAGAAGTTCCCGACATGACAAGGGTAAAGTTTGACAGGGAAAAGGGTATTGTAGATAGATCATCTGCGGAAGCGGAAATCAATCCCTTTGACATGAATGCCCTTCAGGCTGCTATTGACTTAAAGAAACAATTCGGTGCAGAAGTCACAGTCCTTACAATGGGACCACCAAAGGCTGTAAAATCCCTTAAGGATGCATATGCAAGGGGAGCAGATAGAGGAATATTGCTTTCTGACAGGAAGTTCGGCGGGGCCGATACTTGTGCAACATCCTATACTCTCGCAGCAGGAATAAGAAAAATTGAAGACTATGATTTGATCATTTGTGGAGAAAAATCAGTCGATGGAGATACGGCCCAGGTAGGAGCTGAAGTTGCTGAATTTCTTTACCTTCCCCATTCATATAATGTTGAAAGCATAGACCAAGTGACAGAGGATACCATTACCGTTACCACTGAAAAGCTTTGTGGATACAACCAGAAAAGAAGAATGAAACTACCGGCCTTAATTAGTGTTACAAAAAACATAAACCATCCACAGCTTCCTACAGTCGACAGAAAACTTGAATCCCTGGATGTGGAAATGGAAAGCTTTGGACTTAGTGACCTTTCCAAGTTCATGACTGAAGAAGATGCAGGATTCAAGGGTTCTCCTACAAAGGTCGTCAAGATTGAAGTTCCCAAGGAAGAAAGCAGGGAAAGTATAATATTCAGAGAGAAGAAAGCTGAGTTTTTTGAAGCGGTTGACAGTGAATTCAAGAAATTCAATATTGTATAGGAGGGTGTCATGGAAGAATATAAAGGTATACTTGTAATAGGCGAGCAGAATGGGAACGACATACACAAGGTAAGCTATGAGCTTCTTGGAAAGGGAAGGGAGCTTGCCGAGAAGGCTGAAATAGGATTGGAAGTATTGATACTTGGAAACAATATGGAAGTTGAAGAGCTTTGCTACAGGGGAGCCGAGAAAGTCTACTACATGGAAGATGAATGTCTGGAAATGCCTGAGGAATATTTATACAAGCTTAATATTGTAAGATTCATCGAGGAACACAAGCCTGAAATAGTACTTATTGGCGCAACAAACTTTGGAAGGTCCTTGGCGCCGAGAATTGCAGGAGCTATGAAAACAGGGCTAACGGCGGATTGTACTGAGCTGCTGATCAACGAAGAAAACAAGCTGGTACAAGTAAGACCGGCCTTCAGCGACAATATACTAGCCCATATAAAGTCTGTGAATTTCCCACAGATGGCAACAATAAGATATAAGGAATTCCCGGAAGCTTTAAGAGATGAAAACAGGGAAGTTAATATAGAGAGAATCAAGCCCCATTATACTGCAAATAACAGGATTGAAATCCTTGACATATTCAGGGATGACGACTTTGACATAACTGAAG
>CAZFYP010000223.1:0-4922 GCA_964523535.1 uncultured Clostridia bacterium
GTGGCTGATGGAGTTTCGGTACTAAAAAGATCAGGACCATTCTTAGAGAATTTGCCAAGGTTGACAGATAATGTGTTTAGCAGGTCCGCTGATGAGGTTGCTGAAGTTATTGCTAAGGGGACGGTAAATCTTACGAGTAAAAGTGTAGATGATAAACTTGCTCGTTATTTGTTAAATATGGAGCATCCTGTTGGCAGTAGCAAAGCTAAATGGTTTAAAAATGCTTTAGGTTTTTCGCAAGATAATATGGATGATTTAGCAAAGCAAATAGTATTCGACTCTAAAAAAGCTGTTCAAACTGGAGTCACTGAATATGGGACTAAATATAACCAGACTATTTCCGTAAATGGTGCAAATGGTAAAGTTATTGATGTAACTTTTGCATGGATGAAAAGTGCAGAGGATGATGTAGTTAGACTTGTTACAGCTATACCAACCAAGAAATAGTTAAAGGCGTAAACAGGAGGTAAAGATGCTAAATGAATATGATGTAGTAATAGCTAATAAAGATTTAAGTCAATCTGTTGTAAAAGGAACCAAAGGGGCAATAATGCTTATTGTCCATAAAGAACCTTATAAATACGAAGTTGAGTTTGTTGATAAATATGGAGACACTCTAGAATTATTGACGGTTGATGAACTTGATTTAGATTTGATTAATGAATAATGAAGTAGCGATAAGTGGAATATCCTCTTATCGCCTTTTCTTTTGGGAGGGGTACCCAGTGCTTAGCGAAACTAGGAACACAATGATAAAATTCGAGGGGTCTGTACTATAAGGCAGACTTGTTTCTGAAACCAAATCCTGAAGGAAATCATACTTTCTATGAATATGACAATCTGGGCAGGCTTTCAGATGTTGAAGACTTGAAGAGGAAGTAAATGAGCATACTGGATTGAATGTTCTCTATGAGTATTATCCATCCGGTAACATAAAGAGTTTAGTACACCGTAATGGTGAAGACATCCTGGGGTCTTACAACTATGGATACAACCAAAATGGCAATATGGTCTATGAGACAAGTGAAGAAGGAACCACCAGATACTACTACGACCACATGTCAAGGCTAGATACTGCCATTATGAAAGATGGTAATATCCAGCAGTACGAGTATGACGATTTCAATAATATAAGAAGATTGGTGGAGATCCAAGGTACTGATTTCGGCTCTTCCATGATATTCGAGAACACATATGCTTACGACCTTAATGGAAGACTCCTTTCAAAGAAGAATACAAGAGGAGATAGCGCTGAAGAGCTAGTATTCACTTATGACAACGAAGGGAACCAACTTACAAAAGAGGTTGTTGTTTCAGGAACAGACGGACACGTCTTGTCACAGCCGTATGAATTCGGGTATAATGGATACAACCAGTTGGAAAGCTTCACAGGACCGGACAATATAACTACAACATATCTTTATAATGGAATCGGACTGAGAACTGACAAGAATACCGGAGAAGAGACAAAAGGCTTCTACTACAATAATGGAAGCATAGTTCTTGAAACTGGAACGAATGGACAGACCCTTGCAACGAACACAAGAGGACTCAGACTGATATCAAGGGAAATTGAAGCTGATACTATGTACTATCTTCATAACACCAGGGGAGATGTTACCAAGCTTACTGATCCAAAAGGTAATGTCATTATGGACTATGTATATGATCCTTTTGGGAATGGAAAGGAAGCGGAATCTAACAAATTTGGATTGAATGGCTTCAACTCTCAGGCATCAGTTAAAGTAGATAATCCCTTCAGATATTCTGGAGAGTATCTTGACAGTGAGACTGGAAACTACTATCTCAGAGCAAGGTATTATGATCCGTCGATTCAGAGGTTCATCACTGAGGATAGTTACAAAGGGGTAGTAAACAATCCATTTAGTCTTAACAGTTATAGTTATTGTTGGAATGATTCAGTGAATTATGTGGATCCGGGTGGCGATAATCCATTTTTATTTGCTCATTTAGCAGATACAGCATTAGAGACTGTACCAGATGTAGTATTGGATGCATTGATTGAAGGTGAAGATTTCTCAATGTGGAAGTCTGCTGGAAAGAATTTCATGTTTAATCTTATACCAATTGTAGGTGAGACTAAAACTGCTTCTAAGATTACAAAAATAGCCAAGAAATATGGTGATGATATTGTAAAATACTTATCAAAGCATTCAGACGAAGTAGTAAAATATATATCCAAAAATGGTACAGATGGATTAGTGGAGTTTGTTAAAAAGCAAGTCAGTAAGGGGACGAGTGAAACTGGAAAAATCTAGTTTATCTTTCCAAAAATGCTGATGATGCGGTACAATATGTAGGTATAACTAATAATTATGCTAGAAGAGCTGCCGATCATTTAAGAACTAAAGGAATCAATATTGAACCATTGATGCAAAACCTAACTAGAAGTGATGCTCGTGCAGTTGAGCAGGTGTTAATAGAATACCATGGCTTATCTAAAAATGGTGGGACATTAATAAACAAAATAAATAGTATTTCAACCTCAAATCCAGTGTATGGAGAATCATTAGAGCGTGGTTTGGAATTGTTGAAATCAATAGGATATTTGGAGTGATTGAATGAGAAGAATAAAAATTGGAGATGTTTTTGAAATTAAGACATCAGAAGGTAAAGGATATTTGCAGTATGTTTTTGCAAATAAGACTATAGGAGAGTTGATAAGAGTATTTCCTCAGCAATACTCAGAGGATTTTGTAGATGTATCGAGCGTCTTAAAGTCTGAAGATTACTATTTTGTCCATTTTCCTTTGAAAGCAGCATTAAAGCAGGAAATTGTACAGTTTGTAGATAATTTCTCATTTCCAAATGAAGTAAAGCTACCTGATCAAATGCGTGCAAGGAAGGTTGATAAGGATGGGAACTTCGTGTCTTGGCAAATCGTTGACTATTCAACATGGCAAAGAACAAATGTAACAGAACTATCAAGTTCTGATAAGAAGCTATCACCTTGGGGAACATGGAATGATACACTTCTTGTCGAACGCATAGAAGAAGGATGGAAACCAGAAAAATGGTAAATGTTTGTGCGAAAACCTTTCTGACGACATAATGCTACAAATTTTTGTGAATCTCCTTTGATGGAGATTATAGAGTTTAATAAATGTGAGGAAATATTCCTCTGATAACTATCCGATAAGTAGTGTTTCCTAATACAAAAAATTATATCACCAAGAGCGAATAGGATGTGAATAATGAAAATATATGAAGTATTTATTGGTAATACAGATCTTTGAAGAAGAAAAGGATGAAGATAAGCATTGGGATAACTAGAGTGTAGTGACTACCTGGATTTGTCTACCACTCCCACGCCACACATGTGGAGTGGAGTATATCCTTGAAAAGCAGACTGTGAGCATATAAAAAGCAGAGTAATATCCGCTTTTTATATGGGTAAAAAAATCGAATAATTACTCGCATGAATTCGTCAAGTGTAATGATTACTCAAAAAGGTGAGATAATAATAGGAATATCAAAAAAATATTAGCATATTAAAAGGAGCAGTTTCGAAATCAAACTTTGAAACTGCTCCTTTTGTATTTCTTTAGACTGCCGAGTTTTCAAATTGGTCAAAAAACTGTGAGGCTTGTTTTGTCATCTCTGTAGGATCTTGTTTGGATTGGCTCCACTGTTTGGGAGATTGTCCATACATACGTTTAAACTCTCGACTGAATTGAGATGAACTTAGGTAGCCTACTTCTTCTGCAGCTTCATTCACATTCATTCCTCTGACCATTTTCATTGCCGCATTATTTAGCCGCATGGATTTTGCAAACTGAATAGGAGACATTGTTGTAGCCTCTTTGAATTTGCGGTGAAATACTGCTCTGCTCATTCCCGCCTGCGTGGCCATATCATCAATGGTGACCGCTTGATTTAAGTTGGAAGACAAATATGCTATTGCTCTTGCAATTTCATTACCCACTCCAAATGCCCGTCTTGCGGAGTTTCCTGCTTCCCCTTTCAGTACAGCATAGTATAATTCCCGAAGTCGACTATGGCCAAGTATGGCTGTATCCGCTGAGCTATCTCCTAATTGCAATAAGCGCAATAGAGTTTCAGTGAATGATTCATCCCAGTGGGCAAGTGCTAATCCCTGGGGTAGCGGACCACCTTTAGGCTTTCGAATGGCAAGAGCAGTTCTTTCCATCTCAATTGCCAATTCTGTCAGTACTCTCGTATCCAGGGAAATATATACACCCAGGAGAGGATTTTCCGGCGAAGCTGTAGGTGTGCCGGCTTCAACGGGCATGGTCATGGTACAACACATATATTGACTACTGTCATATACATGAGATTCGCCATCCAGTATTGCTTCTTTAGCACCATTTACTATGGCTATGACAGCGGGCTTGTAAATTGCAGGGGTACATTGAAGGGAAGTAGTGACTCGGAAAAGTTGCACACCCTTAATACCGGTTTCAACCATACCATCTTCTCTTGTTCTGTTTTCGATTATTTGTTTTATTTGTTGTTTACTCATGTATATATTTTAACACGCATGTCCATATTATTCAACAGTAGTGATATAAATAGGCAAGTTTTAGAGAGTAATATACCTGGTTATTAATATAAATGAGAGTTATAATGGTTTTAGATAAGTTCAAAAGAAGGAGTTTTAAAAGGATAAAATGAAAGTATTATATTTTACAGCAACGGGCAATAGTCTATATATTGCCAAATCAATTGGAGGAGAATTATATTCCATACCTCAATTGGTAAAAGAGGGAACCTTTGAATTTACTGACGAAAAGATTGGAATTGTATTTCCCCTTCACGCATGGGGAGTGCCCTCCTATGTGGTAGATTTTTTGAAAAGAGCAAGGTTTAACTGTGACTATCTTTTCGCAGTTACAACCTTTGGTATTTATTCCGGGGCAGTGGCTAAGCATTTAACAGAT
>CAZFYP010000224.1:0-4866 GCA_964523535.1 uncultured Clostridia bacterium
TTGAATATGAAATTTTCTAGGTTATTAGGGTTTCATGAATAATCTGGGATTAATTTCATTGCCGCCTCCTTCAATGGCTAACATCAATATCTGTCAACCCAATCATCCAGTCTCCATCCCTTGTCAGCATCATATTTCAGCTTGATGTCATAAGGACCGTCATACAACACTTCACCTGTATATTCATACTTTTCAATCTTGTAAAAATTGAATATTACTGTCTGGTTTTCATCATCTATTTCCTCAATTATATACTCATCCGTAATTGAACTTAAACCTGTCTTGATATAGCCCGGCGACATGTACAGGTAGCCATCATCATTTTCGATAATATATTTTTCTATCCTATCCATCAAGTCTTCCAAATGTTGCCCCTCAGTATATATATTTAACAAATAGTTTCTGATATCTTCATATGAACGAAATTCGGGATTGTAAACTTTGTGAAGTTCACCCAATCGTACGGAATCTTTTTGAAAATCTATTCCATTACCTTCTATAAACATAAGTTCAGCTTCCCTACTCTGTTCAAGAAGAGAGTCGATTGTTCCACTGTTTATAATATTACTTACTTCCTGTCTCTCAATGAATTCATTATCAGTAGCAATACTGCTAACCTCAAAACTGCTGCAATCCTGATTGATTTCTACCAATCGCCAATATGCATTACCTAATTCATCATTCCATAATTTATACTGCAACTCTGCCTTTCCTACAGCATGGATATTTTCTGCATTGACATCCAGTAAAATGGTTACCGTACTTTGGTTGTTGTCATCGGAATTGTATTCAATCTCTTCAATATCCATTAAATTAACCTCATCAATTAATTTATAACCCTTGTTGAAATCACTGAAGAGACTTTCATCCTTAACAAAAGTCAAGGGATTGAATCCATGTTTGATCTGGAAATATGGCTTTGATATAATATCACTCAAATCCTCTTTAATCATTCCTATATCCTTATTAAATGCTGTATAGTCATGAGTTATTTCAATTTCTTCGCTTTTTTCCGGCAAGATGTAATTTTCTGAAATCTGCCCCACTTCCCATTTGCCATCAACATATTCATATGTCACTAATACTTCCGGTTTAAAATAATACTTAACATCAGCATATCTTTGGAACTCTTCATTCACACCATAGTAACCATCCTCTATACAAATAAATTCAAATTCAAATCCCATAGTAATTTCAACATACTTATCACTCATTTCATTTATTTCAAATATGAAATTTTTGCAGTCAGATTCAGATAAATGATAGATGCTAATGAATGATATCTTATCAGAATTAAAAACATCTTTTTTGATATTATTTTTGCTTAATTCCAGTGGATAATCAGAGATATAGTCAGCATTTTCTTGATTTACGACGATATCAACATCATTTTCATTCAACATTCTTGAATCCTGATCATTGTATATATTTATTAAATGCAAAATAGCAAACACAAGCAACAGCTTCTTCATTATAAACCTCCACAATCACGTTAAATGTACGCTTTCATATTATAGAATTACAGTATGTTATTAACAAAGAATAAAGCCATCTCTCGATCGCTTTATTCTTTGTATGTTCATTACTCTAATCAAAATTAACAACATCAAAATATGTAATGCTATTAATATTACAATTGTGATTAATAAAAGTCCACGAATTATTAAATATCACATTATCACCTTTAACTGTTTGTGATGTTCCTGGATCATAAACTTTAAAATACTGCTCATATCCAGTACTAACAGCTGATTTTATTTGTATTTCATCTTGCTTAGAAACTGCTTTTTCTTTCAAATAGTCTACCTGTTCTATCTCTGGTGTTAACTTTACTGCATTTATAGAGCCAATCATACTTTTATTCAGTGTATAATTAGAAGAAGCAAATACTAATGTATGATCATACTCAACACCATCAACTCTAACCATTATACCTTCTGGATGTTCCAAAAGTGTTTCTGTAAGTACTTCGGCTTTTTCTTTAGCTGTTTTTCCTGTTAAATATGTCCTGGTTGTAGAATGCCCAAATTCTTGAGCTGTGGAAGACACGTATATCTCTAATGCATCATCAGTACTACTTGTTTGATAAATAATATCGGTTTGACCTGTTTTATTATTATATGCTGTCGACTGTGTTATGCTAGGAAAATCACAGTTAGCCATAATTGCAGAATATGGGTCCGGTGCTAAATTACCCGTACTACTACTTCTTACATCATACTGAGAAGTTGTTGTTTCTGCACCTATATTATTTAGAACCATAGCTAGCGAAATCCCAACACATCCCCATTTATTTAACAATCCACTGTCATAGTGAGTGGCATAATATGGACTATCATAAGTCTTTTCAGCATACAGCGGTGTTGTTCTGGCTGTAATATATGGTGAAGGGTAATTTGGAAAGAAAAATCTATCTAGCCTATTAACATTATATGTTGTTCCTGAATTTGATAAAATTTGGCTATACCAAGTATCTGCAACAATTTCATAATTCTTGGCTCTTAAATGATATGTCTGTGTTGTACTATAAGATGATTGATACCCAAGTAACTTAATATAATAGTAGGTATCTTTCTGAACCGGTATCATTGAAAGTAATTCATCACTTCCAGCCCCCTTCTCACTCTCATCTATGAGAATCCCCGCACTGTCATATAAATACAAATCATAATCCTTATCATTCGGTACATCTACCCAAAAGTTAGCCCTACCATTTTCATTAAATTTCACTCTAAACCAGTCAACATCAGACGTACTTCCTATGTATCCATAAACATCATCGTCATCATATATCGTATCAGCATCGTTCATTAGATCATTGCTTTCCGATTCATATCGTGTAGATTTTGAAGTAGTACTATATTCACTTGAAGAAATCAAATTTGACATGATTACTTCCAATTCCTTGTTATCAAAATCCTCCCATAAAAGAATATCACCTACGAATTCATTTTTATTGATTCTTAAATTGAACTGATAAATTACGTCTCTCTTCAGATTTTTTATTTCCAAAGAATCATTTGTAAATTGTTCTTTAACTATTGGGGTTTTAACAGAATCATATACTTCGATGAAAACATCATCATCCTTTGAAAAAGAACTAAGCCTAAATGTAACAGTATCCTTCATATCCTTTTTATCGATTCTACTGCTAACAAAAAACTCTTGTTTAGATGTTTCTAGTGCATCTATTTCTTCCAATCCAAACACTACATTAGTAAAAATAAAGCATAAACTTATAATCAAACAAATTACTTTCTTCATAAATAGTCTCCTCGTCTTTTGTCTTTGGCAAGCTTGCAACTCCATTATACTCCCTCAAAATCCAAAGTCAACCACATTTACACATCTGGTAAATCCAGCGTTTTAAATGCATTTATTAACCATTTGTGCAGTGATTTTAACCTGATGTGTAAATGTTATTAAAACAAGTCTTCAATATCAACTAGAACTATGCGACTATCCCTTGAGTAGTCCATTGCTTCCTTTGTAAACCCTGATTTTGAAAACAGGTAATAGAACTTCTCATTCCTTTCTAGTTTTGAGATTGTCCCCCAGAACCTTACCAATTCCTGAATGATAGGGATGCGCCAAAGAGAAAGTTGGATGCAATCTCTGAAAACTTGTCCAGGTTGACTTTTCCCATAGTCTCCTCAGCCGAATAGAATACGATAATATTGTTTTACTCAATACAAACATTGACTTCAACAGATTTGAGCATAAACAAAAACTGACATTGATGGATTGACTTCACTCCTGAAATCAACTCAAATGTCAGTTTTTATCTGCTGTTTTTTCCTTAAAACACATTCTTTATTGAAAACTCAACTTCTCCCTTATGATTGTAGAGAGTGGCATCATTTATTCCGTTTTTCTTCAGGTGATCAAGCAGATTCTCCCTCTGAAGTTCAATAAGGTCATCATAGTTCCCATAATGTTCAAGTATTTGGTCCGCCAGACCCTTGATTTCCTCACCTGATACAGGCATTTTACTGAATTCACGGATTGAGGATGCAAAGTCAGATCCGTCCATTGCCTGTTCGTAGTCGACCAAAACAAATCCCTTTGACTTTTCCTTCTTGTATGTAATGGCAGCTGGAACCACTCCTCCGCTTACCTCTTCAAGAATATTGTCATAAAGCTTGTAGCATGCACTGTAGGTAGTTGTAAAGACCTTGAGATAGTCATCTTCCTCGTAGCTCGCGAATATCCTTGGGGCAACAACAGTAAATCCCCTGTCCGGCTGCGATGACCTTTCCACTTCAGTGGCATAGACCAGGCCTTCAACAAGATCTAATCCCCTGTATGAATAATCAGGCAGGTCATAATCCTTTCTAATAGACAGTGCTTCATACCATTCCCTGGGAGACAGGTTTTCGTCAGCTACATTGTTGCGCACTCCCAGTATTTCCTTTGATAAGGTCATCATTATATGTTCCCTAAGTCCTTCCTCATTTCCAGCCTGAAATTCATAAAGAATATAGTCAAGGGCTTCGTCGCCAAGCTTCACTATGTTTTGACATTCATCATCATGTGCATCCATATAGTCCTGGGGATTCGATGATTCCATTGGTGAAGACATTATTGTTTCAAGATTGCTGTCAACCATTACCTTTACCTGGTAGGCATGGAGTTCCATACTTATCTGACCTTCCTCCCTTTCAGATTTTGGGATATGTGGAATGACGTTGTCCCAGGGCTGGCCCTTGTCCAGTATGTATTTCTCAACCCTTTCATAAGTGCCGTCAGGTATATTGTAGTATCTGTACCTGTCCATGCTGCTTGTTGAAATCACCATTGCATAGTCTTCGTAGGAATAGAAGTTTACGTAGTATCCGCTGTCCAAATATAGTGTAAGCGTAGATG
>CAZFYP010000225.1:0-4855 GCA_964523535.1 uncultured Clostridia bacterium
AAATGTACAGATAATATGTAGTATTACATGCCCTAAAATCTCTTTAATTTATAGATTTTCTAGTTTGCCAGGGATAACATCAAGTATGTTAATTGCCTGTAAGCGTTGATAGAACTTGCTTAAGGTGATAATGAACAAAGAATAGTTTATCTATACTACATTGTGTAGCAAAATTCAAAAAATGTCTTATGCCTTATGTATGATGATTTAAGAATTGATGGAAGATATAATTTAATCAAGGAAAAACGTTTACAAATAGCTTGAGATTAAAAGGTCGAAATGTTCTGAAATTGTGTTTGTTGTTGTGACGGATATTTCGGTTGCTTGATTGAAGGCTTGTAAAAAATAAAAACTTTATAATATTTAATGGAGGAAACAAATGAAAAAATTCTTATTAATCTTGTTGTCGCTTGTTATGGTTTTCAGTATGGTGGGATGTAGTTCGGATACTACAGAGCCTGCTGAACCGACAGAAACAGAAACACCTGCTGAAACTGACAAGGAAATGATTGTTGGTTATTGCCCTCCGTCACTAAGTGACTCGTGGTTGGCCCTTAATGCTAGAGAGTATGATACTTTGTTCTCTGAAAGAGGATACAAGTTTGTCTCTTCTGACGGACAGTTCAACATCTCTACTCAAATCCAGTCAATGGAAAACTTTGGAGCAATGGGTGCCAGCATAGTACTGTCACACCCTGTCAATGTTGCTGCTTACGAGCCTGTTGTAACTTCATTGAGAGAGAATGGAGCAGTAGTACTTGCCATAGCTGACGTGCCTGAATACGATGTTGACGGTGGATACCTTACTGATGAAGAGGTAATCGGTCAAATGGTTGCTGAAATGGCAATAAAGTGGTTGGATCAGGAATATCCTGATGCTGAAGCTGGAAGTGTTCACGTTGCAGCTTTGACACTTAGAGAAAGACCTTCTGCAGCTATAAGATGTGATGCAATGCTTGAGACTCTTTTGGCTGACGACCGTGTAGAACTTGTTTATGAGAAGGAAAACTTCACTTTGACTCCTGAAGGACTTGATGCTGTCAAAGAAGCGCTTGCTCTTGATAAGGAAATTAAATTAGTTGTAGCATTCAATGATGCACTGCTTGTTGGTGCAAACTCTGCATTCCTTGTAGAAAGTGAAGTCGATTTGTCTAAAGTAGCTTGCTTCGGTGGATCTTATTCGGATGCAGGTGAAGAACTGATCAAACAGTCTGAGACTAATGAAAGTGTTGTTAGAGGACTTGTAAGTTTTGGAGATGACTACTTCACAAGAATGGTTGACTTATGTGAAGAGGCATTGAATGGCGAAATTCCAATCAATACTTTTAAATACAGCAATCTTGTACCGGTTAACTCTGTTGGTTACGAATCTGACTATGATCCGGATGCTCAATAAAAGCTGAATATAGAATTAATCACATAGGCGAAGATTTTTCTTCGCCTATGAACTAATGGAAAGTTGCAAAGGAAAGTAAAAAGGAAGGAATATCTTATGAAAGAAACGAATGCGTCTGAGACTATTCTTACATTGAAGAATATAAGAAAATGCTATCCCGGAGTTGTTGCCCTTGATAATGTATCCCTGGATTTCAGAAAGGGAGAAGTACATGCTCTTGTTGGTGAAAACGGAGCCGGTAAATCAACAACAATAAAGACTATAGCGGGAGCAGTAGTTCCGGATGAAGGAAAGATAATCTTTGAAGGTGAGGAATACAGTGAAATGACACCTCAGATTTCAAGAAGTCTTGGAATTGAAGTAGTTTATCAGGAATACAATCTAATTGATCCATTGTCTGCAGCTGAGAATATTTGCTTTGGTGAAAAGCATGGAAGATTTGTAAACAGAAAGATAATCAACAAGAAGGCAAAGGAACTCTTTGATCAGTTCAAGGTTGATATCAACCCCAATACTGCTGTAAGGGATTTGGCAAGTGCACACAGACAGATAGTGGAAATAGCTAAAGCTGTATCAAAGGAAGCAAGGGTTCTAATATTGGATGAACCTACTGCACCACTGACAGTATCTGAATCGGAAACATTGTTTGAAATAATTGCAATGCTTAAGGAAAAAGGTGTAACAATCGTATACATATCCCATAGACTTGAGGAGATATTTAATATTTCTGACAGAATCAGTGTATTGAGAGATGGAAAATACATTACAACAAAAAATACAAAAGATACAAACAGAAAAGAACTTATTTCGTTTATGGTTGGAAGGGAACTTAGTGACACCTATCCTGCCAAGAACAATTCACTTGGAGAGGTATCTCTGAAAGTTGAAGATATAACAACAGATGTAATAAAGGGTGTTTCCTTTGAAGCTAGAAAAGGGGAAATACTGGGAGTATCGGGACTTATTGGATCCGGACGTACTGAAATGGCCAGAGCCGTATTTGGTGCAGACAAGAGGAAAAGCGGAAAGGTGTATATAGACGGAAAGCAGGAGAATATGCTTATGCCTAAAGATGCCATATGCTGCGGAGTAGGCTTGATACCTGAAGATAGAAAAAGACATGGTGTATTTCTTAATAATTCAATACTTTGGAATACATCTATTGTAAATATAAAGAACATAAGCAAGGGATGGCTGGTAGATGAGAAAAAGGAACTTGAAATAGCCCAGTATTACAGGGATGCTATGGGGATAAGAACTCCAAGCCTCAATCAGAAAGTAAAAAACCTGTCGGGTGGAAACCAGCAAAAGGTTGTTATAGCCAAGACCCTTGCAACGGATTCAAGTATCATATTCTTTGATGAACCTACCAGGGGAATCGATATTGGAGCTAGATATGAGATATATGAGCTCATGAACAGTTTGGCTGAAGAAGGAAAGACCATAGTGATGATATCATCGGACATGGAAGAACTATTGGGAATGTCTGACAGGATAATAGTATTTTCAGCAGGACAACTGGTTGGAGAACTTCAAAAGGATGAATTCGATCAAAATGTCATATTAGAAATGTCATCACAAAACGTTGAAAATGCACAAGTGACAGCATAAAACCTAATAGATTTTACTTAGTTAAATAATAAAGGAACAAGGTAATGATATGTCAAATGAAACAGCAACAGAATCAATAAAAAAAGAAAAAAAGCCAATTGACTATAAAGCATTAACAAAAAAACTACTAATGCCGGCATTGATGATTGTATTTATTGTATTCTTTACAATTCAAGCACCTGATAGTTTTCTGACATGGTATAACATAAAGAATATTTTGGCACAGTCCTCATATATCATAATAGCAGGAGTTGGACTTTCCTTCATTATGATATCAGGTGGAATAGACCTTTCAATCGGATATCAGATGTCACTTTGTGGAATAGTATCGGCACTGGCAATAGTCAACATGGGATTTTCTACAGGAGTAGGAATACTTATCTGTTTGACAATAGGACTGGCCCTTGGAATTTTCAATGGTGTTCTTTGTACCAAGCTTGGAGTAAACCCTCTTATAATAACATTGTCGGCAGCAATGATGTATCAGGGTGTATCATACATGATATCAAAATCCAATACCATCATAGGTTTCCCCAAAAGCTTTCTTTACATTGGACAGGGTTATGTAGGAGTGATTCCATTTCCCGTAATAATGGCCACTGTAATAGTACTTATAGCGATATTTGTACTTAGGAAGACCTATTTTGGAAGGTATATCTATGCAATAGGTGGAAATGAAGATGCAGCAAAGCTTGCAGGAATCAATACAGATAGGATGAAGATAATACTTTTCGGAATTTGCGGAGTATGTTCTGCCATAGCAGCAATAGTTCTTATGTCTAGATCAGGTGCAGCCAATTCAAGTATAGGACCTGGAACAGAGTTTACTGCACTTTCAGGATGTCTTCTTGGTGGAATAGCTCTTAATGGAGGGGAAGGAACCATAACCGGAATGGTAGTAGGTTCCTTTATAATTTCAATACTTGCAAACGGCATGCAACTTATGTATCTTGGTGTCTATCCTCAGTATATAGCAAAAGGCATGGTATTGATTGCAGCAATGGCCTTCGACGTATATCAAAAAAACAAAAAGAGCAAATAAAGCTGTAAATTTAGCCGAAAAAACCTTTTCTACAACATGTCTGAAAAGTCTAGATTAACTTTACTACTTTATGCGGGATGTATTATTTTGGATAGATTGATAGAATAAGAATCATAATAAACAAGTTAAAAGTTTGTTTGACAAAAATAATAATAAATATGAAAAGAAAGGATTAAAAAAATGAGTAAAAAATTAATTATAACTGCCGCACTATGTGGCGCAGGAACTACGAAAGCACAGAATCCTAATGTACCAATAACACCAGCAGAGATAGCAGCAGATGTTGTTGCTGTAGCTAAAGCAGGTGCTGCAATAGCTCACTTACATGTAAGAGATGAAAATGGCAAGAACAGTATGGCTACTGAAAAATTCACAGAAGTTGTAAATTTGGTAAGAGAAGAACTAGCTAAAGAAGGACTGGATATCGTACTTAACCTTACTACTTCAGGAAGCAGCTGGCCTGATGATGTAAGAATGGCACAATTAGCAGCACTTAAGCCTGAAATGTGTTCTTATGATCCAGGTTCAATGAACTGGGCAAACTCTTATGTATTCCTTAATACTCCAGACTTCTTGGAAAAATTGGGAACAGTAACACAAGAAGAGAAAGTTAAGCCTGAAATTGAAGTATTCGATGCAGGAATGATTGGAAACATCAACTACTACATGAAAAAAGGTTTCTTGAAAGCACCTCTTCACTGTCAGTTTGTACTTGGAGTACCAGGAGGAATGCCAGGAGATGTTGAAAGTCTTGCATACCTTCTTCCAAAACTTCCAGAAGGATCAACTTGGTCAATTACAGGAAT
>CAZFYP010000226.1:0-4816 GCA_964523535.1 uncultured Clostridia bacterium
GGAAATGTAGTAGCCGCGTTGTCCAAATATATCATTTAAATCACCCATTTATTATTATATAGACTTGCTTCTTTCTAGTAAAGATATTTAAGGATTAATCTTTATAATTGTATACAATGTGCAAAATATGTCAAAAAAAGTCAAAATCCGCCTTAATTTATAGCTTTTTTAAGACTAATAAAAATAAATAGCAATACAATTGGATGTCAAAATAAAAAAAGGCCTGAAACAGGCCTTTTTTTGCTTTATATGTGAATTGCAGTTTTACTTAATTAATTCGTCAAAATCTTCCTGGTTTGCAATAGGATATTTGACTTTTGCTTCATAATGAGTGTGTAGAAGCTTGTGAGAAAGATGTCCATTTGGCTCTTTAAGGAAAGTTTCATAAAGTTTAATGATCTCTGGATTCTTATGAGACTTTCTATTCACCATTACAGCATCTTCTTCATAAAGAGCATTTGCCCTATTCACTCTTGGGTCAACATCTATTCTATCTTTTGCCGAAACATGTGATTGTCCACCACCGTTAACACATCCACCAGGACATGCCATTACTTCGATGAAGTGGTATTCTTTTTCTCCAGCCTTAACAGCATCAAGAACTTTTGCTGCATTGGCAGTACCATGTGCAATTGCAACCTTGATTTCAGTATCAACTCCGTCTATAGGAAGTGTAAGAGCCGCTTCCTTAACTCCTTCGATACCTCTAACTCCGTGGTACTCTATATCTTCTATATCGTCACCAGTAAGTATGTCGGCTACAGTTCTGATTGCTGCCTCCATAACTCCACCAGTAGCTCCGAAGATGACTCCTGCTCCAGTGTACTCTCCAAGAACCTTGTCGAAGTTTTCATCAGGAAGTTTCTTGAAGTCGATTCTTGCCTGCTTGATCATATCTCCAAGCTCTCTGGTTGTAAGAGAGAAGTCAACATCTCTGACTCCACTTACTTCCATTTCAGGTCTGTCTGATTCCTGCTTCTTGGAGATACAAGGCATGATTGATACTACTACCATGTTCTTAGGGTTAATTCCCATTTTTTCAGCATAGTATGATTTAGCAATTGCCCCAAACATCTGCTGTGGAGACTTACAAGAAGAAAGATTCTCAACAAACTCTGGATAGAAGAGCTCGCAGTATCTGATCCATCCTGGTGAACAAGAAGTTATCATTGGCAGCTTTCCGCCGTTTTTAACTCTTCCTAGAAGCTCAGTTCCTTCTTCCATTATAGTAAGGTCGGCAGCAAAGTCAGTATCGAATACATTGTTGAATCCAATTCTTTTAAGAGCTGCTACCATTCTTCCAGTTACTCTAGATCCTACAGGAAGTCCAAATTCCTCTCCAAGAGAAGCTCTTACTGCAGGCGCTGTCTGAACCACTACAAACTTGTCCGGATCATCTATTGCATCCCAAACCTCGTCTAAGTGAGTTCTCTCTCTAAGTGCCGCAACAGGACATGCATTTATACACTGTCCACAGTATACACATGGAGCATCATCCATAGAGTAGTCAAATGCAGGAGCAATTTCAGTTTCAAATCCTCTCTTTGTAAAGTCAAGGATTCCTATACCCTGAACCTGCTTACATGTAGAAACACATCTTCCACAAAGTATACATTTGCTTGAGTCCCTTACAATTGACTGTGATACCTGGTCAATTGTTTGCTCTCTCTTTTCTCCTACATATGGAACATCGTCAACACCGATTTCATCACACAGCTGCTGAAGTTCACATGTACCATTTCTTCTACAAGTAAGACACTCTCTGTTGTGGTTTGCAAGAATAAGCTCAAGATTAGTCTTAACAGCTTCTCTTACCCTTGGAGTGTTAGTTCTTACATTCATTCCCTCTTCAACCTTAAGCACGCAAGATGCAGGAAGATTTCTAAGAGGTCTACCCTGGATATCAGCCTCAACAACACATAGTCTACATGCTGCAATTTCATTTATATCCTTAAGGTAACATAATGTTGGTATATCTATTCCTGCCTCTCTGGCAGCAAGAAGTACCGTATAGTCACTTGGCACTGTAACATCAATGCCATTTATAGTTAAATTTACTGTTTTCACATCAACACCATCCTTACTCTTTGATTATTGCATCGAATGGACAAGCATCCATACATGCACCACACTTAATACATTTGTCTTGATCTATAACGTGTATTTCCTTGACATTTCCTTCTATACAGTTAACAGGACATTGTCTTGCACACTTTGTACAACCCTTGCAGTCTTCAGTGATTTTATAGCTAAGAAGGGACTGACAAACTCCTGCAGGACATTTCTTGTCTACAACATGTGCTATATACTCGTCTCTGAAGTACTTCATAGTTGAAAGTACAGGGTTTGGAGCAGTTTGTCCAAGTCCGCAAAGAGAAGTATTCTTGATGTTTACAGCAAGTTTTTCAAGAGTGTCAAGGTCTTCCATGACAGCCTTTCCTTCTGCAATCTTCTCAAGGATTTCAAGCATTCTCTTTGTACCTTCTCTACATGGTGTACATTTACCACATGACTCTTCAACTGTAAACTCAAGGAAGAATCTTGCTATATCAACCATACAGTTGTCTTCATCCATTACGATCATTCCACCTGATCCCATCATGGAACCAAGTTCAGTAAGTGTATCAAAGTCGATTGGTGTATCCAAATAATCAGCAGTTATACATCCACCTGATGGTCCACCAGTTTGAACTGCCTTGAAAGCCTTTCCGTTTGGACATCCGCCACCTATATCATAAATTACTTCTCTAAGAGGTGTTCCCATTGGTATCTCAACAAGACCAGTGTTGGTAATCTTTCCACCAAGGGCAAATACTTTTGTTCCTGGAGACTTGGCAGATCCAAATGACTTGAACCACTCTGCTCCCTTGTTTATTATTTGTGGTACATTTGAAAGAGTTTCAACATTATTAATGATTGTTGGCTTGCCGAAAAGTCCACTTACAGCTGGGAATGGAGGCTTGTTCCTAGACATACCTCTTTGACCCTCTATTGAAGCTATAAGAGCAGTCTCTTCACCACATACGAATGCTCCTGCACCAAGTCTGATGTCAAGTTCAAAATCAAATCCAGATTCGAATATGTTTTCTCCCAATAGTCCAAGGTCTTTAGCCTGTCCTATTGCTATCTTAAGTCTTTCAACAGCTATAGGATACTCTGCTCTAACATAGATGAATCCTTTGGTTGCTCCTATTGCATAACCTGCAATAGCCATTGCCTCAAGAACAGCATGCGGGTCTCCCTCAAGCACGGATCTGTCCATGAATGCACCTGGATCTCCTTCATCCGCGTTACAGATTACATATTTCTGGTCTGCAACCTGTGGAGCAGCAAATCCCCATTTAACACCTGTAGGGAAACCACCGCCTCCTCTACCTCTGAGGCCTGCATCCTTGATAACATCTATTACATCTGCAGGAGTCATTTCAGTCAATGCTTTCCCAAGAGCAGTGTAACCGTCTCTTGCAATATATTCGTTTATATCTTCTGGATTGATAACACCACAGTTTTGAAGTGCAACCCTTTTCTGCTTTGCATAGAAATCCACTTCGCTTAAAGACTTAAGGTCTTCAGCATCAAGACTTCCTTCATAAAGATACTCTTTAACTATTCTTCCCTTGAAAAGGTGTTCTTCAACTATCTTGTCTACTCTGCCAATTTCCATTCTAGAATAGAAAGCACCCTCCGGGTAAACTACTACTATTGGTCCTTCTTCACAAAGTCCGAAACATCCTGTACTAATTACCTGAACTTCCTTGTCCAGTTCCATTTCTTTTATTTTTTCTTCAAATCTATCTTTTATATCTCCAGATTTTGAAGAAGCACATCCTGTACCGCCGCATACCAGTACATGTGATCTGAATATAGCCATAATGACCCTCCTTTAACACTCTGGAGAAATTACTTCTCCACAGCTCCTATTGTATATTCTGCTACTACATTTCCATTAACAAGATGCTCTGCTACAACTTTCTTAGTCTTTTCAGCATCCATAAATACATAGGTAACCTTCTCCTTCTCAGGCATAGTCACTTCAACTATTGGCTCATATGCACACATTCCGATACATCCGGTCTGAACAACCTGAACATCGGCCATGTTTCGCTTCTGCAATTCTTCAACAAAAGCCTGAAGAACAGGCCTTGCACCTGCAGATATTCCGCATGTAGCCATTCCTACAACAACTCTTGTAGTCTTTCCAGAATCTCTCATTTCAAGATTTTTCTTGGCTTCTTCTCTGATTTTTCTTAATTCTTCTAATGATTTCATATCTACCTCCGGATTACTCTCTGTAATTGTTGATTATGTCTGGTATGTCCTTAGGATCCACCTTGCCGTATACTGTTTCTCCCACCATCATAACCGGTGCCAGCCCACAGCATCCAAGACATCTAGTCGCTTCCAATGTAAACACACCATCTTCTGTTGTTGCACCAACAGGTATGCCTAGTTCACTTGCAAGCTTATCAAGTACCAGCTGTGCATTCTTAACGTAGCAAGCTGTTCCCATACATACTCCTACAGTATGCTTTCCTTTTGGCTCCAGTGAAAACTGAGTGTAGAATGTTGCAACACCGTAGATTTCAGCCATAGGTATTCCGGTTTTTTCGGATATGAATTTTTGCACCTCTATTGGCAAGAATCCGAATATTTCTTGTGCCTTGTGTAACGTTTGCATCAGCACACCTTGTGAAGCATCCTGTGCTTCGATGTAACTAGCCAGTTCATCAAAATTAGCTTGGTTTTCAACAATATCGATTGTTTTCTGCACTTTTATTTCCTCCTACTATATACAAATATCACGATTATTATACTT
>CAZFYP010000227.1:0-4809 GCA_964523535.1 uncultured Clostridia bacterium
CATTTTTTAAGTGTGATAGAAAGTTTCCTTAAACGTATGACATCAATGCTTCAAGATGTTATACATATTTGAACTTTCTTGAACTGCAAGAAAGCAGCAAAGCTGCGTAAAATGTACAAACATTTTTTAAGTGTGATAGAAAGTTTCCTTAAACGTATGACATCAATGCTTCAAGGTGTTATACATATTTGAACTTTCTTAAACTGCAATAAAATAATCTTAATTATGAAATTACCCAATAGATAAATCTATACTTTAATTATAAATCAATTGGTTTTTTTCTGCAAACTTATGACATTATTGTCATGAATTATTATTTTCTTCCATGGGCAACATTGCCTGCTATATTCACTGCATCCCATACACTGGCAAAAGGTGGTGCATAGCACAAATCAGCAAAACCTATTTCTTCAGTTGTCATGCCTGCATGGATAGCCACTGCAAAAATATCCATCCTGAGAACCACTCCTTCTTGACC
Source organism: uncultured Clostridia bacterium (assembly GCA_964523535.1). Lineage (GTDB taxonomy): Bacteria > Bacillota > Clostridia > Tissierellales > Dethiosulfatibacteraceae > Dethiosulfatibacter. The sequence continues at coordinate 479 of CAZFYP010000227.1, forward strand.
TGAAGCCTGTGCTCCCAAGATCTTTCCCGTACATTTTTCGGATATTATTTTAATCCTGACAGGCTTGCTGCTTGGACAATAGCCTGCATGGTTTTTTGCATCAACAATAACTGTTTCATAGTCAATTTCCAGATCATCCGCTTCTTTTTCCGAAAGTCCCGTTCTTGCCATATTTATATCGAAAATCTTTATGGCGGCAGAACCAAGAGCTCCCACATATTTTTTATGTTTACCCGATAGATTTTCTCCTGCTATCCTTCCTCCCTTGTTAGCTGTTGTGCCCAAAGGTATGTAGGCATTTTCTACCCTTCCAAAGTGATATATTTGAGCACAATCCCCTGCAGCATAGATATCCTCAAGGCTTGTCCTCATTTCCCTGTCAATTACAAGAGCTCCGTTTCTGGCCTTCTGAATTTGGACATCCTTAAGAAAATCCACAGCAGGTCTTATTCCTACTGACAAAAGAACCATGTCCACTTCATATTCCCCTTTGTCTGTAATAACCTTTGAAACTTTTCCTTGGCCTTGAAAGGACACTACCTTCTCCTGCAGCTTGATTTTTACACCATTTTTCTCAATTTCATCTCTGGCAATTTCTGAAAACTCTTGGTCAAAGGGAGTAAGAAGCCTTGGCATTAGTTCTATCATAGTTGTATCCTTGCCAAGATGAACTGAAGCCTCTGCCATTTCAACACCTATATATCCACCACCGATTATGGCCACCTTTTTTATTTCATCTGACTCCATAAGCTTTCTTAGCTTGATGCCGTCATCCATGGTCTTAAGCGTATGAATATTGCCAAGGTCTATTCCTGGAAATGGAGGCTTAATGGGATATGCTCCGCTTGCAACAAGAAGCTTGTCGTAGGAATCAAAGAAAGTTTTATCATCTTCAAGGCTATGGACCTTGACCTTCTTTTCACCAGGAATCACTTTTATAATCTCATGTTTCAAACGGCAGCTGATTCCTGCTTTTTCAAAATCTTCCTCTGTCTTTTTTATGAGGCTGTCCTGATTGTCGATGACTCCTGATATAAAATAAGGCAATCCACAAGCCGCATAGGAAAGGTATTTCCCCTTTTCATAAACGACAATCTCCGTATCCTCAGCCATTCTCCTTAATTTGGATGCTGCAGACATTCCTGCTGCATTTCCACCTATAATTATTACTTTCATGTTTTTCTCCTATCAAAATAGACTTTTCAATAAAAATGACACAATATAGCTCTCTGATTATTCACATCGACTAAGTCGAAATATAAAAACCTGGAGATTAAAATTGCGTCAACCAACAAACTATCATGCTATTAATTTTTCAAAAGATGAATCCTTACTTATATTATACGGCAATTCATTTTATTCTGCAAATATTATGTATTCTTTATTATTTTCTTTCCATTTCCTCTGGGGCAAGTATTTCATTAAGACCGTATTCCTCGAAATAATTCCTTACGAGATATTATTATTAATTGGTTCCATAATCTCTAACTTTCGTAGTATAATGCTAAGGGTAGCTTAATTCAAACTAAACCATTGGAGTGATAATGAACAAACTAATAATTTTTATAAACGGATTCTTTATAGTTATAATGAATACCTTCAACGGAATGCTGACAACCAGTACTTCCGTTTACTGGACTTCTTTTGTACATCACCTACTGTCCCTTTTTTTCATGGCAGTCATATATCTGATCTATGACAAAAACAAGTTCAGGATGGGAAAACTCGAAACAAAATACTATCTTCCAGGCATAATGAGTGCAGCTACAGTAATGATAGGATCGGCCTGCATAGCAAACATAGGTGCGACCTTCCTCATAGTCTTCAACCTGGTTGGTCAGATAATCATATCCCTTTCAATAGATGAGTTCGGTCTATTTGGAATGGAGAAAGTTCCTTTCAGAAAGAAGAACCTTATAGGATACGGTATCATACTGATTGGTATTGTGATAATGTTCATATGACAGCTGCCTAATACAATATTTATATATTAGGCACATGAAAACCACACAAGTGTTACCTGGGCCGTCGGTTATATCTTTCTTGATTTAGTGCACTTTTAATTCAATTCAAATTTAAGCGATAAGTACTCAGCAAAATAAACAGAAAATAGTTTTAAGGAGATTCTATGTACTATATACTAGCAATAATAATGGGAGTCATGGTAGTTGTAAGCCCCGTGCTCAACGGCCAGCTAACACTAAAGGTTGGAACCTACAAGACATCCCTCTTGAATTTTACAATAGGAACAATAGTGGCAATTGCTGTACTTTTGATTTTCGGAACAAAAAACATATCTATAGATTATGTTCATATTCCAACCTACAAATATCTTGGATTCTTTTTTGGACTTTTTGTCATACTTATATACAATCATGTCAGTTCAAGGCTTCCTGCCATATATCTTGTATTACTTCCTTTTATGGGACAGACAATAATGAGTTCCATAGTTGATTATTTTATTTTCGATTCCTTCAACTTTAATAAACTCATAGGTGTATTGTTGGTTTTTACAGGTGTATGGTTCAATGAGAGGAAATGACCTAGTATTTAATGAAATATTACCAGGATTCAATTACTTATCGACATTGTTATTCGGACCAAAATAATCTGCCGATAATGTTTAGAATGTAGGAAAGAGCCGTTTCAAAAAACAAAAGGAACCGTCCCCTTTGTTTTTTGAAACGGCTCTTTTAAGATTTCTAGTTTTTCTTGACAAGCATTGTTGAGAGATATGGAATCTTGTTTTCTATTTGATCGATTTTTGTAAAGATTTTCTGTTCTTGTGTTCCTGCCTTGTAGATAAGGTTGAACTTATCTTCCAGATTATGCTTCTTTAAGTTCTTCACAATATTTTCAGGATTATGTGATGGCTTCATTACAACTATATTCTGGAATTTTTCGAATATTTCGTCAAGGTCGAAATCAGAGTCCCTTGTAGCAGGAACTATTGCGAGTCCTTCCTCCCACTTTGCCAGTGGAAGTCCAAGAAGTGACGCCACCTTTGAATATGATGTGATGCCAGGTACAAGCTCAACCTCCACTCCTTCAGCCTTAATGCTATCGTCTATATACATGTAGGTACTATACATGGTCACATCTCCTATGACTATAAATGCCCCTGTCTTTGTCTCTTCAAGTTTTTCCCTTACTATTACTGCATTTTCCTTCCAGTTTCTGTTGAGTTCTTCCATGTCATAATTCATTGGAAAACAAAGCTCAACAATTTCGGCTTCTTCATTGATATATTCCTTTGCTATGTCATAAGCAAAACTTTTTTCTCCCGGCTTTTTGACAGGTACGAATACTACCGGGCTTTCCCCAAGTATCCTAGCTCCTCTTAATGTAACATCTTCTTTGTTTCCTGGTCCTACTCCAATACTGTAAAGTTTCATAAAATCTCCTTAATGATTTACATTGCAAATCTTCTAAATATTACAATGCTTTTCTTCTTTTTATATTAATTAGCTTAATTGATTATTAAGCCATAAAGTCTTGAAACATCGTCATATTCTTTAGCTAAAACAAATCTATTCTTCTTCTCAAGGGGTAATTGAGTTTTTTTGAGTTTTTCCTTTTGACAAGATCATCAAAATCTATTTCAACTAAGTGCATCATGTTGCCTTGGTAATTTTCATATATGAATTGGCCCTTTGAATTTACAGCAGCAGCTCCACCTTCCAGTCTTGCTCCCTTCTCGGTATAACCATAAGAATTAAGTGCCATGACTATCATTGCATTGTCGTTTCCTCTTGCCGGAAGAGTCTTGTGCCACAGGTCCACCCTTCTGCCACATGCTCCGGGTGATGCACTCAATACAAATGCCAGATATGCTCCTTCTATTGCCTGATGAAGAAAAAGTTCAGGTATGTGAAGCTCAAGGCAAAGGTTTATTCCCATCTTTATATTGTCTATCCTTACATTTCCTATTTCATTTCCTTCTTCAAAAATCAAGGCTTCCTTCAGCCCTAGATGTGTCTTTCTGTATTTGTAGGTCCTGTCTTCATAGCTGTCATAAACCAGGGTTGATATGTATTTATGTCTGCCATCTTCTTCATTGAAACCGAATATTATACTGGTCTCACGATTCCTGCATTCCTTTATTATTTCCTTAACTATATCCGAATTCTCTGATATTGTGGACACATTTTCAGGATTTGAAGAATAACCTGTTAGGAATGATTCCGCAAATACAAGAATATCTGCTTCATTATCACAGGCTTCATCCAAACAATTCATCATTGTCTTAAAATTTCTGTTGATGTCGTTAAAGATTGATTCCTTGTCGCAAAGTGCAATTTTCATTATACCCTTCCTTCCTCGTAGCATAT
>CAZFYP010000228.1:0-4805 GCA_964523535.1 uncultured Clostridia bacterium
TGAGCGCTCACAATAATTTTTTAGGAGTACTAATATGTTCAAAAAATTTACTAACGGTTGTGTAACAATCGTAAACAAGTATTTGCCTGATCCATTTCTGTTTGCAGTAATTTTAACCTTTATTGTATTGATTCTAGGTTTTATTTTGACAGGACAGGGACCAATGGCAATGATTCAGCACTGGGCAGGAGGATTTTGGAATTTACTTGCATTCTCAATGCAGATGGTTCTGATTCTTGTAACAGGTAGTGCAATGGCACAGGCTCCAGTATTTAAAAAGCTGCTGAAGGGAATAGCAGGCCTTGCAAAGACTCCAGGTTCAGCAATACTTATTACTACATTTGTAGCTACATTTGCATGTTGGATAAACTGGGGATTCGGCCTTATCATAGGCGCTCTTTTGGCAAAGGAAATGGCAAGACAGGTCAAAGGAGTGGATTATAGACTTTTGATTGCATCTGCTTATTCAGGCTTCATAGTATGGCACGGAGGTCTTTCAGGATCTGTACCATTGAAAGTTGCCACTATTGCAGGACTTGAAACAGCTACAGCAGGAGCGGTTACTGAAGCCATACCTACAAGTATGACGATATTTTCACCACTTAACCTATTCATATTCGGAGTGATTCTTGTTGTTATGCCTTTTGTTACAAGGGCTATGCATCCGGTTCCTGAAAAGACTATAACAGTTGACCCTGAACTTCTTGGAACTGATGAGATCAAGGAACATGCCCTTGACACTCCTGCAGATAAGATGGAGAATAGCAAGATTATCTGGGGTTTGCTTGTAGCCATGGGATTTGTTTATATAATCTACTATTTCTCTCAAAACGGATTCAAGCTTGGTCTTAACATAGTAAACTTTATATTCATGTTTACAGGTATATTGCTTCACGGAACCTTGAGAAGATACATAGATGCAGTAATAGAAGCAGCAAAGGGATCAGCTGGAATAATACTTCAGTTCCCATTCTATGCAGGAATCATGGGAATGATGGTTGGTCAGAATGCTGTAGGATCATCTCTTGCAGGTGTAATATCTAATGGATTCGTAAGTATTTCAACTGCTACGACTTTCCCTGTATTTACACTTCTTAGTGCAGGTATTGTAAACTTCTTCGTACCATCAGGTGGAGGACAGTGGGCTGTTCAGGCTCCAATCATGATGCCTGCAGGTAGTGCTCTTGGAGTGCCTGCAGCAAAAACTGCCCTTGCAATTGCATGGGGAGATGCATGGACAAACATGATTCAGCCTTTCTGGGCCTTGCCTGCACTTGGTATTGCAGGACTGGGAGCAAGGGATATCATGGGATACTGTGTAATCACACTTCTATTCGGTGGTCTGGTTATGATTGCAGGATTCTTGATTTTCTAAGCTGTATATGAGATAATTGTAAAGACTCCCTTTGTATTACAGAGGGAGTCTTTTTTAGGAGGGAACATGAAGCCTACGATTAATGATGTTGCAAGGGAAGCGGGAGTTTCAAGAGGCACGGTGGATAGAGTAATTAACAAGAAGGGAAATGTGTCGAAAAAATCCGAGGAAAAAGTCAGAGATGCCATTAAAAAGCTCAACTATGTAAGAAGTCCCTTTGCAAGTGCCCTGGCAAAAAGAAGCAACAGGATTAAAATAGGAATAATATATCCGGACCTTGACTATTTTTTCTGGAATGAAGTGGACAGAGGAATAGATGAGATGAAAGAGGTTATTCAGGCAAAGGGTGTTGAAGTGGTTAAGGTCAAAACGAGGTCATATGACTACCGGGAACAGATGGAGCTAATGGATAATCTTGTTCAGGATGGAGTCAGAGGTATTATAACAATAGCAAACCATCGAAACAAACTGGATGAAAAGATAGAAGAACTTTATGAAAAGGGAATACCCCTTGTTACAGTAGTAAGTGATGCACCGAACAGCAAGAGGCTTTGCTATGTAGGAATCAACGATTACAAGGCTGGATCAACAGCAGCTAAGCTTATGGCACTATATCTTGGAAAAAAAGGAAGACTTGCAGTAATAGGAGTCCATAAGAGTTTGGCTAGCATGGAGGACAGGATAAATGGATTCAAGGACAAGCTGGTATCGGAATATCCAGCTATGGATATAGTTAAAATATACAGCCTTAAGGAAGATTCAATATCGGGAATGGAAGTATACAATGAATCCATCAGGAAAATAATGGATGAAATAATGGATAAAAATTCGGAAATTGATGGTGTTTATGTAACCAACAGTATGATAGGTTATGTAGGGGTAGTGCTTGATGAAATGGAGTATGAAAAGAAAGTGGTGCTTATAGGCCATGAAAATACAATTCGTATAAGGGAAATGCTTAGGAAGGGTATTATACATGCTACAGTTTTCCAGAATCAAAAGGAAGAAATGGAAAGAGCTGTAAATATCTTGTGGAAATATATAGTCGGTAATGAAGAAATAGAATTGACAGGGGCTTACAGTGAGCAAAGAATTTTAATAAAAGAACAAATAGAATAGTATGAATATACCCATTATTTTGATATAATCAGGGTATATTTTTTTAAGAACATGTTGAGCACTATATATTTGGTTATGAAAGGATTTTTATGGAATTTTTACCTGTAAATAAAATGGAAATGAAAAAAAGAGGATGGGACAAGGTCGACTTTGTAATGGTGACTGGTGATGCATATGTGGATCATCCCTCTTTTAGTACGGCAATAATTACACGAACACTTGAAAAATACGGATATAAGATTGGAATAATATCCCAGCCCCACTGGAAGAATATGGAAAGCTTCAAGATATTTGGGAAGCCAAGACTAGGCTTTCTTGTGAATTCGGGGAATATAGATTCCATGGTTAACCACTATACCTCCTTCAAGAAAAGAAGGAGCAAGGATGAATATTCACCGGGGGGTCAAGCAGGACTAAGACCCGATAGGGCAGTTACTGTATACGGCAACAAGATAAGGGAGGCCTACAAGGATGTTCCCATTATTATAGGAGGAATAGAGTCGAGTCTTAGGAGATTGGGACATTATGATTATTGGGACAACAAGGTAAGAAGATCTGTTCTTCTTGATTCTTCAGCCGACCTCATTGTTTATGGCATGGGTGAAAAAACCATAGTCGAGATAGCTGAAGCTCTGGAAAGTGGAATACCTATTGAGGAGATAACATATATACTGGGTACGGTCTATAAGACGAAAGACAAGTCAAGAGTATATGACTATATTGATTTGCCGGATTTTGAAGAAATTTCAAAAGACAGGGAGGCATATGCGAGAAGTTTCAAAATACAGTATGAAAACACCGACTCCATAATTGCCAAGGTTCTTGTAGAAAAATACGGCAGTGTCTATGTTGTCCAGAACACTCCCGCACCTCCTCTTTCGCAGATGGATTTGGATGATGTATATGATATGGAATATATGAGGGGTTATCATCCAATGTATGAAAAGGCAGGAGGAGTACCGGCCCTCAAGGAAGTGAAATTCAGCATATTGAGTTCAAGAGGATGTTTTGGAGGTTGTTCCTTCTGTGCATTGACCTTCCACCAAGGCAGGGTAATACAGGCAAGAAGTCACGAGTCCATAGTAAAGGAAGGAAAAACTCTTGTTAATGACAAGGACTTCAAGGGATATATACATGATGTAGGAGGTCCTACTGCCAACTTCAGGGTCAAGGCATGCGACAAGCAGGAGAAATATGGAGTATGCAGGGACAAACAGTGTCTCTTCCCTGAAAAGTGCGAAAATCTCAATGTGGACCATTCTGATTATTTGAGACTTTTAAGAAAGCTTAGAAAAATTGATGGCATCAAGAAGGTCTTCATAAGGTCAGGTATAAGGTACGACTATCTTATGTATGAAAAGGATGATGAGTTTGTTGAGGAGCTTTGCAAACATCATGTAAGCGGTCAGTTGAAGCTTGCTCCTGAACATGTGTCACCAAAGGTTTTAAAGGCCCTTGGGAAACCATCCTTTGACATTTACAAGGAATTCATAGAAAAGTACGAAACGGTGAATAGAAAAATGGACATGAAGCAGTTTGTGGTTCCTTATTTCATATCTGGCCATCCCGGCAGTACCATGAAGGAAGCTGTTGAACTGGCTGAATATATCAGGGACATGGGACATATGCCTGAACAGGTTCAGGATTATTATCCTACGCCAGGAACTCTGTCTACCTGTATGTATCATACCGGTCTTGATCCAAGAACCATGGAAGAGATATATATACCCAATTCCTTTGAAGAAAAGAAGATGCAAAGGGCTTTAATGCAGTTCAGGAAGAAGGAAAATTACAAGCTTGTACTGAAGGCTTTGAAAAAGGCAGGCAGGGAAGACCTCATAGGATTTGACAAGAAATGTCTAATCAGACCTCCCAAATCTTCAGGTACAGGATTTAAGAAGGACAACAGGACCAATAAGAGACGTTAGGAACTGAAGATGTTGAAATCAAGACGTTTTAAATGGATATATTACGAAGTATATGATGATATATCAGCTAGGTGGTGTATTTTATACATAATAAATGTCGTGAAAAGTCACAGGAAATATACAAATAAAAGTTTTTGCAACAAATATGAATTATGTAAACTAAAACAGACTCTTTGACTAGAGTACGGAGACTTGTCTTGTGTTTTCCATTTTCACAAAAGAATGATATGTCAAAAAAGGTTTGAAAATTGTGTTAATATTAAGGAAAATTTAACAACTATTTTTGAATTGAGATTTTTGTGAATGGCTTGAGTGATTGAAATAACTGTGTTGTATCGATTATGATTTTAAGTGAAAAATGAGAAAATATCAAAATGACTACT
>CAZFYP010000229.1:0-4792 GCA_964523535.1 uncultured Clostridia bacterium
TAAACCTGCTCAATAAAATGGTATATATATGCCGCTTTGTCCGTCACTTCGTAATGTTTAATGTTTTTTCGGCAGAAGCCCGCTTTCTCAGCAAGTAAGAATTCAAAACCGAATAATTTATTCAAGGGCTCGCCGATTATCTTTTCGAATTTGTCCAAATGGATCTTCATTGAATATGTGCCCCAAAACAGATAATAGACAGCTCTTTGCCTCTTGGTAAACCTGGTTGTCAAGGATGTAGGCAGCAAACCAGCATCGACTCTCTTTATGTATTCATCAATTGAAAATGTATTTATCTTGAAACTCTCTTTTAAAAGGCTGGTTGCCGATACGCCAAATCCCAAAAAAGTATCCCTTGTTACCGACGAATACTTCTTTGTGTCACGTTTTGCAAAAGTCCACACAGAAGTACGGTCAATATTGATTTCAGAACAATACTCAACAAGATCCTTAAGCATTTTTTTCTTCACTTTTTCTGACATGGGCTTGCACTCATTGTCTGCAAAGGTGAAGTCAATGAAGGGATATGTAGATACCTGGGTTGCTCCGTGTTCAAATGCCGTCTTTATATCGTTTTTTAAAATTTCAGAGGTCTGACCTGGAATTGCAAATATCAAATCCACATCTACAGCCTCAAATCCGTAGCTATTGACGAGGCTAAGTTTATCCATGAAATTGTCGTTGCTTCTTCCCAGCTTCCGTAGACAATTATCATCAAAGGATTGAATGCCCAGGCTTACCATGGTTACTCCAGACGATTTAAGTTTTTCCAGATTTACATCTGAAACATCACTGGGGTGCAGTTCCACCCCTATCCCTCCGATTATATTGAAATATTGTTTTAATTTCCATATGATATCCTTCAAGTCATCTATCATAAGGGCTGGCGTTCCTCCACCGAAATACAGACTAGTCGACTTTTTAGGGCCAGTCATATTTGCACATGCAATATCAATTTCCTTCAACAAGGCAATCTTATATGCTGCAGCCCTTTCTTCATCATACTTTTCCTTACAGTATGGACAAAAAGCGCAAAGGGACCTGCAAAATGGAATATGCACATAAAGACCCAGGTCCTCAAGGTCTTCAAATTCCAGTTTGTTGTCATAATTGCCTTCAAACACAAAGGGCTTAAGTGAACGGGTCAGTAAAACCCTAAACAATGATGTAAGGAGCATTCAGCACCTCCTAAATATATTTTAAATAAGTCTTGAACATTTCACATATTACTCTAATATTTCCACTGAAAGCAAGAGAATACTCGGCAGCAAAGAAAAACCCGCACTCCCTGCAAAGTCCAGGTATCTCTACACAGCGTCCACAGGTCCACTGCTGTCCGTTTTCCATTACAATGCACTGGTGGCAGGGTGTCTTGAATTTATTATCAATTATATATGGAAATGCACTCTTAATGTTCAAGATGGGGTATCCATCATTAATTAGTCCTGCAATACAATCGCAACAATGTTGCTTTTCTTCCGCCGACAGCTTCAAGTATTCCGTTCCCGGATAGGGAGTATGGAAATTGAAGGTAAGGGCCTTTACATTTTCCAACTGTCGGGCTAATTCACAAACCTCTTAAATAGAATCCTTGTTTATTTGATTCATGGCCATGTACAGGCAGATATTGTCGGACGTTGCATTCCTTATGTTCTCAAGAATCACCTCATAGGTTTCTCCACGGATTTCATTGTGTATTTCCCTTCCACCATCAATGCTCACCAGAATCATATCAGCTTCAGGCAAATCCAGTGGAAATGTTCCATTGGTTACAACATTGATCAGGAAAAACCCCCTCTTTTTAGCCTCGATGACCAAATCTCTCAAGGTGACTCCATTGTCTTCCCACAAAAACGGTTCCCCTCCGTAAAAAAGAAGAACCCTGACTCCCGATGCATGCATTTTTTTCATATCGGAGATAATTCTGGAATATGGATAAACCACTCCGGTAATATTGTTCACTCTGCAGTGTCTGCATGAAAGATTACACCTGTCTGTGAGTATGATCGATCCTACTAGGGGTTTCCTTCTCTTGAACAGCACAGTTGTGATTCCAAAGTATAGCAATTCCAATAAATGCTCTGCTTTCATAATTCACCTCGACAATGGAGAATATGCATCATCATTCTTCCCGATTTTGGATTTCAATTGCGAATTTCAGTTAGATTATATATATTATACCCTTCAATGGAAATAATAACAAAAACAATATTATTACTTCAATACCAACACATCAAGAATTCATACATTACAACATCCTAAAGCTAGAAAAAACACCTCCTGTAAGTGAACTCTTCTCCTACTAAAGGTGTATTTATTAATGCAAAATCACTAATATTGCTTAATTTGTGATTTATAGACTACATCATCAACTCATGATTTCCTTACCATCTGGCGATTCCTTCGATTCTCCACTTCCCTTCAACTCAATGGCAAGTATTGAGACAAAGATGATTACACATCCGATTATCATCTTGGTTGTAAACACCTCATGAAGAAAGATTATTGACAGGATGCTTCCGAACACAGCTTCAAGACTGAGTATTATTGCTGTATGAGTAGATTTTGTGTATTTCTGAGCCAAAGTCTGAAGAAAATAGGCAATTCCAGAACAGAATATACCCAGATACAGAATCATGGCAACAACTCCAAAACTTGGAATAACTTCAATCTTTTCAAATGCCAATGACGAAAACGATGCCAGTATCGCCACAGTACCAAACTGTATGATGGATATCTTTATGGGTGTACTGTTTTTCACAAAATGTTCCGTAGTAAGAATATGTCCGGCAAAAAAGACCGAACTGATCAGTGTAAGACCATCTCCATATCCCATGGAAAAACCATCCTTCAAGGTCAGGAATCCTATACCTATAAAGCATGCCAATGCACCAAGGAATGATCTGTTGTCAGGTTTTTTTCTAGTCATTGCCCATACACAGAAAGGAACAAATATGACATAAGTTGCGGCTAAAAATGCCTGTTTACCTGGGTCTGTATGCTTTAACGCTATCAACTGTGTAGCAAAAGCTATGAAAAGCACAGTTCCAATGACAAAGCCTCCCTTAATGTCCTTCCTGCTTATACTTTTAAACTCCCCACTGAACAGGATTGCCATCAAAATAAAGGCCAAGATGAATCTAAAGGCAATTATACTGAATGGCGGCAGTGACTCCAGTGATACCTTGGATGTTACAAAGGTCGTCCCCCACAGAAGGGCGACTACAAATAATATTAAATCCGCTTGCAAACTGCTTATGTTTATTTTCATAACTTATAAATCCTCCTAAATTCTATCTTAAGTGTATCACGAATGTATATTTTAATCATTGTGTGGTGTATAATATTATTAAGCATTATTTGTGCTGTGAACAACACGGAGGTTTATATGTCCATCAAAGTAAAGGAAGCATTGTCACTTGAATATCTAGAAGAATTCAAGCTAATCGCTGGTGAAGGCGGCATGAGCAATACCATAACCACGGTAGGAATCCTGGATCACGAAATTATCGAAGATCTTATGCACATATTTGTTGAAGGAGAGTTTCTTTTGTCCACATTGAGCATAGCCAGAGATGATGTGAATCTGATATTCAATGCAGTAAAGGCACTGATTGAATGTAAAGCAGCAGGAATTGCTTTCAAGACAGTCTATTACGACACACTGCCTGACAATATTCTTGATTATGCCAACGAGCATGGTTTTCCCATCTTCACCTTCGATCCGTCCATCTTCATAGAAAATGTAATCAACACCCTGTTCAGCAGCATTAAATCCAGAGGAGTCCATGACCTTCTAGAGGCCAAACTGGAGACACTGTTCCAAGGTGTTGTGACAGACTATACTGTAGAAAGAATAGCTCTTGAGCTCAATGATGACTTTCAGCAGATTCATCAGGTCCTGTATTGTCAGGAAAAACGATATTTATCACAGGACAATTCAATCAGGATTGTAGAAAAGTTCTCAAGATTTAAAAACGTATCACCCTATCACAGCCTCTTCAAGTTCAGAAGCGGCTTGGTAATGGTCTTGACAGGCAGCAGTCCCAATGACAATTCAATGAGGTTGGAGTCCCAATATATTATGGAACTTCTGAACATCACGGAAAAGGATTATACAATAGGAAGAAGCACCTTGAAGCGAAATCTCATGAATATGGACCAATCTCTCAAGGAAAGCTACTATGCCTTCGAGACTGCCGTCATAAATCAAGTCAATTCAGCAAACTTTGATGATATAGGCCTTTATCAATTCATGATACCCCTGTTGAATGATCCCTGGTCAAAACGGTTTTCAGACAAGCTCATCCATCCCATTCTTGACCATGATGCGAAATACAACGGCCATCTCATGGAGACCATAAGCCTATATTTCGACAATGACTGCAACACCCAGCGTGTATCAGAACTGATCTTCCAACACAAGAATACGGTACTGTACCGCATAAGAAAAGTCAAGGATCTTCTCGGTCCCTTTTCCAGCAACCAGGACTTCAACGAGCAAATATCAATAGCCTTGAAGCTTTACAAGATCAATCAACTGAATATATAGCAAAAAGCTTATGAAAGTGAAATCACTCTCATAAGCTTTATATTATTCATATATTAAATACAGCAGTTTTACTACATCATCTTCTTTAACCCAAAGGAGTCATCACGCTTTCCTCATTTCTATCTCGATTCCCTTCCTGTCATTGAGTATTACATCCACATTCTCAAGTTTTGCTCCCGATCTTGAAACAAGACCTTCAACATTTTCAATTCTTCCATCTTTAAGAAGCATTTCAACCTG
>CAZFYP010000230.1:0-4686 GCA_964523535.1 uncultured Clostridia bacterium
CCATCATAAAGCTTGATATTTCTATATCCTGCATTCCACAAGGCAACAAATGTTTCTGCTCCCCTAATTGAAGTCTTGCAGTACAATACTGCAGTTGTTTCAGGTTTCAATCCATTTTCAATGTATAAGATTTGAATATCCCTTGAAGACTTTATAGTCTTGTCGTTGTGATTGTTTTTAAGGTACTCAATATTCACGGAACCTGGTATAGTTCCAGCATTAAATTCATCAAAAGACCTTGTATCTATAAGCAAGATACTTGCATCAGGTTCGTTTACATATGCTTCGACATCCGCTTTTGTTGCAATATATTCTTCGTTCTTTTCAGCTGCTGTAAATTTAGCTTTTGTAATTACAGGAGCCATATCGGTACAGTTTGCACCAGCTGCCTGCAAAGCTGTAAGTCCGCCGCTTACCACCTTGACATTATCATGTCCGTAGACCTTCAATGTCCACCATAATCTAGATGCATCCATGTTATTCTTATTGTCATAAGCAATAACCATTGTATCGTTTGATATTCCGCTGCTACCCATTACATCTTCAATGGTTTCCTTGGGAGCAAGCATGTTGCTATAAGGTTCATCCACATTAATATCACTTCTTTGAATGTTTACCGAATTTTCAACATGATTTTTGTTATAGTCGCTTTCGTCCTGCATATCTACAAGTACTACATTTCCATCAGCCATCATAGCCAGTGCATCCGTTGCTGTAACAACAACAGTATCAGTTTCCGCGAAGTCATAGGATGCACATCCAGTTAATCCCACTGCAGAAACAAGAACCATACATAATACAAGTAATAACGATAATTTACGCATATGCCGTCCTCCATTCATAATTTTATTGAATTGTGTTTTTGATGTTAATAATTTGTTGCAAGATTGTTTAAAGATTGTTTAATAATACTCTTTGAAGATTGTTAAATAATATACAAATATTATAGTTCATAACGTTTGCTTGTGGATATCACTTTTTTTAATATAGCATTTGAATAGATAATATAGTTTAATATTACAGTAATTTTTAGTATAATGATACTAAATAATAGATTTTGGAGTTAAAAACATGAACCCATTAAAGAATAAGGTCAAATACTTCCTGGAAAACCCAATATTGCTATATATATTCGTTTATCTATTAATTAACATACTTTTCCTTGACAACTTTCCTTTTGTTCATTCAGACGAAAGCTGGTTAAGCGGATTATCCAGAAATTATCTTGAAACAGGCTCTCCTTCCGTTACGGAAACCTTTTTCGATATTTACCCCAGATTTCCCCATGGAATTAAAATTATTTTCCATTATATCCAATCAGCCTTTATATTCATTTTGGGGTATTCTCCCTTTACCGTACGTCTTGTGTCAATCCTTTTTTCATGCGGAACACTATATGTCTTCTACCTGATAAACTACAGAAAAACAAAAGATTTAAGCTTTGCACTAATTTCTACTGTAGTACTATCACTGGATATCCAATATATTTATGCTTCTCATTTTGCAAGACAGGAAATAATTATACTTTTTCTAATGCTTTTTTCATATTATATTTATTACAGCAGCATATCCAAGTTACTGAAGCCCCTGCTTCTTGCAATAATCACTGGTACTGCAATAGGATTCCACCCTAACGCACTCTTCATAGCCGCTGTGACGGGATTGCTTTATCTTTATGATTTATTCGTCGCCAAAAGGGAAAAACTCTCGTCTCTAACCATATACGTCGTTGTTACAGGATTATTTGCGGCTGTTTTTGTATATTTAAGCTTTTCCTTTGACCCTGATTTTATTAACCACTATAAAACCTTCGGTAATCAGTTTGGAGTACTGGAAACTTCTTCAACCAAGTTTGCAACATTAAAATACTTCTATATGAAACTTTATTACTCTGTAAGCGGAACATACTATACACCTTATGTCAAATTTCAGTTCTGGCTTTTTATTTTCTCATTCATTGGAGCCTTATACTGCATAGTAAGAAATAAGGATGAACATTATCTTTCAGGTCTTGTCCTCTGCATTACAGGTATCAATATTACATATGTAGTCATAGGAAGATTCAACCAAACCACTTTCGTTTTTATGATACCATACCTTTGGCTAATATTTTTAAACCTTGTGAACAGGACATATATCAAAAGGATTATCACCTTTGCCACCTGCTCCCTGCTTTTTTATTTTTCGATTTTCAATATTTATCCCTATATCAACAACGATTATGAAGAATATATTGAAAACATAGCTGAAATAGTATCCTCGGAAGACAAGACACTATGCAATCTCAACGCCGAATTTTATTTTGACAACGGAAGTCTTGTGGATTACAGGAACCTGCATTATTTAAAAGAAAATGGTATTTCCTTTGAAGAATACATCTATTCCAAGGAAATAGAATATATAGTCTATGGGGAAGAAATGGACTTCATATTTGACCATCGTCCCGTCTGGAATGGAATATACGGAAATCTATATTACTACTATGATGATATGAATGAATTTTTCAACAACAACTGCACCCTGGCAAAGGAATTCTCCAGTCCTTATGGAATGAGAATAGTAAGGTACATGAATTCCCAAGAATGGTCCGTTAGAATCTACAAAGTCGACTAACTGTTTAGTGATATTTCATAAAAAATCACTTTGAACAACATACGAAAAAAAATCCCTGCCGGATATTAAACCTGCAGGGATTTGACTTAGTCAATTTATTTTATTGCTGCCATTATTGAATCTTCAGTAACATCAGTAACGTATTCAGCTACTTTTCCATCCTTAACAATTGCTACGTATGGATATTCAGTTTTTCCAAGTCTCTTTGCAAGTCCATCAGACTTGTAAACATCAATCTTGCAGAAATTGTAGTCGGCATTGTGCTTGTCAGTCATTTCTTCAATCATAGGAAGAAGCTCTCTTTGAGCAGACTCTATGGCATTATATACATAAATAGCACCATTCTTATCCTTCTTCATGATTGTTTCTTCAAATACTTCACTTTCAGCAATGTATTTTTCAGCTGCAAATCCTGCAATAGCTCCGTCACCAACAGCTGTAGCTACCTGCTTAAGCCATTTTTCTCTAACGTCTCCACAAGCAAATACACCTTCTACAGTCGTTTCCATTCTTTCATTAGTAAGAATGTATCCCTGTGGTGTAAGATCTACCTGATCTTTGAATATTTCTGTATTTGGAACGTATCCAATGAATTCGAAACAGTTGTCGCATTTTACAGGAATGAGCTCGTTGGCTTTAAGATCCTTAAGAACTACTGTATCAAGGTGTTCTTCACCTTCGAATGATTCAACTACAGTATTCCATACAAATTCCATCTTAGGATTTGCAAGAGCCGCTTCTTTTGCTATCTCATTGCAGTCCATAGTACCTTCGTCATGCATTACAGATACTATAACCTTTTCAGCAAACTTTGTAAGGAACATTCCCTCTTCTATAGCTGCATCTCCACTACCTATAACTACGACAGTCTTGTCAGTATTTGCTGCAGCATCACAAGTTGCACAGAATGATATTCCCTTGTCAAACAGGTAGTTCTCTTCGTTCTTGGCTTTTGTTATACGAGGTCTTCCACCAGTTGCAAGAATTACAGACTTTGCGATAAACTTGTTTCTGAAAGTTTCAACAACTTTTTCTTCACCTTCAAGTTCAACCTTTTGTACTTCTGTCAATTTGAACTTAACACCCATCTTCTTGGCCTGAGCCTTCATTTCGTTAGTTATATCTTCACCTTTTGGACTATTAGGGAATCCAGGATAGTTTTCGATTTCATTTGTATATGTTGCAAGTCCACCAACCAAGGCCTTTTCCATAATCAATGTCTTCAGTCTTGCTCTAGCACTGTAGATTGCAGCGGTTAGTCCGGCAGCACCTGCTCCGATAACTACCACATCATAATATTCAATTTTCTTTTCTCTTGCCATATCTATATATCCTCCGTTGTTTTTTATAGTTTTTTATGGATTTTCATACTAAGTATGCTTGCATAAAGCAAGCATACTTACCATTATTTCATTTAACCTTGTCTACATAAAGTATTTTACAAGAAGCTTGCTTCCTGTTACTGCTCCAAAGAACATGAAGAAAGCAAATACCCATCCTGATAAGGAAAGTGAAGATATACCACTGAACAATGCACCTATATTACATCCTCCTGCGATTCTCGCACCATATCCCATCATTAGTCCACCTAATATGGCAGCTACTACCTGTTTCTTTGACTTGATCTTCTTGATCTTAAACTGTGATGCCATCAAAGATGCAAACAGTGCACCAAAAATTATACCTAGATTTCTCATAGTTGGTCCATGGTTCATGAAGCCGGCCTCAAGAGTTCTCTGAGCACCTTCACTGCTGAAGTAGTACCATTTATCAACACTACCACCTACCGCTTCAAACATCCAGGCTCCCCAGTTTGCCAAAACTCCTGAAACTCCCCATGGGTTCCCGGTTATTCCAAATGTAACTATTTGAAAAATTGAAAGGAGGATTGCTCCAATCACATATGTATAAGGTGTTTTGAACCATCTTTTAAAGAACACATTGTCTTTAAGTTTTTTCAAAAATTCCAAAACTACACCTCCGTTTTATTTGTCTAACAGCAACTGTCAGTTGATTACTTAGCTTTCTCTATGATGATTTCCCATTCGCCGTCATCTACTTCTTCGATGTCAA
>CAZFYP010000231.1:0-4610 GCA_964523535.1 uncultured Clostridia bacterium
GTGAGCGCTCACAGTTTTATTATACTACTCCTGCACAATTTTGCAACAAAAAAAAGACACTTTTATGTGTCATTTTTTTTACAATATCATTTTTATTGATTTCACCTTTCATTTCAATGCTTTCTCTTCATTTTTTAAACAAATACCATTTGTGGCTGTCAAGCTCATATTTAAGCTCATACATGTCCTTTCCATTGTGGATGCATACAAATACTATTCTTTCATTTCCAGCCAGTTTCTCCTGATAATACTTTACAATTCTTTCAACCTTTATGGTCTTGTCTTCATACTTGAACTTAAAGGGCTTTATCTTGCCCTTTGAGTCAAAGATAGCAATCATATCAACAGGATGATTCAATAATTTCATACTAAAACACTTCCTTACAATATACTGCTCATGTCCGGATAATCATCATTTGGATATCCTCCAAGAACAGGCGAAAGACCGGAATCTATATAATCTGCTCTTACAACTGCATATTTGCCGTATTTTTCTCTTATGCAGTCTATTGCCATGTCCAGTTTCTCCATTTTTTTACTATATTCATTTTGGAAAAAATTGAGCTGCTTGAACTTGCTTCTTTCCAGGTCTGTAAATCTTACATTCATATGTCTTATGGGTTTTCCATCCCATGTTTCATCGAAAAGTTCTCTTATGATTTCAAAAAGGTCCTGGGTACAGTTTGTGAATACGGGAATCTTCCTCTGGTGTGAATGGTATCCGAAATCCTTGTTCTTGATTCCCACTGCAGCTACACGACAGCTCATATCTTCATCCCTCAATCTTTTTGATGCTGTCTCCACCAGGCTTAAAAGGATTTTATGGGCTGTAAGCCTGTCTTCCACATCAAAATGTATAGTGCTTCCGTTTCCCACACCTTTGAAAGGAAAACTGGTCTTTTCAGAAAATTTGGAATTATCCTTTCCCCATGCATAGTCATGTATAAGCCTGCCATGGGACTTGAGCAAACTTGAAAGAATTTCCCTGTCCGTATTTGCAAGCTCACCTATGGTATATATGTTGAGCATATGGAGTTTTGGTACGGTCCTGTATCCCACCATGAAAAGCTCTCCTACTGGAAGAGGCCAAAGCTTATCCTTGATTTGTTCAGGATAGAGAGTATGGACCTTGTCTGGCTTTTCAAACTCGCTTGCCTGTTTGGCAAGAAGCTTATTTGTTGATATTCCTATATTTACGGTATAGCCAAACTCATCCTTGATTCTCTCTTTTATTTTCCATGCCAGTTCTACAGGATCTCCAAGAAGATCCCTTGTTCCCGAAAAATCCATAAAGCATTCATCGATACTGAAAACATCTATTTTTGGAGCATAATCCGCCAAAAGGTCCCGCATCTTCCTGCTGGCCCTTGTATAGACATCATAACTTGGCGGAATCACCTTGAGGTGGGGACATTTGAGTCTTGCCTCCATGAGGGATTCTCCCGTCTTTACTCCCAATTTTTTGGCAGGTATTGATTTGGCAAGTACTATTCCATGGCGCCTTTCTTCACTTCCTCCTATTACTGCAGGAATTACCCTTATATCCTCCTCAATTCCTATCTGTCTGTTGTATGCTGCCTGCCAGGATAAAAAAGCGGAATTCACATCTATATGCATTACGATATTATCTTTTTTCAAAACAGCATTCACTTCCTTTTTTTTTAAAAAAACCAGAACATATGTTTGTATTTTTATTATATCACCGAACAGTACCCTTGTGAAGACTTTTTAAATAAAAAAAGGCACTCCGCTTTAAGGAATGCCTTATTTTCAATGTAATTTGATAATAGTTTAATATTTTTTTAGAAAGGTGCATATCCCTGGTCATTCCACCAGTCTTCTTTGCTTATTTCATATGCCTTTTGAAATTGTTGTAGATGAATATTTTCCCATCTTATCAACATGTCAAAAAGCTTGCCTGCTTCTTCATTTTTTGTATTCTCTTTTGCAGTTTCATAAAAATCAATTGAAGCCTTTTCAAGATTTACCGCCGTTCCATATATCGACATAGCCATTGAAGGTTTCTTGAATTTGTAATTTGTCCAATCATATATATGAGGAGATGGAGGATCTGAAAGATAGGCAAGCTCAAAATCTTCTCCCTCATTTTTCATTTTATCAAAAAGTTCCTTAAGGTACTGTGCATGCTTCATTTCTTCCGAAGCCAGTATTGAAAATGATTCCTTTGCATCTTCATTTTCAGCCTGC
This sequence comes from uncultured Clostridia bacterium, assembly GCA_964523535.1. Classification (GTDB taxonomy): domain Bacteria; phylum Bacillota; class Clostridia; order Tissierellales; family Dethiosulfatibacteraceae; genus Dethiosulfatibacter. The sequence continues at coordinate 2,209 of CAZFYP010000231.1, forward strand.
CTCTCAGCCATCTTGTAGAATTCATATCCCTCTACTTCATTCAATATAGCCTGTTTTATTGTAAACAATTCATCTTTTTTCATATGACGATACCTCCATTTTATTAATGAACTTTCATTTGTATAATAAAATTGTATCACCTGTCATATCTTATGTCAAACTGCCATTGTTAGCAAGTCATGACATTTTCCAGACTTCAAGTATTGAAAGGATATATACAAGAAATCCTCCCGCATACCTTCCTAAAAAGGAGATCGATTCATCTGTAATATTGTATGATATGAATCCCATTGCAAGCATCCAAAATACAAGCATGAGTCCTCTCACAGGCTTTTTTAATATGACATGTCCCGAACCCGGTATTATCATTGCACTTATTATGGTTAAAAATCTTTTCATTCTATTGTTCATTTTCACTTCCTCGTCTATTTATTATAGCTGATTTATTCTTTTGTTTCTTTTTTGAATTGCCAACATTATATCATTTTTCATTACGCTACGGAATATTTTCTTACTCCTTCACACGCAATGATATTATCCCGGGAAACAGAAAAAATCTGCATGGCCTCAATTTGACCATGCAGACGGAAGGTGGCTTTTTGCTGTATATGCATTTATTCTATCGTGATTTTATGTCTATTTCCTGGATCTAAGTTTATCTTCACCGAGACCAAGGGATTCAAGCTTCTCTTTGGTAGGTATTCCATTCTTGTCCCAGCCTCTTACCTTGTAGTATTTTGGAAGCATCTCAGGCAGCTTGTTTACCCAGCCTTCTGATGGTCCTTCAGGAATAGGTTCCTTGAGAAGTCTCTTAGGAAGAGTATCTTCAGCAGGAGATATTCCTGCTTCAAGGTTGAACATTCTTTCAAGATTCCATATCCTGTCTCCTATTTCAAGGATGTCGTCACCAGTCAGGTTGCTTCCGCAGATTATATTATACATTCCTGCATAGTCATCTGCTCCCAGTGCAAATGAAGTGAATAGACATACTCCAAGGGAATCTATTGATGCTGTGAGATCCTGGAATATCTTTGCCCATTTTTCCTTGTCTTCAATAGAAAATCTGTCAAGCTGCTCAGGTATTCCTGCAACTTCAGGAGCAATCAGGTATCCCCTTACGTGACAACCTCCCCTGTTGGATGTAGCATATGCAAGTCCCTGTCCCTGGGTTCCCCTTGGGTCATAGGCAGGCAATTCAAGTTTTTTGACAGTCATTGAAAAGTCAGCTACTCCAAATCCATCAGAAAGCCTGTATGAACCATCAGCCATCTTGTCTCCAAGACCTTGTCTGTATCCCATTCTTTTTACCCATTCAACTATGTCTGTTCCATTTCCGAATTCAAGCTTGAGACCGTCAAGGTCTTCTTCCTTGATGAATCCTTTTTCCTTGAGTTCTATTGCCGCTGCTATTGTGGCACCTGCAGAGATTGTATCTATTCCCATTTCGTTGCACCAGTAGTTGGCTTCAATGATGGCATCCATGTTGCTGATTCCGCAGTCGGATCCAAAGGCCCATATGGTTTCATACTCTGGTCCTCCAACTTTCTTGTCTCCCATGTTTACAAACCTTCCACAGCCTATAGGACATCCAAAACAGGCTGTGTTCTTGATGAGATGTTTTTCTGCCAGCGTTTCACCGCTGATTTCATCCGCTTCATCAAATTGTGCCTTCTGGAAATTGTCTGTAGGGAAACTTCCCAGCTCGTTCATTACGTTTACAAGAATTGCAGTTCCATAAGCAGGCAGGCCTTCACCTGTAAGCCCGTTTTCCTTAATCTTGGCCAGTTGAGTCTTTCTAAACTCCTTAAGCTTGTCTCTGTCGGGAACCATCATCTTCTTGCTCCCCTTGACAACTACAGCCTTAAGATTCTTGGAACCCATTACAGCTCCTACTCCCGACCTTCCTGCAGCCCTGTCTTCATCGTTCATGATTGCAGCAATTTTCGAAAGATTTTCTCCTCCAGGTCCTATTGCCATTACCTTGCATCCTTTTGCATGTTTCTCTTCAAGCATTTTAGTAGTTTTCGAAACCACTGTTCCCCAAAGCTCATCGGCAGGAAGTATTTCAACCTTGTCGTCTTCGATGTTTACATATACGGGATTTTCAGCCCTGTTTTCAAATATGATAACATCATATCCTGCAAATTTAAGCTCTGCTCCCCACTTTCCACCTGAGTTGGAGGAAGCGATTGTTCCTGACAGGGGTGACTTTGTAACTACCATGTATCTTCCACCTGTCGCTACGGGAGTTCCAGTCATAGGTCCTGTTACTACAAGAAGTTTGTTTTCCGGACTTAATGCATCCACCTTTGGATCCACTTCGTCCATCATTATTTTGGTACCCAGTCCTCTTCCACCGATGAATTTTTTTGCCATTTCCAAATCAAGTCTTTCCACTTTGT
>CAZFYP010000232.1:0-4600 GCA_964523535.1 uncultured Clostridia bacterium
ATACCATAAACATTGAAGGAAGGTGTAATCATGAAAAAAACAATATATTTAATTGTATTAATAGTTTTAACTATGAGCCTTATAGGTTGCGGTGAATCTATTGATAGCGATGAGCCACTTTCTATTGAGGTAGAAAATGTAGAGACAGTAATAACAGAAGAAAATAATTATGAAACTGATGATTCAAGTGGGGCAAATGGTTGGGATGAAGTGAGTGGCTCAGAAAAAGCAAGCGAAGTGGAAGTAGCAAGCGACACAAGTGAAGAAAGTGACAGCAGTGTAACAGTAGACTCCACTGTATCTGGTAAAATAAGCCTTGAAAATGAATCCCTGACAATCACTAAGGCAGGTACTTACACAATTAGTGGTTCTATAGATAATGGACAAATAATCGTTGATTGCAGTGATTCAGATGATGTTGACTTAATATTAAAGGATGTACAAATTAACTGTAATTATTCGGCGCCGATTTATGTAATAAGTGCTGACCAAGTAAGAATTACCTCAGAAGGTGATAATAATGTCCTATCTATTGGAGCAGATATTTCCGATAATGTTGATTCTGTTGATGGCGTTATATTTTCAAAAAGTGATTTGATATTTGGCGGTACAGGTACTATATCAATCATTTCAGACTATACCCATGGCATTGTTGGAAAAGATGATATAGAGTATGTGAGTGGTAATTATAAAATTGTCGTAGCAAAAGACGGTATCCAGGCAAATGACAGTCTTAGTGCCCAAGATACTAACCTTTCCATTATTGCTAAAAAAGACGGAATCCAGGTGGATAATGATGAAAATACTGACAAAGGTTACGTTTATTTTGAAAACAGTAACATAACTATAGAGACTGGAGAAGACGCCGTCAATGCAACGAATTACATTGAAATAGTCAGTGGTCAGTACACCATTGTTGCCGGCGAAGATGGTCTACAGGCTGATATTTATCTCCACATATTGGATGGTACTTTTGATATTACAACTGGAGGTGGCTACCAAGGTGTCCTCAACATCATAACTGTAGGAGAAGGTTCCGGCGGTAGTGTTTCTGAAACGGACCAATTGACAGAAAGTATGAAAGCTATTAAGAGCGACGACATCACAGTTAACCAGGGAAGCTTTCTTATATCTTCTTATGAAGATGCCTTTAACGCCAATAACGATATTATAATCAATGGTGGTAGCTATACCATAAATTCAGGTGATGAAGCCATTACAGCTCACAATAGCTTGGAAATCAATGGAGGTACAATTATAATTGAGAATGGTTACGAAGGTTTAGAAGGGACATATATAACTATAAACGATGGTGATATCACAATCAATGTACTCGATGATGGGATAAATGGTGGTGAAAGCTATTCACTTGTTACTATAGCAGGAGGCAACTTAAGCATTACATGTCAAGGTGACGGTCTTGATTCCAATGGAGATATGGTGATTAGCGGAGGCTACATTATACTTGATGTATCGGCAATTTACGCTGGTGGTGATGGTAATGTTGATGTTACAGGTAGCCTGACCTATACTGGCGGCACAATCGTCGATGGAAACGGCACAAGCATTGATCCAACACAACAAGCAACAGGTGGAAGACCTCCAGGTATGCCAGGTGGAAGTGGTAAAAAGCGTTAATTATCGCCACCCTAAATCTATATTCTTGTTTCATCAATCCCAGAATGCTATAATAATTATAGTGGTATTGAAGCATCGTATAACAAACTACTATAATAAACAATTAAATAGGAGGATTATATGAATTTAACATTTGATTATTCCAATAGTGGTATTCATAATTATGAATTAAGTGGTTTAGAGAATATGGTTAAGGCGGCACATGATATGCTTCATGAAGGTTCAGGCCTGGGAAATGATTTTCTTGGTTGGATGGATTTGCCACAAGCATATGATAAAAAAGAGTTTGCACGTATAAAGTCTGCAGCGAAATCAATTCAAGAAAAGTCAGACGTCTTGGTTGTCATCGGAATTGGTGGCTCTTATCTGGGTGCCAAAGCTACTATCGAAGCACTTACAAGCCCCTTTTTCAATATGCAACCTTCTCAAAAAAGGAAAGCACCTCAAGTATTGTTCGCAGGTCATACAATCAGTGGAACTTACTTAAGCCAATTGGTAAAATTCCTTGAAGGAAAAGATGTATGCTTAAATGTTATTTCAAAGTCAGGTACAACAACTGAACCTGGAATTTCCTTTAGAGTACTTAAGAAGTTAGTGGAAGATAAATATGGAAAAGAAGAAGCAAAATCAAGAATTTTTGCCACAACAGACAAGGCAAGAGGAGCCCTTCGCGAGCTTGCAGATTCTGAAGGCTATGAAACCTTTGTTATTCCTGATAATGTAGGTGGTCGTTATTCGGTATTGACTCCTGTTGGATTACTACCAATTGCTGCTGCAGGAATTGATATTGACCAATTGATGGCCGGTGCTGATGCAGGACGTGTTGAATATGCCAATGATGATATCAATGAAAATATCTGTTATCAATATGCTGCTATTCGTAATGCTCTTTACAACAAGGGAAAAACAACGGAGATTCTTGTAGACTATGAACCTCAAATGTTTTTTGTTGCAGAGTGGTGGAAGCAACTCTACGGTGAGTCAGAGGGAAAAGACAATAAAGGTATTTTCCCGGCAGCTGTTCATAACTCAACAGACCTTCACTCTATGGGTCAATATATTCAAGAAGGACGTCGTAACATTTTTGAAACAGTTCTTATGGTTAAGAATCCTGAAGCAGACGTAATTATTGAAGAAGCTGAAGTGAATCTTGACGGTTTGAATTACCTAGCCGGTAAGGGTTTTAATTTTGTAAATGAAAAGGCATTCCAGGGTACATTGCTGGCACATGTTGATGGTGGTATACCTAACCTTGTTCTTACAATAGAGGCTCTTGATGCATTTAATTTTGGAAAGTTGATTTACTTTTTTGAAAAAGCATGTGGTATCAGCGGATACCTTTTAGGTGTTAATCCATTTGATCAGCCGGGTGTTGAAGCATACAAGAAGAACATGTTTGCACTTCTTGGCAAGCCGGGATTTGAAGATCTTAGAAAAGAATTGCTTGAAAAACTGGAGAAATAGTAGTTGAAAATATAAAAAGAGAAAGATCATGCATAATTTAAGGCATGATCTTTTCTTAGTCTTAGAAACTAGATCCATCAACACTTATAATCTCAATCCTACTTGTACTAAACTGTATTTCCTGAATCATAACATAATTAAATCATAAAAGAGATTGAAGTCTTACTACAGTATTAGTTCTCCCTGTCTATAACCTTTCGGCAATTCTTCTTCACTCAAGAATTTAAAATTTTCATCCCTCAGTAATGGTAAAACTACTTGGTATGGAATACTGGAAAACTCACTGGTATAATTGCTAGCTCCGAACCATTTACCCTCTTTGCTGCTCAAATTTAAACCTCTGGCAAATTTCGTATAGTTTGAACAGTCATGAACCACTAAATCCCAGTTTTCTTCGTCTGCTATTTTCATGAATTTCAAAGTTAATTCTCTACTCCAGATAGGAGATACATAGCCATGTCTGGAAATATACATGTTTTCTCCATGATAATTGTCTATGTTGTTCCCATTTAAGTGAAGTTCTGCACAATTGATAAAATCGAGCTTCGTGTCTAAGATTGCTTGCTTTTTCTTAAAAAACATTTCAAAAAGTTCGGGTGTCATTGGAGTTTCAACACCTACATTGTTTATATATTTTTTTGCTATTCCCATATTTTCAATAACTTTGTCTGAACACTCTGAAGCTCCCAAATTGAAACGGATCTCGTTAAGTCCAGCTTCGCCTAATGCTTTAAGCGTTTCCTCGGTAGCTAAAGTGCCATTTGTATATAAGTGTTGATGAATTTGAGCTTCACTGAATTTTTTAATTACCGAATAGTATTTTTCAATTTCCATGAAGGGCTCTATATAAACATAGGCGATGCCAGTTGGTTTCTTCTGGATTGAAAGAAGCAAGTCGATATCCTTCTCATAAAACTTAGTGCCTCCAATTTCCCACATTCCTTGCCCAATTGGAGGAATATCATCCAATTGACCATAATTATAACAAAATTTGCACTCCAGATTACATTTGTTGGTTTTCCTGATTGCACTCAAGCCTGTACCCAATAGACAAGAACGGCATCCCTTTGGAAATTTATTTTCATTACCTACATAAAAAGTCCTATTCTCTAGATTTTTCAAATTTCCAATTTCCAACATAAGCATTTCATTTCTGTGATCTATGGCTGCTTCGATTTGTGCCAGAGTAGAATAAATAATCTCTTCTTGTTTTGCACTCATTTCCTCTTCCTCAGAATATTGCGAAAAAAATTCCAACCACATCAAAGCGTCTTTTTTTGAAATCTTCATAACATGTCCTCCTCTAATAATCTTCTCGGAGGCAACATTTAAATCACCTGCAAGTCCAATTAATACATATGATAACAAGCTGTTATTCAGCTTGTTGCCATGATTTAGTTTTAGATTTATATATTTCAATCGATAATTATATATATTACCATGAATAAGTATCCTTTCATATGAAAAAATATCCTTATAATAAGTAACTTTAAAAATT
>CAZFYP010000233.1:0-4552 GCA_964523535.1 uncultured Clostridia bacterium
TGAAGGTCTCTTGGGGAATTGTCATAGTAGTAGTCAAGACCTATCTCTCCTACTGCCACGACCTTGTCTTTTTTAGTAAGGGATTTTATGACTTCAAGAGTTTCATATGACAGATCCTTGACATCATGGGGATGATATCCTACGGATGCATAGATTTCATCATACTTCTCTGAAGCATTAACTGCCCTAATTGACGACTGAAGGTCATATGCAGAATGGAGAACATAGGCCAGGCCTGCTTCCTGGAATCTGTCTATAAGCGCTTCCCTGTCGTCATCAAATTTTTTATCGTCTAAATGTACATGGCTGTCTACCAACATTGTCTACACCTACTTTTTCTTTTTTGTAGCCTTTCTATACTGCTTGATTAAAGATGCAGCCTTCTCTTTCTCCACCTTGTCATCCTTTACTGTAATTCTTTGCCTTCTCATAGTTCCGCCAACATCATAGTTGATTATGAGCTTGCATGTCTTCTTTTTAAAGCCTGTCCACTCAATGGATTTTATATCTTCCCACTTAATAAGAGTATTGCTTTTCAATATGCCCCCTTCAGTAATTTGTGAACTTCCAAATGTATTCAACATTACGGCCATAAAAAGAACCATGGTAGCCACATACTGCAACATTTCTAGACTCGGTATTTCATTTCCCGCCTGCAGGTTCTTAACCAGGGAAACTCCCATAAGTGCAAGAAGTCCAAATACCAATGCACTCATCATATTCATCAACTTGTTGTCAGAAGTGAATTTCAGAAGTGTTTGACCTTTATTTCTGGCATTTTTTATTTTATTCTTAATATTCAAAACAAGCATAACCACTCCGAATACAAGAACACCTTGATACATTATATTTGACATAATTTATCTCCTAAGATATTTTTGCTCCATCCTTGAATTCTTCAAGGGTAGAAACAAGAGTAAGTTTCTTGCCCTTTGTAGCTGCAAGAATCATTCCCTGGGATTCAACTCCTCTAAGAGTCACCGGCGCCAGATTGTAAACCATTACTACCTGTTTCCCAACAAGGTCATCAGGCTCATACCACTTCGCTATTCCTGATACGACCTGTCTTTTTTCTTGACCTACCTTAAGCTGGATTACTAGAAGTCTGTCTGCATCAGGATGTTTCTCAACTGACAATACTTCCGCAAGTCTCATGTCAAGCTTGGCAAAATCATCTATGGAAATCTCTTCCTTTTCCTTCTTCTTGTTCTTCCCTTCCTTCTTTTCCTCCTTAGGCTTTTTAGCTTCTTCGGTTTCACCGCCAAGCTCTGCAAGTTTCTTCTTTGCATCCAGTCTTGAGAAAAGAATCTCAGGTCTTCCTACCTTGTCACCAGCCTTGATTCCATTAAATTCCTGAAGGCTGTCCCATCCTTTTACTTGAGTATTCAACTGTTTCAATATCTTTTCCGATGTTTCAGGAAGATATGGTTCAAGTAATACGGCAGCTATTCTTATGGATTCAAGAAGATTATAAAGAACTGTTCCAAGTCTTTCCTTCTTGGTTTCGTCCTTTCCAAGAACCCAAGGCATTGTTTCATCTATGTACTTGTTGCTTCTTCTCAAGAGCTTGAATATTTCATCAATTGAATCTGCAACCTTCAAGTCATCCATTTTTGCATTTACATTACCAGGTGTAGCAAGGGCCAGTTCAATAAGCTCCTTATCTATTGCATCAAGATCTCCCTGTGGGAGTATATTTCCATCAAAATACTTATTAACCATTGTAACTGTCCTGTTTACAAGATTTCCAAGAATATTTGCAAGTTCAGAATTAATTCTCTCTATTAGCAGTTCATAAGTTATTGTTCCGTCATTTGCAAAAGGCATCTCATGAAGTACAAAGTATCTCACTGCATCAACTCCGAAATGGTCAACTAGAAAGTCTGCATATATTACGTTACCCTTTGACTTGGACATCTTTCCTTCCCCAACCATGAGCCAGGGATGTCCAAATACCTGCTTGGGAAGTTCGACGTCAAGAGCCATAAGCATAATTGGCCAATAAAGAGTATGAAACCTCAATATGTCCTTGCCAATCAGGTGGACATCTGCAGGCCAGTACTTCTTGAAAAGGTCTCCGCATTCTCCTTCAGGATTATATCCGAGACCTGTAATATAGTTTGATAATGCATCAATCCATACATAGATTACATGATTTTCATCAAATGTAACAGGCACTCCCCACTTGAATGATGTTCTTGATACACAAAGGTCCTGAAGACCTGGCTTGAGGAAGTTGTTAATCATCTCATTCTTTCTTGATTCAGGCTGGATGAAGTGAGGGTTATCCTCTATATGCTTCATGAGTCTATCTGCATACTTGCTGAGCTTGAAGAAATATGCCTCTTCCTTGGTCTTGTGGACAGGTCTTCCGCAGTCGGGACAATTGCCGTCTACAAGCTGTCCATCAGTATAGAAAGACTCACATGGAGTACAATACCATCCTTCGTATTCATCCTTGTAAATATCTCCCTGGTCATAAAGCTTCTTGAATATCTTCTGTACTGTCTCCTTGTGGTCTATATCCGTAGTCCTTATGAACTTGTCATAAGAAGTATTCATTATATCCCAGATCCTTTTTATTTCAGCTGCTACATCGTCAACAAACTGCTGGGGATCAACACCAGCCTCTTCAGCCTTAAGCTCGATTTTTTGGCCATGCTCATCTGTACCAGTCTGGAAGAAAACATCATAACCTGCAAGCCTCTTGAATCTTGCAATAGAATCCGCCAAAACTATCTCATAAGTGTTTCCAATATGTGGCTTTCCCGAAGTATAGGCAATAGCCGTGGTGATATAATATTTTTCCTTACTCATAATTGCTCCTTTTTGTAATAGATTTTATTCGTATCTTTTATTTTTCTTACTATAAGTCGTTTAATAAATCAGATACATGTTCCCTACTCACTCAGAAGGTCTGTTAATATTGATGAGGAAAACAGACAAACCTTGAATTCGTGACCTCACAAATATCTGAATTATTAAACTGTTGTACAACTGTCAAAACTTAAATACTAACTTAAGTAGATCTCAACTGTACAAATAATATATTCTTCCTAAGGTTTTTACTTATGCCTACAGAAATAATATCTTTTCTCGGTGAGGTCGTGAATTCGAAGTTCGTCAATCAACATTCTCAATAATAGATTCACGTTGTGAGTGAGCAGGGAACGGAAAAAGATATTATTTCAAACCCAGCTAGCGGTCATTTATGGCTAAAAATAAAAAACGTCTCTTATTATAATAATAAGAGACGAATATATCCGTGCTACCACTCTTTTTCGTGAATTCCTTGCAGAAGTCACCTCAGGGGTCATAAACCTGCCCGTAACGCTGGACTGCGACAGAACCTACTTGTTTTCAATCCTGTAACTCAGGGGCCATCTTCAGCTTCTATTACAGACCGGTTTTCACCAACTCCGGCTCTCTAAACTGCTTTACAAAACCTACTCTTCCCGTCAAAGTCTTAATATGAATCAAACAACTATTACCGACACTAATTTTTGAGATACTCAATACGATTAATCCCGGTGCAGCTTACTCATAAAATATATATTATTTTATGCCTCTTGTCAAGATTGTCACAAATATAAAATCACATTGAAATTATCAACCCTTCATATCCACGAGTTCTATTGCATTCAGAAGATGCTCAATCATGAGTTTCTTGACGTTTCTATAAAAAAAAATACGGAAAACAAAAAACTAAAAAACACCCTCAATATTGAGAGTGTTTAAAAGCGCTGCTTATATTTGCTTTATGTAAGGATCCTGTACATGGCCTGGGCGTCATCCTTCTTGACATGCTCAGTAAGTTGTTCAACTGCCACCTTCATAGTCTTGTCACCAAAGACGATTTCTATTACGTCGTCAACCTGTACTTCCGTCCCCGGCTTTGCAGCCTTGCCATTAATCATTATCCTGCCCTTTTCACAGGCCTCCTTGGCAACTGTCCTTCTCTTTATTATTCTCGAATTCTTCAAAAACTTGTCTATTCTCATAAATACTCCTACGTTATAGCAAAACAAATTTCATAAAAAAATGACCTGTCTTAGCAAAATGGAGGCTATCTTCTATAAGCGCTAAGTGAAATGGAAACAACTTAACTGTGAGGTCGTGACTTGGAGATATGTCTTTCAACCTTATCAATAAGAGAAAGACATAATCGACGGAGCAGGGAACAGTTATGATGTTTTCATGAGCGATTCCACTCACCAAAGTCCAATGTCGTGAAACTTGTTTCTAATGAAAAATCAGACCATATGGCAGGTCTGATTTAGTCATTTCTTATTATTCGTTAACTGCTTCTTTCAAAGATTTTCCTGCTTTGAATACAGGTGCTTTTGATTCTGGTATTTCAATTTCTTGCTCTGGGTTTCTAGGGTTTCTACCTTTTCTTGCTTTTCTTTCTCTTACTTCAAATGTTCCAAATCCAACTAATTGTACTTTTTCACCCTTAACCAATTCATCTTTAACTGTGTCCATGAATGCGTTCAAGTACATTTCTGCCTCTTTTTTAGTTCCTTCTTTTCCAGCAGTCTTAGCCATTTCT
>CAZFYP010000234.1:0-4504 GCA_964523535.1 uncultured Clostridia bacterium
TGGAGTTGAACTGTTGTTATAAGAACTCCAAGACCGTACTTGTTCGATATTTCCTGTATGTCTTCAAGCATTTCCTGCTGCATTACAGCCTTGTTTAAAGTAAGAACATCATCAAGGTTGTGGTTTGCAACGACTCTTCTTATCCTTGAATAGGCTGCAAGTTCAAGTGTTTCTTTTGGAGCATCCACATTCAGGATATAGGCTTCAGGATCTATGACCTTGTATTGAACTATAACCTCTACTTCAACAAGGTTTTCATCACCTGTGATCATTACCTTTTCAGAACTTACGTCTGAGTAATTATCGTTTGAATATTCGTCAAAGAATGATTCATTCTGAGTATTGCTTCTAAAACCGTATTCTATTCTTCTGATTTCCTCTATATTTACAATTTCTACAGAGTCAATAAAAGGTACTTTGAAGTTAAGTCCCGGAGTTGTAACTGTCTTGTTGTGAGAGCCGAATCTGAAAATCAAAGCCTGCTCGCTTTGGTCGATGGTATAGTATGAGTTCATTGCAGCTAGAGCAATGAATATTACTACTATTATAATTACTACAATTTTGCCTGGGAACTTGTCCATGTTGATATTTTTCTTTTTGAATACTGGATTGCCGTTTTCGTCATATTCTCTTGGCTCTTCACCTTTTTGAGTAAATCTTTCAAATGGGTTTCCTTTGCTGTTTGATATTCCTTTGATTACCGAAGAAATAACACTAATGATAATAAATAAAATGATAATTGAAAATATTGAATTCATATTTAACACTCCCTTCGTTAAAATACATTATACATTACTAATGAACATGTAAATATTAATAAAGTATTAAATTTAACGGAAATACCGATTTGCATAATGCAAACAGTGGAAAATAAGTCCATTAATTTACTGAAACTACTAGTTTTGTATTGTTTTTCATGTAATTATATCATTGAATCACGATATATGTTGATATATCAAGGTGACAGGGATTATTATCCTGAAAATTCAACCGGATACCATCACAAATTAATCAGACCTGTGAATGGATTAATCAACTTTTGTATTGACAAAATATTTTTATGTATTTATAATGAAGACAATATTAATGTGATGACGAGTCGAGTAGACCGGAAACAGTTTAAAGAGAGAAGATACCTTGGCTGTAAGTATTTTCATTCATGAACGGTTGAAAACTAGCTCCGAACAAAGTCTGAACTAAGGACTTCGTCCAGGCGCGATAAGCCTTTAGAGAAGCAATTAGGGTGGAACCACGTGAATTTATCTCGTCCCTTTCCAGGGACGGGATTTTATTTTTTTGAGGAGGAAGAAAATGATAAAAATAACATTGCCTGACGGCAGCATAAGAGAATTTGAAGAAGCAGTTAAAGTAATAGACATAGCGAAAAACATAAGTGAGGGACTTGCAAGAGTAATTGTAGGAGCAATGGTAAACGGGTGTCCTGCAGGCCTGGATCAATTGGTGGAAAAAGACAGTACAGTAAGCTTGCTGAAGTTTGATGACGACGAAGGAAAGGACATATTCAGACATACAAGTTCACATATACTTGCCCAGGCAGTTCAGAGATTATATCCGGGAACAATGCTTGCAATCGGACCGGCCATAGACAATGGATTCTATTACGATTTCGATTCAGAACATGTATTTACTGAATCTGACTTCGAAAAAATCGAAGCTGAAATGAAGAAAATCGTAAAGGAAAACCTTAAGATCGAAAGATTCGAACTTCCTAGAAATGAAGCACTTGCATTTGTGGAAGAAAGAGGAGAGAAGTACAAGGTAGAGTTGATCAACGATCTTCCTGAAGATGCAGTGATTTCATTCTACAAGCAGGGAGACTTTGTTGACCTTTGTGCCGGACCTCACCTTCAGACTACTAAAAAAGTAAAATCAATGAAGATACTTAGCATAGCCGGTGCATACTGGAGAGGAAGCGAAGACAACAAGATGCTTCAAAGAATTTATGCAACTTCTTTCGAGAAAAACAAGCAGCTGGAAGAGTACCTTCACAGACTTGAAGAAGCTAAGAAAAGAGATCACAGGAAACTTGGAAAAGAACTTGACCTATTCTCAATGCACGAAGAAGGACCTGGATTCCCATTCTTCCATCCAAAGGGAATGATCTTCAGAAACCTATTGGAAGATTTGTGGAGAAAAGAACATACTAAGAATGGTTATGGTGAAGTAAAGACTCCCATAATCCTTAATGAAGAGTTATGGCACAGATCGGGACACTATGACAATTATAAGGAAAACATGTACTTCACAGAAATAGACGGAGCAGACTATGCTATCAAGCCTATGAACTGTCCGGGTGGAATACTGGTATACAAGAGTAATATGTATTCCTACAGGGATCTTCCTTTGAGACTTGGTGAAATGGGACTTGTTCACAGACATGAAATGTCGGGAGCTCTTCACGGTCTTATGAGGGTAAGAAGCTTTACTCAGGATGATGCACATCTCTTTGTTACTCTTGAACAATTGAAGGAAGAGATTATGGGTGTTGTAAAGTTTACAGATGAAATGTACAAGATATTCGGATTCAAGTATCATGTAGAACTTTCAACAAAACCTGAAAAGGCAATAGGAAGAGATGAGGAATGGAATGTAGCCATTGAATCATTAAGAGGAGCATTGATTGAAATGGATGTTAAATATATTGTAAACGAAGGTGACGGAGCATTCTACGGACCAAAGATAGATTTCCATCTTGAAGATGCAATAGGCAGGACATGGCAGTGTGGTACCTGCCAGCTTGACTTCCAAATGCCGCAGAGATTTGACCTATCATATGTTGGTCAAGACGGTGAGAAGCACAGACCGGTAATGCTTCACAGAACAATATTCGGTTCAATTGAAAGATTCATGGGAATACTTATAGAGCATTATGCAGGAGCCTTCCCAACATGGCTTGCACCTGTTCAGGCAAAGATACTGCCTATTTCGGACAAGTACAATGACTATGCGGAAAAGGTTAAAAAGCAGCTTGAAGGTATGGATATAAGAGTTGAAATGGACACAAGATCTGAAAAGATAGGATATAAGATAAGAGAAGCACAACTTCAGAAAATACCTTATATGCTGGTTGTAGGTGAAAAGGAAATTGAAGCATCTGCAGTTTCTGTTAGGCAAAGAGCCGAAGGAGACATGGGAAGCAAAAGTGTTGATGAAGTAGCAAAGGAAATCCTTTTAAAGGTTAAAAATAGAGACAACGACTCTCCTGGATTGGAGTAGTAGGTTGTGAAGGACTCGGGAAAATCCATTCTGAGTCCTTTTTTCATATACTTATGGTTTTATTCTAATCTTATTCTAATACTTGCTTAAGTAACTACTAATACCGACGGCATATAATATAGACATAATAAAGGAGGTAAGGTCATGAAAGTTACATTGGAAATGATTGATGAGTTAAGAAGCAGAGTAAACGTTACTTACGAAGAAGCAAAGGAAGCTCTTGAAAACAATGAAGGCGATATAGTACAAGCCATAATTGAACTAGAAAAGAATAAGAAGAATTACCACGGACATAGAAGACACAGAAGGGATAATGTAAATAATAATGCAAACAGGGTACTGAGCAAGTTTCTTTCAACGGATTTTGTTCTTAGAAAAAAAGACAAGGTATATCTGAATCTTCCATTCTGGATGGTAGCCCTTCTGGTATTGATTACATTGCCTTTTAGTCTCATAGCATTGGTTCTCTTCCTTCTTTTGGGATATCAGATGAGAATTGTTACAGCAAGGAAAACAAAATTTGATATTAACAAGAATGTTGATAAGATGACCAGGAAGTTCAAGGAAACCACAGACAAGATATTTGAAGAAAGTGATGAAATGGTAGAAGAATCTTCAGAAGATACAGATGATGAAGAAGATGAAATAACCATAGAATAGATTTCTCAGGGTATTGAACCCTTTGATTTATGGCCGATTGAATCATTATGAATGATTAATAAAAATTTTGGGCTTCGGCTCAAAATTTTTTTCTTTAATCTGTGTGCATATTTCGACTGTTATAAGATTTATCATATTCCAAACAGTTTATTAATGACAGTTCACATGATATAATAAAGTGAAATATATTTTTACACAAAGGTGATAACATGGATAAAAAAAGAATATTGATTATAGAAGATGAAAAGAAAATTGCAAGATTTCTTGAGCTTGAGCTACAGTATGAAGGATACCAAGTGGACATAGCCAATGACGGAAGGACAGGACTAGAAATGGCCCTGAAGGATGAAGCAGACCTTATTGTATTGGATTTGATGCTTCCAGGACTTAGTGGGATAGAAATATGCAGAAGGCTTAGAGGGACTTCCGATGTGCCTGTAATAATGCTTACGGCAAAGGATGATGTTTCCGACAAGGTAACAGGTCTTGACGTGGGAGCCGATGACTATATGACAAAGCCCTTTGCAATAGAAGAGCTTCTGGCTAGGATAAGGGTACATCTCAAAAGAAAAATAAGGAATGACTCCAGGGATAACTTTGAAGAAAA
>CAZFYP010000235.1:0-4401 GCA_964523535.1 uncultured Clostridia bacterium
ACTGAGGAACCGCGACTGGGTGGAGGGCAACCTGAAGAAGGTGCACGAAGCCACGCCTTTAAGTCTTAGGTCATTTATTTCATCGTCCTTGAATCCAAGTTGGCTTAAAATCTGGTCATTGTCTTCTCCAAGACTTGAAGCACCTTTTCTTATTATGGCCGGTGTCCTGTCAAGCTTCATAGGATTTCCAACTGCCCTGTAGGTCCCAACTGTCTTGTCTTCAATCTCAACTAGCATTTCCCTGTCTTTGATCTGCTGGTGGTTCATTATCTCTTCGACAGACATGACGGGAGCATTTGAAATCTTTAATGCCGAAAATGCTTGCTCAAGCTCATCCTTCGTTTTTCCAAGCATGAAGTCTCTCAGTATTGGATCTATTTCCAAAAAATTTTTACACCTAAGTGCATTCGTAGCAAATCTTTGGTCCTCAATAAGGTCTGTCCTGTCCATTACCTGACAAAATTTGTCCCAGCCCTTTTCACCTGCTAGTCCAACGGAAAAGTATCCGTCACTGCATTGATATACATCATAGGGCACTAAAGTTGCAGCATCATTGTTTCCGCATCTTGTTACATCCTGGCCAAACATTGAATTGAAAAGTATTGGACTTTCAAGAATGGAAACCATTGAGTCAAGCATTGATACATCAATCCTCTGTCCCTTTCCCGTCTTAAGCTTGTCTATATATGCCATTAATATTCCTATTGTGGTATTCAGTCCTGCCATTGAATCAGCGATGGCAGGTCCCGCCTTGACAGGTGGCATGTCTAGAAAACCAGTCATATCCATTATTCCACTCATAGCCTGAATAACATTGTCAAAGGCAGGATATGATTTCATAGGTCCTGTCTGACCATAACCTGAAACCGATGCATATATTATTTCAGGATTAACTTTTATAACCTCTTCATAGCCCAGTCCCAGTTTCTCCATGGTTCCAGGCTTTGATGACTCCACAAGTATGTCAGCATCCTCAATTAGCTTCATTATGGTTTCATAACCCTCTTCTGATTTGAAATCTATTTCCAGGCTATACTTATTCCTGTTTATTGAAGCATAGTAGCCGCTTTGGTCCTTGACCATAGGCTCCCAGTACCTGCTTATGTCGCCTATGTTCTTTCTTTCAATCTTTATCACTTCCGCACCAAAGTCAGCCAGCTGAAGAGTACAGAAGGGACCTGGATAAGCCTGTGTAAAATCTACTACCTTTACTCCATTCAATACGCTCACTGCTTGGCCTCCTCTGCCGTCTCGACAATACCTGCCTGAGACAGCCTTGATATCTCGTCATCTGAATATCCTATCTTACTTAAATAGTGTCCAGTGTCTTCTCCCATTAGTGGTGCTGCCGTTTCAATACTTCCAGAAGTTCTGGACATTTTAATTACTGGTCCCGGATATGAAATTTTTCCAAGTTTCTTGTCCTCGACTTCCCTGATGACATTTCTCGCAACTATCTGTTCATTGTCAATGGCTTCACGGACATTTCGCACAGCACTTGCTGAAACTCCGACTATATTCAATTTATCTTCAATCTCATATTTTGACATTGTTGAGAATGCCTTTTCAAGATCCTCTTTAAGACTGCTATAATAGTTCATGTCCCTTGATTCATTGGTCTTGTAATTCTCATTGTCAAAAATGTCTTGCAAATCTAGGACTTCACAAAAAGACTTCCATTGTCTTTCACTAGAAACAGCTACAGTCACATATCCGTCCTTTGTTTTCAATGTATCGTATGGTGCCATTGACGGGTATGCATTGCCTGCCCTGCTTTGGCAGCTTCCAGTGAACTCGTATGTTGCCTGTGCTTCTTCAAGGACTGAAAACAGACTGTCAAGTATTGCTATATCAACCTTCTGTCCCTTGCCTGTCTTCATTTTGTTGATTATGGCAAGGTTTACAGCAGCAGCCATATACATGCCGCTTAGATGATCTCCAAATGCTGCTCCCACTCTTGTAGGAGGACCATCTGGAAAACCGGTCCTGTCCATGATTCCGCTCATTGCCTGAAGATGTATGTCAAGACCTATCTTGTCCTTCATTACGCCTGTCTGTCCAAATCCATTGAGAGAGGCATATATTATCTCAGGATTGACTGATTTCAGGGTTTCATAGTCGAATCCCATCCTATCCATGCTTCCCAGTTTGAAGTTTTCACAAACCACGTCGGCATCTTTTATGAGCCTGTATATTATTTCTTTTCCTTCTTTTTCAAATGCATTGACAGCCATACTCTTTTTATTCCTGTTAAGGAATGCATAGTATCCGCTGTCTTCTCCAGCCATAGGCTCCCAGTATCTTGCAAGGTCCCCTACACCGGCTCTTTCAATTTTAATTACCTCAGCTCCATAATCCGCCAGAATCATGGTTGCCAGACTTCCTGCATGGGCCTGGGTAAAATCGATGACTTTAATTCCTTTTAATGGCTTCATCCTTTCTCCTTAAGAAAGCGGCTATGCCGCTTCATCCGCGTAAGCGGTGTTGTATCGTATGAAAAGTTTCCTTTGTTGCATAAGACCAACGGTTCAAGGAGTTATGCTTATTCAACTTTTCTAAGAAGGCTTATATAAGCTTTCTGAATTCATCAAGATTGTTCCAGGCATTGGAAAGGTCCGTTTCCTTGTCCTGAAGTTTTGTTACAACTTCAACAATTTTCTTGTTGAAAGGAACTTCCACTCCTACTTCATCTGCAATTCTTACTGTCTCTCCGTTTATGTTGTTTATTTCACATTGCTTTCCATTTCTAATATCCTGAAGCATGCTGGCAATTTGTCCCCTGTATGGCGAGTAAACTTCCTTCCAGTATTCCTTAACTTTCTCTTTTTCATCCAGACTGCTAAAACACACCCTTTCAGGACTTGGCAACAAACCGAATAATTCTACAGGAGTAACTCCCTGGGCTTGAACAACCTTTGCACATTCCATTCCTATATAGGCAATACAGTCCATTGCTTCATCATTGTCAAGTACTTCCCCAACTGTACAACCAAGTGCTGTCTGGAAACCGCTGAATGTTGAATTATCCGAAAGTTTTGTCCATCTGACACCCTTAAGGTTTTCTGTGATTTCAACATGTCCGATTTTTCCAAGTACTTCCTTTACTTCCATTACTTTGTCTGTGACGGGACCAAGGTAGCTTCCGAAGGACACTCCCAGAGTATCCGCATCAGATGCCAGCTTTGTTACTCCAGGTCCTATGAAGGTACCTGAAAATTCCATGCCGCCACCCAGTAGGTTCTCTTCCGGGAAAACCAGTTTTGACTTTTCTTCAGGCATTCCATTCTGCAATGTGAGTATTATGGTATCCCCATGTGTACATGGCTTTATGTTTTCAAGGGATTCTATCAAACCGCCATGCTTGGTTATTGATATGACCAAATCATAAAGACCGCTTACCTGATCAGGCAAAACAGCCTTCACGGGGATTGTCTTATCAAGTCCACCGATGATTTTCGCACCATTTTTGTTTAGTGCTTCGACATGTTCCCTATAGCTGTCCACAAGTTCCACGTCATATCCTTTTTCTGTCAACAATGAGCCGATTATTGTCCCCATGGCTCCTGCTCCAACTAATGCTATTCTCATAACCTACCTGCCTTTTCCCTAAAATTGTGGTTTCTGCTTTATAAGACCAAATGCTTCCCTTGCTTCCTGAGGAGTCATTATTCCTCCACCAAGACTTTCAACTATTGATTTTCCTTTTTCTACAAGCTGACCATTTGTTGCAAATTCACCCTTTGATATATAGATGTTGTCTTCAAGTCCGACTCTTACATGACCGCCCATTAAATACATCAGTCCAAGCATTGGAAATTCTTCCCTTCCTATTCCGAATCCTGCCCAGTTATGTCCTTCAGGCACAAGATCTCTAATTGCTGCCACCGCCAGAGTTGTTGACTTGACTCCGTAAG
This sequence comes from uncultured Clostridia bacterium, assembly GCA_964523535.1. Taxonomy (GTDB): domain Bacteria; phylum Bacillota; class Clostridia; order Tissierellales; family Dethiosulfatibacteraceae; genus Dethiosulfatibacter. The sequence continues at coordinate 3,915 of CAZFYP010000235.1, forward strand.
GTATCCCTACACAAAGCTGGAACATTGTATTCTTTGGTAGTGCTCCTTCCTTCAAAAGGTCACTTGCCTGCCACATGAATCCAAGGTCAAAGGCTTCAACTTCCGGAGTAACTCCTGTTCCCTGAATAAGTTTTGCCGATTCTCTAAGCTGCTCGTATGTTGCAATATATAGAAGATTTTGTCCCCAGTTGATACTTCCACAATCCAATGTGCAAATTTCAGGTCTGCAACTCAAAATATGTGCCATTCTCTCTGCAGGAGTTATCATGTCTGAACCGGGTCCCGGCATCAAAGGATTTTCCTTGTCAGGTGTCCAGTCTCCGCCTATTCCAGTAGTCATGTTTATACAAACATCCACATCTGCAGCTCTTATTAGCTTTACAGTTTCCTGGTATAGCTTTAGGTCTCTGCATGGTGTCCCGGTTTTTGGATCTCTTACATGCATATGTACTATTGAAGCACCTGCTTTAGTTGCTTCAACTGCCGC
>CAZFYP010000236.1:0-4395 GCA_964523535.1 uncultured Clostridia bacterium
GTACATTTCTGCCTCTTTTTTAGTTCCTTCTTTTCCAGCAGTCTTAGCCATTTCTGCCATGTTAGCTACTAATTCAGCTTTATTCACAATAAAACCCTCCTATATAAATTTAATATTGCAAATTCCTTAAGGAATTAATGCCTTTTTGATGTTTCCCACAAGGTGTCCATTTCTTCAAGTGTCATCTGTTTCAAGTCTTTTTCAGCATTCTTCTCAATGAATCCAAATCTTTTTATGAATTTGGTATTGGTTCTGCTGAGTGCAATATCAGGATTGATCTTAAGGAATCTAGAGAAATTTATGAGTGAAAAGAACAGGTCTCCAAGTTCTTCCTCTATTTTATCCTTTTCCATTGATTCATAGGCTTCCATAAGCTCCTGAAGTTCTTCCTTAACCTTGTCTACTGCTCCGCTTATGTCCGGCCAGTCGAATCCGATTTCGGCTGCTACTTTTTGTATCTTGTATCCTCTTGACAGAGGAGACATCGCTTTTGGTATTTTGTGAAGTTTTCCTGTATATGTTTCAACCTGTTTTTCAAGGTTCTTTATCTCTTCCCATGTCTGAAGAACCTGTTCTTCATCTACAGCAGCCTTGTCCTTGAAAACATGTGGATGTCGTCTTATTAATTTCTCGCAGATATGCTTTGTAACGTCTTCAAAATTAAAATATCCCTCTTCATCAGCAATCTGTGAATGGAATACAACCTGAAGCAGCAAATCACCAAGTTCTTCAACCATATTTTCTATATCATCATTTTCTATGGCTTCTACAACTTCATATGCTTCTTCAATGACACATTCCCTAAGTGACATGTGACTTTGCTTTCTATCCCAAGGACAACCGTCCGGTCCCCTTAAAAAGGACATGGTCATTTTCAAATCATTAATATTATACAACCCTAACATTGATTTTTCAATACTTTCAATGAAAATATATGTTGAATAATCATAATTTTTTTGTCTATCCAGGTCAAATAGTGAAATTTCTTTGTTTTTATTCGCTAAAACGTCAAATATTTTAATTTTACAGTCCGGAGGATACACTTCAGTCATTTCAAGCTTTAGCTTACTTGCCATGCTAAGGCTTTCAATATTGGACACAATATTTCCAGAATGGATGTCAAAATCGTGATTTTCATCACTTCCATTCATAACTTTGATATTGCCTTCTGCAGATGACATTTTTATGGCCTTGTCAAGAAAACTCATGTTGTCGATTATTTCCGTTTCCATTTGGTCATTGTTCTCGAATCTTTCAGTTATTACATCACCTTTGTATGGCGACCCGGGAACTATGTATATTATATGATCATGTTTTTCCATTTCAGTTGCAAGTATCTTTTCTATTTCATCATATACATGGTTAAGGTCTTCCTTTTCTTCAAATATAGAGTCGAAAAACGTAATATTCTCAAAATTGTTTCCGCTTAATATAGGATGTCTTGAAGTCCTTGCAAATTTCGGAAGTCCACTGTTCAATATATTATATGACTTTACCGACATATCATCCATGCTTCCTGTTCCAAGACCCATTATACTTATCATACCCATTTTATACCTACTTCATAAGTTTTATTTTCTTCATCATGCTATAAATTTTCTCTCCCTTTGGAAGAAGCTCCATATCATTGCCTGTAATTGTACCAGTCACAGGCAATGAAACTGCATAAACAGCTATTCCCACAAGTATGGAAATAAGTGCCGAAAGCTTCATTCCAAGAATACCATATCCAAGTGTATAGACCAGATATACTATTGCACCCATTATTGCCGATGCAATGAATGGTCTTATGGTTATCTTCACTATGCTTACATTTATATCCGTATATTTTTTTAGATCAATATAGTTAAGTACTGCTGCAGTCATATATGCTGCTATTGTACTTAGAGCCGCACCTTTTACGTTGAGTTCAGGCATTCCTACTAGCATATATGTAAGCACTATCTTCACCACTGCTCCAATTGCCAAGTTCTTTACCGGAATTCTCTGCTTCTCAACAGCCTGTAGTATAGCAGTAAGAGACTGTACCAGGGTAAGAAAGACTACGCTAATTGCAAGAATTGCAAGAAGCCGTCCCACGCTTACATGCTTATCCGGTCCAAGAGCCGGATAAAATAAAGCTATTATAGGCTCAGACAATATATACAAACCGAATGCCGAAGGAAGTCCTATAATAAGGGAGGTTCTTATTCCAAGACTTGCCGTCTCATTAAGATTCTTGGTATCCTTTACTGTAAACGCTTCAGATATGCTTGGTACAAGACTCATTGCTATTGCTATGGAAAAAACCTGTGGGAAATTAATGAAGGTCTGTGCCGTACCACTTAGCTGTCCATACATATCTGTAGCTTCCTTGACTGAATATCCTATCTGAAGAAGTCTAAGAGAAACAAGCTTTGCATCGATAAGTCCCATAAAAGGTACTATTGATGCACCCATTGTTATTGGAATAGCAATGGTGAGAAGTCTTTTTACAACCTTCCCGCCATCTTCAATGCTATTGCTTCCCGCCAGTTTAATGTTTGACTTGATACTTTTTCTATTTTTAAAATATATGCAAAAAATCAAGAAAAATCCTGCTATTCCTCCTGCAGATGCTCCAAAGGATGCTCCTCCTGCTGCTTCAGGCAATCCCTTGTCAACAAGTATATAGGCTAAGGATAGTCCAGTTGCAAATCTCACAAGCTGTTCAATGACCTGAGACATTGCTGTAGGAACCATATTCTGCATCCCCTGAAAATACCCTCTGTAAACACTCATTACCGGCACTATAAAAAGTGCAGGTACCAATGCCAAAAGGGAATAGTAAGTTCCCGGATATCCTATGGAATTTGCTATGTTTTGGGCAAAAATAAAAACAACAAGCGAAGACAATATACTAATTACAAGTATTACCTTCATTGAAATTATAAATATCTGATGTGCACCTTCAGGATTATCAAGGGCTCTCTTCTCCGATACAAGCCTTGCTATGGCTGTCGGGAATCCTGCCAGAGATATAACCAACAACAAGTTGTATACCTGGTATGCAGGCTGGTAATATCCTATTCCTTCAGTTCCTATTAAATTTGTTAAAGGTATTCTATATATGGCACCAATTATTTTTACTATAAGTCCTGCCATACCAAGTACAGCGGCACCCTTTAAAAAGTTTTTACCGGACATTAATATTGTGACCTCCACGTCTTATCTGAAAAGTCCTTTTGAATAGCCAAAATTCCGTCCTTTTCTTATATTCTTATCTGTCATAATCTGTTGTATTATAAGTATGATTCCTGCAAATATTAAAAGGTCTCCCAATGTTGCAACAGAAGGATATACGAAGAACTTGTTGAAAGGAATGATTCCTCCCATAATACTCTTCTCCTGTGGAATCAACTTGAAAAATCTTACATTATCCGCCTTCAACAGCTGTACAATCTCGCTACTGTAGACTTTTTGCGCATTTTCAAGGGTAATGCCTATCCTCAAACCGTTGAGAATCACCATTATAAAATTAAACACCGCTCCTGTCAATACAATTACCATATACCTTATTCTTAAATTTGCTAAAATTGCAAGTATAATAGATGCATATGATGATACCAGGAGCATATCAAGAAGGCTGTCGTTTATGGTTACAAGTCCAACATTAAGCATAAAAATGGATACCTGAATAAGAAAGCTCAATACTATCAAGAATGGAAATCTAACATTTACATATCCAATTCTTTCAATTTTGCCTCTTCCGACCTTGCCAATTATTAATCCTATGATGACTGCATATATGAACAAACCTTACCCTCCTTTGAAATTCACCGACTAGAAACAATTATACTTTATTGTATTTTCATTTACAAGGCAATAAATACCCTAAATATCCAAAAACCCTCTTTATTTCAATAATTTGTCACAAAACATTAAAAGGCTGTCTGGAAATATATCCAAACAGCCTCTTTCTATTGCAATTTTAAAACTCGGGCTCTATCAATCCGTAGTTTGCATCCCTTCTCTTGTATACTACGTTCACTTCCTCAGTTTCTGAATTAAGGAAAACAAAGAAGTTGTGATTTACAAGATCCATTTGAAGCACCGCTTCTTCAACATTCATTGGCTTCATTGCAAATCTTTTTGTTTTGACTATTTTAAATTCATCTTCATCTTCAAGGGGTTCGATATTGTCGAATCTGATAGTCTCCGGCATATGTTTTTTGTTCTGCAGCTTTGTCTTGTGCTTTCTAATCTGTCTTTCCAGTGTATCCACTGCATTGTCAATTGAGTGATACATATCGTCTGTTACTTCTTCAGATCTAAGAACTACGCCAGCAAAAGGAACTGTAATCTCAATAATCTGTCTTAGCTTTTCGACACTTAATACTACTTTTACCTCCACATCCTTATAAAAATATTTTTCAA
>CAZFYP010000237.1:0-4340 GCA_964523535.1 uncultured Clostridia bacterium
TAGGTTTTCAGTATGGATACAAGTGGCTCCTGGACTATGAAGGAGAAAAACTTCCCAGGTCTCTCCACACAGAATATCTGAAAATATTGCCCTATTCGCTTATAGTAGAGGAGAATGACCTTATAAGATTCAGGCAAGCTGCGAAAAACTACAATATTGAAAGGGTAATTCCCATGGTAAGCTATCAATTCATAGCTGGTATCATTGAAAATAAGGATGCAGATATGGATAGGGATGGATTGCTTCTTCATACATCCTTTGATGAAAAGCTGCTGCAATCAGACTATGTAAAAAGCAAGGTTGACTCATATGAAAAACGTCTCATGGATATAGATGAGAGCAGTCAAGTCATTAAAAAAAGCCTTGAAGTCTTAAGAAATGTAATGTTCAGGTATGAGACCTTTGTATCCAGATATGACAGCGGGTCTTTGGACAAACTGACACATTCAGTCCAAGGACTCAGCGAGGAAATTGAAAAGCTTGAAAGTGATTCAAAAGCCAAGGGTCAAGTCATGGAAAAAATCAATGATTCAGTCAAGGAAATGGCTAGTGAAATGGAAATAATAGATAAAAAGCTCAAGACTCTTGAAAAAACTATCATAGCCTATCTGGATATTGAAAAGGAATATAAAATTTATACAGACAACAGGGAAGAAAGAGGCAGAATAAGAAAAAGACTCAAGGAAAACAAAAGGAGAATGGACGATCTTAATAGGTTACTTGAAAAGCTGGAAGAAAGAATTCATGGTCTGGATAGAAAACTAACAGATGAAAAATCCGGAATAGAGAGTATTGAAAACAAAATGACAGCTTTGCTTGTATCGGAAACAGGGAAATTAAATAGTCAAACCCTGGAAAGACAGGAACTCTTCTTGGAATCCATAGATCAGCTTGAAGGAAGATATGAAGAACATGAGAAAAAGAGCGGCGATATAGAAGACATTAAAAAACTTATAGGAACCTATTGGGAATACTTGAAAAAGAATGAGCTTGAACTGAAAGGTCTGGGGCTTTTTGAAGAGGACTATATAGACATATCATATGATATAGACCGTCTGGAAACTCTTGACGCAGAATTAAAGATACTGAGACAGAAAATCACAAATCAGGACAAGACCATATCTTCGAAAGAGGCTATAATCCATGACAGACAGAAAAAATGCAAACAATCAAGGGAAGATCTACTTGAAAAATATAGGCGGGATGAGATTTTTCCAAGGGAAAAGCTTATAGATGTGGATTTCAAGAAGAGAATAAGGGAAAAGAAAGCTGAAATAGTGGAATTCAAGAAATCGGGAAAGGAATGTCTTAACATCAAGATGAAATCTGATAATTCAATGTTGAGGCTTAAGGATGTTGCAGGTGAAAACTTAAAGGATGTTGAGGCAAATGAATACGGTCCGGCAACAAGTGAAGAGGATATTGACAGCATATGTGGAAATATTGTCAAGAGGACCAGTGGAATCAAGTCTGATAAAAGAGACATCAAGGACAAGATAAGGATTTCATACGACAGACTGTATGGGGATTACAGCAGCAATGAATTATTGGGCAACATGTTCAGAAATCTCTTGAACGGAGACAATATCTATCGCCATGATTTCATTGAAAGGGTACTCTCCCAGACACGGGAATCCATTGACAGAACCCTGAAAAAATATGAAGCTGACCTTAAGACAATGAAGGACAAGGCAAGTGCCCTCTACAAGTTTGCATTGACCAGGGTATCAGATGTATATGATGAGCTTGATGACATAGACAGACATTCATATATTGAGATTGACGACAAGCGTCACAAGATGATGAATATCAAGCTTCCAAAGAAAGAAAACCTGGACACATCCCATGTTGAAAACCACCTCAGGGAGGTCATAAGACGTGCCAAGAGCAAGATTGAGAATGATGATATATCGGACCTTGACAAGTATCTTGACAGCCACCTTAAGCTAGAGCAGATATTTGATCAGTATGTCCCCCTTAAGAACATAAGGATAAACATATCAAAGATAGAGCAGAACAACATATCAAGAATATCCTGGGAAGATGTAAGCAAGACTTCGGGAGGAGAAGTTTTCGTCAGCGTATTCGTGCTCTTCATTTCCCTTATGAGTTATACCAGGGGTTTCCAGACAGGAAAGAAGCAGCAAGGAAAGGTCATAGTCATGGATAATCCATTTGGACCTGTATCATCAGGCCACCTTCTTGAGCCCCTATTCAAGATAGCCAAAACCTACAACACCCAGCTCATATGCTTCACCCATATAAACACCAGTGCAATAACCAACCAGTTTGAACTCATATATTCCCTCAGGGTAATAAGGGAGGCTGGAAGCTCAAGAGAACATCTTGAAGCTAAGATTGCAAAGGATGAAAACCAGGCAGTAGAGATGATCGAAAGCAGTCTCTTTGAAATTGGAGACGGAGACCAGCTGGGCTTCTTATAAACACTTGCGGCACGAAAGAACCTTCCCCTTGTGTCGGATAAGTTGAATTAATTACTAATTTCTCTGTTGAGTCAGATGGAAAAGAATAGAGAATTGTGATATAATATAATTGAAATTATAATAATTTGAATTATATTATAGAGGTAGATATGAAAAAATTTATAGGAAGAGAACCGGAGCTTAAGAAGCTGGAAAAAGAATATGGGAGAGACAGCAGTTTTCTAGTTGTTTACGGAAGAAGAAGGGTAGGGAAGACGACCCTAATAAAAGAATTCATTAAGGACAAGGAGGCTCTTTACTTTCTTGCAAGCACAGAAATGGAAGTGCTCAACAGAAACAGGTTTTTGCAGAGTTTGGCGGCTTTCACCGGCAAGGAACATCTAAAAAACAGCAATTATGACAACTGGTATGATGTTTTTAAACTTTTCCTGGACCACAAGCCGGGAGAAAAGAAGATACTGGTGATAGATGAATTCCAGTACCTTGTAAATTCCAATGAAGCCTTCACGTCCATTTTCCAGAATGTGTGGGATGAGATGCTAAAGAACAGTAATATCATGGTAATACTGTGTGGATCCTACATAAGCATGATGACTTCCCAGGTTCTAGCCTATTCAAGTCCCCTATACGGCAGAAGAACGGCACAGATAAAATTGAATCCACTAGGCTTCCGGGAGGTGAGTGACTACTTCGGTGACCGTAGCTTCAAATCCATGGTGGACTTGTATTCGGTAACAGGCGGGGTACCCAAGTACCTGGAGTTTTTTGACAATGAGGATGACATGTTTGAAGTCATCGAGTAAGAAATCCTCGACCAGAAGGGATTTCTTTATGAAGAACCGGTTTTCCTCCTTGAAAAGGAAGTAAAGGAAACCATGACATATTTTTCCATAATACATACCATAGCAAAAGGAAACCACAAGCTTTCAAAGATAGCATCATCTTTGGAGATGGCGTCAACAAGTCTGTCTCCCTACTTGAAGATTCTGATTGAACTCAATCTTTTGGAGAAGAGGGTTCCCGTAACGGAGAAGAATCCTGATAAAAGCAGGAAAGGGCTATATTTCATAGCAGACAATTTCATAGAATTTTGGTTTAAGTTTGTCTATCCCTACAAGAGCGAACTGGAAATCGGTAATAAAAGCTATGTGGTAGACCGGTTGAAAAACAACTTTGTTGACAACCATGCAAGTTTTGTATATGAAGACATCTGCAGAGACCTATTGGTCAGGAAGGCCAAAGACCTTGGATTTGTTATAAATAGAATTGGCAGCTACTGGGATGCGCATAATGAAATCGATATAGTGGCTGTGGACAAGGAAAACAAAATTCTTCTCATAGGGGAATGCAAGTATATGAAAAAGTCCATGAGCGACAGTATATTTTTTAACTTGATAAAAAAGGCTGAAGGCATAAAGGGATATGAAGATTATGTAAAAGCTTATGTATTGTTTTCCATGAATGGATTTGATGACAGACTGGTGGAACTTGAAAAAGAAAGAAATGACCTGATATTGTTCGAGTAATTGCTCGGTACTTGTCAGATAACTATTTTTTGGCAGGAATGGACAAGCCATTTGGCCCTGTATCCTCAGTTTAACTTCTTGAGCTTCTATTCAAGATATGAGAAGCAGGCAGTAGAGATGATAGAGAGGAGCCTCTTTGAAATCGGAGATGGTGGTTAGCTGGGCTTCATATAAAAAGTAAGCGATAACTTTTGATTTGTAGGGGCGATTATGAAATTAAGACTAAGTGATATATGTGAAATAAAAGCAGGAGGCACCCCTGCTAGAGCTAAGAAACAATATTGGTTTGATGGAACAATCCCCTGGGTTAAAATTGGAGATTTTGATGGTAAGTATCTTAATGAAACGAAAGAGTTCATTACAGAAGAAG
>CAZFYP010000238.1:0-4268 GCA_964523535.1 uncultured Clostridia bacterium
CCAGTTAATCCCCAATCCATTACAAAAATGGCTATATAATCGAAGATACCATTTATTACAGCACCTGTCACAGTAGCTACCATTCCAAGTTTGGGAGACCCGTCAGCCCTTACACAGCTATTCATGACATTGCCTAGCATGAATACTGGTGCAAAGAAAATAATGACGATAAAATATTCCATGACAGGATCCATGGTTGCTTCATTTGCACCAAGCAAGACTGCCAGTTCCATCCTGAATGCAAAGGTAATGAATATCATGACAATACTGATTATTATTACCATTATTGTGGATGTTGTAAATATCTCCCTTGCTTTTTTATAATTATTTCTAGAAAACTCTATGGATATCAGTGTTGCCCCGCCAATACCAAACATAAGTCCAATTGCAGTATATACCGTAAAAAATGGTACTACAATATTTACCGCTGCCACTCCTACACTGCCTATACCTCTACCGATGAATATTCCATCTATAGTAATATGAACGGCAGCAACAAGCATACCAAAAACTGTTGGTATGAAATACTTAACCAACAGTTTTGATATTTTTTCTGTTCCAAGCTCATCAATTCTGTTCATATAATCCTCCTATAAGTTACTTCACTTCAATTGTAAACCTTATAGCAGCTATAATGTCAACAGAATTAACAAACTATTTTATTGTTTTTTTCCTTACTGGAATTCCTATGTCCAAATAATAGTCCTCTTCGCATTTTGCTATGAGATCATCTATGACTGTAATTTCAATGGAGTCCCCCAAAGCTTCCAAATCATTTACTTCTATATATTCAAGAAGTCTTTCATAGGCCTTGCCAGTCTTCAGAAAATTACCTCTATGAACAGTCATGACATAAAGCTGCTCAGGCATTGCAGTAAAATTCTTCAGATTATCATCATCTTTGTTACAGAAATAGAATGCACTCTTGTATATGGTATAATCACCATTCAAGTAATCTGCCTTGTCGACGGAAACACCTATATCCCCTGAAAAATACAGAATCTCTTCTTCGTTGATATTAAGAAGTTCCTTGATTTCCATGTCCCAGGCACCACTTCCTATATGCTTCCTACCAAGGTCCCTGCTTACTAGATAAAATGGACCTATTTCCTCAAGTCTTACTTCTTCATAGTTTTCAAGATTCATATACTTGCTTATATAAGATATGTTAGAATCCACATTATTCTTTATCTTTTCAAGCTGTTTGATTTTATCGTCTATTGTATCACTCTGTCTCCCCAGGAATTCAAGGGTTGTTTCTGGACTGACATCATATATGAACTCCTTGATTTCTTCCAGCGGTGTACCAAGAAACTTCAAATACTTAATCATCTGAAGCTTCTGAAACTGATCCAACTTATAATACCTGTATCCAGTTTCCTCATCAACAAAGGAAGGCTTAAAAAGTCCTATTTTGTCGTAGTATCTTAGTGTCTGCGCAGATAGTCTGCTTAATTTCGCCATTTCACCAACAGTAAACTTCACTTAAGAATCACCTTCATTTATAGTTTTATAATATCTACATTTGCCCTATTATCAGTTCCAACCATCTACAAAAGTCTGCAGAAGCCTTATTGGCCACCTCAACAACATGATCATGAGAATGTTTCTTCTTTTGGATACCGGTTGCCATATTTGTTATGCATGCAATACCAAGAACGTCAATACCCAAATAATTTGCTGCAATGGTTTCCGGTACCGTTGACATTCCTATGGCATCCGCCCCCATCATACCAAATGCGCGGATTTCCGCTGCAGTTTCATAGTATATCCTTCAAAAAAGTGAAACCGTACCTGCATTGCAACAACTTTTTAATACAGTTTCATCATCTCTCTCCTACAGTTCTTTATTCAACAGTTCATGACTACAAATAATTAACAGTTATTTTTTTCCTCGGCACCGTTCTCAGATATTCAACATCCTTATATCCCAGCACAATATTGGCAATCATTTTATTACCTTCAGGGATTTTCAAAAATTTGTATATATCACTATTTTGATTTGCTGCAAAATTTAAAAATCCTATAAAACAAGATCCTAAACCAAGAGCCTCCGCAATCAAGGTCATTTGACCTGCTGCAATTCCTCCATCAAGATCTATAAGAGATGACTCTTTTGGGTTTCCATAAATAACTATCAGAGAAGTTGCATTATAAAAAAGCCTGTCATATCCCCTTTCCCTGTAATTCACAAGCATATCACTAAATACCTGTTTATATCTACCTTCAAGATTTTGACCATATTCATACAAGGTATCCATGGCTAAGAGTTTTAATTCCTCCAATTTCTCAATATTGTTGACTACTGTGAATTTTAAAGGTTGTCTGTTTCCTCCCGTTGGACAAACTCTACCAATATCAATTATTTTATTAATTAATTCAATATCAACAGGTTTATCTTTAAACTGTCTTATGCTTCTTTTCATTCTTATCATTTGATTCAATTTTTCATAATTCACAATTTTGAAATCAGCAAATTCCATTATATCATCCTTATATTCAGCCTCTACAAATTCAATGGCATTCAAAGGACAAACAGCTCCACAATGACCACAGAATATACAGTTATCCATATCCTCTATAACTGCCTTTCCGTCTCTAATGCTAATAATATTTGATAAACAATCCTTTGCACAGATTCCGCACCCAATACACTTCTCTTCACAAATATTAATCAATCTCGCCATATTATTCCTCTCCATATATTATTGATTTTCTTCCACTTACTTCCTAAATCATCGTTTTTCATTTTATTCTAATAATGTTCTTAACCAATATAATTGTAGTACTTAGTACTCGTTAAATCCTTTCTTACTTCAATAATATGAATCTCTATTGTCCTTCAACATTACCATTAGGACCCGATTATTACGGTTGAACTAAAACAGAAGTAATGCAACAATAAACTTAGAAGAAAAGCATATTAACTTCTAAGTGTAGCTTTAATCTTAATTGGATCTTCAACCAATAATAATGCATCAAGAATATTCCCAACCACAATATCTGCATTCGCTAGTGCTTTAAAAGAACAGCCTTCACCACCCATAATCGCAATTGACAGAAGGCTCTCCTTGAGCATGGCAGCATCATTATTCCCATTGCCGATACTAATGGTCTTTTCTGAATCCAAATTCTTAACAAATTCAAATTTTTCCAATGTCCCATTATCACTTTTTAAAATATGAACTTCAATACCTGTATTTTCAAATTCATTTTTTACAGTACCATAGGTATCGGCTGTCAAAATATACACCTTAACTTTTGATTTGATTTGTTGAAGTATCTCCATAACTCCTGGTACTACTTTTCCGTTGCAAGCAATAGTACCATTGTAATCAAGAACGAGATTTTCAATGGTCAACTCATTGATGCCCGGTATTTCAATTTTTATCATACTTTCTCCTTTTCATTTGGCATTGTAACCTATCAACTTTGGAATATTCATAGTTTAACTATACTATAAATCTCTTCAATAGCTATTCTTGTACCATCCACCATATGGACTTCTTTTTCATAAAAATCAAACTTATTAATACTTCCAAGTTTAGTAATATATTCTCCGCCAGCCTTTAAGACATCTGGCCTAAAATACACAAGCTCCAGCTCAGATATATTGGGTAATTGTGCCTCAATCTCTCTTAATTGATTATCTATGATAGCTTTTTCCGTTTCATCCAATTCTTTTCTATGTTCAGTATATCTTGCGGCCTCTTTAACAGCATTTCCATGTCCAACTACAGCTGCGAAGGGAGCAAATTGAGCTGCTCTATCTTTTATAGACATTTTGTGCCTTCGACTCGACTCATGACGTGGCAAATGAAGCATATCTTCATAATCCTTTAATTCTTTATGCATTTTCTAATTCATTCTCCTTTCAGACATGTTGCCCTAACTGATTCTATGCCTTATGGCCACCAATCTGTTTGTTACGCTCTATGGTTGTGGCATCCTCTTGTAGATTTATCCCTTTTAAGATAGCATTTTTGCCATACTTTTTCTTAATATCCAACATAGCATGCTGTAACTTCTTCTCTTTTTCAAGGGCTAATGCTTCTTCATCATCTTCGACTTTTTTCACTTCATAATCAGTAAACAAATCCAACTGTTCGTGTGTCACCTGATTTTTGAATGTTATTTCATCTGTAATATGATTGGCAACTATATTAACTCTTCGAACCAATAGATTAGGATTCACAATCTCATCAAATAAGCAAATCACAGCATCCATTACCAACTTAGTAGATGAAGTCATACGCTTAAGATTGACA
>CAZFYP010000239.1:0-4188 GCA_964523535.1 uncultured Clostridia bacterium
TTATCTAGTTATTCATAAAATCATTTTAGGGTCTTGGCCAAGCCATCAATATAATTGAAAGTATTGGTCATTTGATTATCTACATCAATATAAATGTCCCTGTAATTATACTTGTCATTCTTGTATTTAGCATTGTAACCGTTGAGACGAAGATTAACCCTGTATCTTTCAACTGTTCCTGCCTTTATAGCATCCTCATAGGAGTCTCTTTCAAAATAATCATATCGGTAATCGTCAAATCCATAGTCGTAGTCGCTTCCATTCACTGCAAGATACATACATGACCCGCAGCTGCTCAAATAGTTTTCATAATCCTTTCTCATGTTCATCCTCAAAATGTCAATGTCAACATCTTCAAGTTTAAAGGGTACCACACTGGAATTATAGTTCTCATCCTCGTAGGACACATCAAGGTTTACTATATCCATTTCCCTGTAGAATTCATCATCGTATACTAAGCTTATATTCTTTTCCTTGAACTCCTGATTGTTGACAAATTTGGTGACAAAATTATCCTTTTGGCCCTTGTAATTCTCATCATAATCAAGGTCATAGTATCTGTAGATTTTACTGCCATCTTTCATGAAATATACGATAACAAAATTAACATCATAATAGTATGTCTGGTCCTCGATGACTTCCTTGTGTAAATTTATAATATCCTGAATGATTCCGGGATTTCTGAAAAGAACACCGTCCGACTCTTCAATGAACTGTTCTCCAGCTGAATAAATCTCTCTTCCTTCTTCACTTATATTAGAATATATCCATTTATCCCTGCTCATATATGCCGAAGATACATCAACTGCCGCTGGCACCCTCTTCTCATATTTCTCTGTTGTAATATTGGAAACAACTATGAAAAGGAGGAAGAAAACTATGAAGCCCATGAAAAGTTTCACTGCAAATTGACTGATCCTGAAGGACTTTTCAAGTATTGCATTAATGAGGTAGTATGCCAAGGCAGAAAGAAGGATAAAGGCCACAATCTTACCTGTAAAGTCAGCATTGTAGAAAACTTGGGAGAACACGGCAGGAGCCAGTGCAGCCACAAGTATGGATATGAAGCTTTTGTATCCGTCCATTACTACAAGTTCTCCGGCTCTTTCATGCTTCCTTCTTTTGGACATTAGGACTATAAGGCCATACAACAATATTAGGACTCCTGCAAGTACAAGGAAGTATGTGAAATCAAAATCATCATCTATATACTTGATAAAGTAAAGTATGTCAATCCTGTATATATTCTCAATGAAGTTATTGAAAAGTATGCTGGAGTTGAACCCTATTGCAATATCTTCCACTATCTGGAAGAAATAGTTTATTATTGCAAGAAACAAAAGGGGCAATGTGAAATTGATAATTGTTGCAAATCCTGCAGCAATTGTGTTTCCTGTCAGTATGCTGGACAGAGCCGCAGTGAATATGCCCGTTATGAGCCATGGTACAGTTACCATGAACATTTCCCCAATATAATTACTGGAGTCTGTGGAAACTGCTATAATTCCAAGAGCAGACACAAGAACTGCTGTGAATATCACATTGACTATTATTACAATGTTGATTTTCTGAATGTCCGTTATGGGCTTGGAAACATTGTAGCTCAGTTTCCTAGGGTCATGGAGATAACTGAAGTCAATCATGCAGTTCATATATACCAGGGCAAATATCTCAACCATTCCAAAGATTATGTTTTCTTCACGTATTCCATTTCTCATGGACATTGGCAAAATTACTACTGTAACAAGGATTATAACAAAGGAAACAAGAAACCAGTTCCTCTTTTCCTTAAGCCTGTTCAAGATCATGGCAGTGGATTTCTTATGCATCATATTCTTCAGTTCCATATCCTGCACCTCCCAGTTCCGTAATGAATATTTCTTCCAGATTTATAGGAAGCTCATCAAATATTAGTAGCTGATACCTGTTGTCCAGATGATTCTTGAATTCCTCGACGCTTCCCCTTAGAGTCGTAAAGTACACGCTTCCTATCTTCACGGACTTGACTATGTCAAAGGATTCATTCAATTCCTCCTCAAAGTCTCCATCTATGGCAAACTGAACTCTCTTGAGATTTTCCTTAAGTGTATCCATTTCCTCTTCCTTGATAATTGTTCCCTGGTGCATTATTCCGACCTTGTTGCAGATATTGTCAAGTTCCTTAAGGGCGTGAGATGATATGATTACAGTCATTTCATTCTCCATTACTTCCTTTATGAGAACACTCCAGAACTTCCTTCTCACAACTGCATCAAGTCCGTCAACAATCTCGTCAAGAAGAAGAACCTTGGGACATACACTCATTGCAAGTATAAAAGCTGCCTGTCTCTTCTGTCCCTTGGACATAGTCGACAGCTTCTTGTTCATGTCCATGTTGAAATACTCAAGAAGCTTGTTGAACTTGTCAAGGGAAGTATTGTCATAGAGAAGCTTCTCATAATCATAAAGACTCTTGAGGGTGCTTCCGTGAGGAAAAAACAAATCGTCCTGAACATAGTAAAAATTCTTGATTTCCTGAGATTTTTCATTTACAGGCTCATCATCGAAGTAAATATCCCCCTCGTCCTGTCTGTAAACCTGTATAATATGCTTCAAAAGAGTAGTCTTTCCACAGCCATTTGACCCTACCAGTCCGTAGATCTGTCCCTTTTCCGCATTCATGTATATATCCTTCAGTACCTTGAAGTCCCTGAAGCTCTTGTTAAGTGAATTAATCTGCAGCATTTTTGTCATCTCCTTTCAATGTTTTTTCTGTAAGGGATATTATCCTGTCATCCCCGACTCCCAATTTTTTTAGTTTTCTTATATCCCTTTTAATACTTTCTTCCGTTTCCATTATTTCAGCCGATACTAGCTTGTCGCTTTGGGCAACAAAATTACCCTTGCCAGGGATGGAATAAATGTATTTCTTACTCTCCAAAAGTTTGTATGCCTTCTGTATAGTGTTTGGATTAATCCTTATCATTGTAGCCAGCTCCCTTACAGAAGGCAGCTTCTCATCAGGCTTCAAAACCTTGGTGGTTATGAGCCTGATAAATTCATCATATATCTGTTCATATATGGACTTGGTGCTGTTGCTGTCAATGATTATCATCTCTTTCCCTCCTTGTTTTTTATTAAGTTCATTGAAATATCTCAAATATAGGCCATGCGGCGAATTTGCTTTGAAAGCATCCTGAGACTGTACTAATATCAATAGTACAGTCTAGCTGTATTATACATCCTAGTACAGTTCCAGTCAACTGTTTTTTTAGATAAAAATATTTAAGCATCTTCTTAATATCTAGATTCCCCAGGAAGTATTATTCAAACAAAAACCATTTGAAATCAAGTGCTTCAACTATATATTAGCATGTAGTTAATATAGGTATTTACAGGCAGAAAAGTCACTCATATTAAGAGAATATGAATATTTTGTGATATTTGAAAAAACATCTTGCATTGGGGATTTATTTGTAGTATTGTTGTCGCGTCAGAACAATTGACAGGCAAAAAAGCTAGTAAAAAAGCTAACAGAAAAGCAGCTTGACTGCATTAAATATACCCTATTTGTTTAGATGTTAAAGGAGAAAAAATGAGCAAATTCAAAAAACTTGATAAATTCAGAAATATATTTATAGATTACCTCTTCCTGCTAATAGGAAATTCACTTATGGCCTTTGCAATCACTGCAATACTGAGGCCAAACAAGCTTGTAACTGGAGGCATTACAGGAATCAGTCTACTTCTTGACGGCTTCATGAATATGCCCTACACCATATACTACTATGCCCTCACAATAATTATACTTGTGCTGGCACTTATATTCCTTGGAAAAAAGAAAGTTGGCAAAATAATAGTAGTAAGCATAGTCTTCCCTCCAATGCTTATACTATTTGAAAACCTGAATTTCGAACTTATACAAAACGATATGTTCCTGGCTGCCATATTCTACGGAGTAATAAGTGGAGCAGGCTACGGACTAATAGTATCAAGAGGGTTTTCCTTCGCAGGTAGCGATGCAATAGCAAGGATAATCCACAACAAGCTACTTCCATTCATTGGAGTCAGTCAGCTTATGCTGGTAGCAGATGTACTTGTAATATCCGCTTCCATCATAAAGTACGACACAAATACGGCCCTCTATGCCATAGTGACCATGTTTGTTATGGTGAGAACACTTTAATCCGTACTCTACGGTTTCAGTTC
>CAZFYP010000240.1:0-4186 GCA_964523535.1 uncultured Clostridia bacterium
AATTGCCCAGATAGGGATAGGTGGAGAAAACAAGGTTTTATATGCTTGTGTAATAAATGATTTGAAACATGCATGCGGAAGAAACGGAATGGGTGCAGTCATGGGCAGCAAGAACCTTAAGGCTGTAACAATAAAAGGAACGGGAAATATAAATTTCAAGAATCCTGAAAAGATAAAGGAAATCAGTAAATGGTATTCAACAGTCTTCAAGGATAACCCCCTCTCAAACGGTCTGTATCTCTATGGTACAGGGGCAGGTGTTATCGGTATGGATGCAGGTGGAATACTTCCTACAAGAAACTTCAGGGATGGATCTTTTGAAAAGGCCAGTGAAATATCGGGACAGCATATGGCTGATACAATACTAAAAAAAAGAGAAGGGTGCTTCGCATGCCCCGTAAGATGCAAACGTGTTGTTGAGGTTGACAGGGAAGATTTCAAGGTTGATCCCAAGTTCGGTGGTCCGGAATATGAAACCATAGGTTCCATGGGCTCTTTGAGCGGTATAGGGGATATCGAAGTCATAGCAAAGGCTCATGAAATATGTAATGACTATGGAATAGATACAATATCGGCAGGAGTAAGTATTGCCTTTGCCATGGAATGTTTTGAAAGAGGAATTATTGACGAAAAGATAACAGGTGGAATAAAACTGAATTTTGGAAATGAAAAAGCACTGCTGCAACTTCTTGAAGACATATCATTAAAAAGAGGTTTTGGAAAGACGTTGGCTCAGGGAGTAAAGTATATGTCAGAACTGTTCGGGGAATGTTCTTCTGATTTTGCAATGCAGGTAAAAGGTCAGGAACTTGCCATGCATGAACCTAGGGGAAAAACAGGTGTAGCCCTTGGATACGCCATGTCTCCTACAGGAGCCGACCATATGCAGGCTGGACACGATGTCCTTGTAGCCAACGAAGGTTTTGTGCTTGATGAAATGAAGCACATTGGATGGAGCCAGACAATAGAGCCAAAGGAAATCAGCAAAAACAAGGCCGAGATGTATGCGATTATGGAAAAATGGTGGAGTTTTCTCAACATGGCGGGAGTATGCTTCTTCATACCTGCTCCGCGTGGTTCAATGCCGGTTCTCACCTTGCTTGAATTGCTAAATTCTGCAACAGGATGGGATATAACTCCTGAGGAAGCTTTGGAGATTGGGGAAAGAGGAATAAATGACGCCAGAATATTCAACTATAGATTTGGTGTTGATGAAAAGGAAGATAATCTTCCCGAAAGACTTTACCAACCCCTAGAGAATGGATCTCTCAAGGGGCAATTCATTGATAAAGAAGCTTTCCACGATATGAAACTGGAATATTACAAGTATATGGGCTGGGATAAAAGGGGAAATGTCCTAGAGTCTTCAGAATTCAACTTAAGTGTTTGAATCAGGAAATACTCTTTCTTTGAAGTCGGAGAGTTTGATAAACTTCCAGGTCGCTTTATTGAAAAGTCATCATTTTCAGTAAATAATCATTGATTCTCTCAGGGCGTAAGTCCTGAGAAATTTCTTTTGTAATTTGTCTTGACATTGTCAATGCAATTAATTATAATAGACAAGAACAAAGTAGAAGTATCCGCTTCTCACCTTACGGCGCAAATGTGCAGCCAGTATGGTTAATATTTTTAGTTTTTTTCTGAAGA
This sequence comes from uncultured Clostridia bacterium, assembly GCA_964523535.1. GTDB lineage: Bacteria > Bacillota > Clostridia > Tissierellales > Dethiosulfatibacteraceae > Dethiosulfatibacter. The sequence goes on from CAZFYP010000240.1 coordinate 1,648, forward strand.
TAGCGGATTAGTGCTGTCTTTTTTTTAATTAGGAGGTGTAATTATTAAAGAACTTGATATTAATAATCAAATCAGGGATAGAGAAATAAGAGTAATAGATGCGGATGGTAGTCCACTTGGAGTTCTCGATACAAGGGAAGCCATGAGACTGGCAGAAGAAAAGAAACTTGATTTGGTAAAAGTGTCACCAAATGCTAAACCGCCTGTATGCAAGATAATGGATTACGGGAAATACAAGTATGATACAACAAAAAAAGAAAAAGAATCTAAGAAAAAGCAAAAGGTCATCAATGTTAAGGAAATAAGAATGACCCCTACTATTGATGAGCATGATTTGCAAGTAAAGATTAAAAATGCTAATAAGTTCCTGGCAAAAGGTGATAGGGTCAAGGTTGTTGTAAGATTCAGAGGAAGACAATTAGGGCACACAGAAATTGGTAGAGAAGTATTGAAGAAATTCATTGAAGCCACTTCTGAATATGCGGTAGTCGACAAGAGACCGAAAATGGAAGGGCGTCAAATGGTTATGTTTTTAAATTCAAAAATTTAATATTAGGAGGAGGATTAACATGCCTAAAATTAAGACTAATAGATCAGCCGCTAAAAGATTCAGTAAAACTGGAAGCGGAAAAATTAAAAGAGCAAAAGCTAACAAGAACCACTTTACAGGCAAGAAGGCAGCAAAGAAGATAAGAAATCTTAGACAATCAGCTTTGGTTTCTGATGGCGATTTTGAAAGAGTAAGTAAATTAATACCGTATAAGTAACGAATTAGGAGGTTATCATGGCTAGAGTTAAAAGAGCGTTAAACGCTAAAAAGAAGCACAAGAAAATTCTTAAGCTTGCGAAAGGATATTACGGAGCTAAGAGTACTCAATATAAAACTGCAAACCAGGCAGTAATGAAATCACTTTCTTATGCCTATGTAGGAAGAAAGTTGAGAAAGAGAGAATTCAGACAATTGTGGATTACAAGAATCAATGCTGCATCAAGACTTAACGGATTGTCTTACAGCAGATTCATCAATGGTCTAAAAACTCAAAACATAGAAATCAACAGAAAGATGCTTGCTGAAATGGCTGTTAATGATGCAGAAGGATTCAAGCAACTTGTAGATTCTGTAAAATAAAGTATTTTACAAATAACCGCAAACCCTGCGGTTATTTTTTTTCTTTAAAAAACAGTGACTAAGTGCTATAATGTAAAAATGAACTACTGGTAGGTGATTGACATGGAAAACAATGGAAATAAAGGAAACAACTATTCGAACCTGAAACTGCATCCATCACATTTCTTGATACTTTGGTTTGCAATACTCATATTCCTGGGAGCTACTCTTCTTAATCTGCCATTTTCGTCGGTAGACGGCAGAAGTATAGGCTTTGTAGATGCTCTTTTCACTGCTGCATCTGCCGTATGCGTAACAGGACTTGTGATAGTCAATACGGCTGCTCACTGGACCTTATTCGGCAAGCTTGTGATTTTGCTTCTTATTCAGATAGGTGGACTTGGTATAATGACCATGGCAACACTCATAGCCTTTATTCTAGGCAAGAAGATAACATTGAAAGACAGGCTTCTAATGCAGGAAGAGATGAATACCAATACCATCCAGGGAGTTGTACTCCTGACAAGAAGAATCATTTTTCTTACAGTGGGAATAGAGATGATTGGAGCCATATTCCTGGCAATGGCCTTTATAAAGGATTATGGAACAGCCAGAGGGATATGGTATGCAGTATTTCATTCTGTATCAGCCTTTTGCAATGCCGGATTTGATATAATAGGCAATAGTCTTGTCAATTATGTAGACAGTCCCATAGTGAACCTTACAGTTGTAGGTCTTGTTGTTATAGGCGGTCTTGGTTTTTATGTAATAATGGACATTGTACAGAAGAAAAGATTTAAGAGTTATATGCTTCATACCAAACTTGTGTTGATTATTTCGGCATCATTACTGATTTTCGGATTTATAACCATGTTTGTTTTTGAATACAATAATCCGGCAACTATGGGTAGTCTTGGAATTAAAGGTAAGATATTGAGTTCCTTATTCCACTCAATGACGCCTAGAACTGCAGGTTTCAATACTTTGGATACTGGTGCATTGACCATGCCTTCGACTTTTCTTACGATACTTATGATGTTTATTGGAGGATCGCCGGGTTCAACTGCCGGAGGCGTTAAAACAACAACTGTAGGAATAGTTGTAATAGCTATATTCAGGCTTATAAAGGGTAATGAAGATGTAGAAGTATTGTGGAAGAGAATACCGATAAAATTGATTCTAAGGGCAATTGCGGTTATAGGAATTGCTTTTATGCTCATATCCATAGCTACGTTGGTACTATTGGTAAGTGAGAAGAATTTGGGCCTTTCCTTCCTGGATATGCTTTTTGAAGTTGTATCGGCGTTTGGTACGGTTGGACTGAGTAGAGGAGTGACTCCACAGCTTTCGGATATAGGTAGAGTCGTGATTACTCTAACAATGTTTGTTGGAAGACTGGGACCATTGACTTTGGCATTTGGAATAGCACAG
>CAZFYP010000241.1:0-4156 GCA_964523535.1 uncultured Clostridia bacterium
AGACAAGTTAATAGAAATGATGGTAGGCAGGAAGCTTGAGGAACAGTATCCATACTTGGAAAGGAGATTTGGAGATGCCCTGCTTAAGGTTAAAAAGATAAGTAACGACTATGTAAGGGACGTGTCTTTTGAGCTTAAATCAGGGGAGATACTAGGAGTGGCAGGACTTATGGGAGCAGGTAGAACGGAGCTGGCCAAATCCATCTATGGGAGCTTAAAGATTGACAAGGGAACGGTATATCTTGAACACCATGCAGTGAAGATTAGGTCGGAACACGATGCTCTGTCCTGCGGAATAGCCTATGTTTCAGAAGACAGGAAAAAGGACGGTCTTGTCCTTGGACTAAACGTAAGGGAAAATATAAGTCTTTCGGCCCTTAATGAAATATCAAAATATCAAATAATCAACAAGTCAAGGGAAAAGAAGGAAGCCGAATTCTATGTGGACAAGATGTCCATCAAGACCCCCTCTCTTAGACAAAGGGTGAAGAATCTAAGCGGTGGAAATCAGCAGAAGGTCAGCATTGCAAAAACTCTGCTGACAAAGCCCAAGGTTCTCATACTCGATGAGCCTACAAGGGGAGTTGATGTCGGAGCAAAGAAGGAAATTTACGATCTTATCAACGAATTCAAGAGTCAGGGAATTGGCATAATATTGATATCCTCTGAAATCCCTGAAATTCTTGGTATATGCGACAGGGTCATGGTAATGCACGAGGGAGCAGTGTCGGGATTTCTCGACAGGAAGGAAGCGGACCAGGAAAAAATCATGAGACTTGCCGTAGGAATCAGGGAGGAGGTTAGATAATGTCCAGCAAATCAAAAAATAAAGTGAGGGAAAATGACAAGGATTACAAGTATTATCTTAGGAAATATCAATCTGTAGTTGGCCTACTATTCTTTTCCATACTGATTTCTCTCTTTGAGAGACGATTTTTGACAGTTGGAAACATATTCAATGTATTCAGGCAGACATCAATTAATGCTGTAATTGCCACAGGTATGACTTTTGTAATATTGACCGGTGGAATCGACCTTTCAGTAGGGTCCACACTAGCATTTTCCAGTGCCGTAGGAGCATTTTTGCTTGGCAGTGGAATGAATACGCCAATGGCAATCATTATTACTCTGACTGTTGGTCTGTCTATAGGAATGTCGACAGGTATAATCATATCCAAGGCCAAGTTGCAGCCCTTCATAGTAACACTTGCAATGATGACAATCTTCCGGGGAGCAACCCTTGTGTTTACACAGGGACGCCCCATAAGTACGGGATATGAAAAAAATGCAGACCTGTTTTCAAGCATAGGGACGGGAAGCTTTCTTGGACTCCCAACACCAATAATCATAATGATTCTCATTTTCGCATTGGCTTTTTTCATACTGAGGAATACAACCATTGGAAGATATGTATTCTCTGTAGGTGGAAATGAAGAAGCAACTAAGCTTTCGGGTATCAATGTTGACAGAATAAAAATATTCGTATATGGAACCAGTGGACTCTTGGCTGCACTGGCAGGCATAATTGTAACTGCAAGACTGTCTTCTGCATCGCCAACGGCAGGTACGGGATACGAACTTGATGCCATAGCTGCAGTTGTACTTGGAGGAACATCACTGGCAGGAGGAGTGGGGTCGATTTTCGGTACCGTAATTGGCGCCCTGATAATCGGAATTCTTAACAATGCCCTGAATCTGCTGGATGTGAGTTCATACTATCAGCAGCTGGCTAAGGGTCTTGTTATTCTTATAGCAGTGTTGCTGGATAGAAAAGAATAATAGTAAAGAAGGCATAGATTATGAAGGTACATGCAAAGACATATGATTTTATAATAGTGGGTAGCGGAACGGGAGGAGCAACTCTTGCCAAAGAATTAAGTATGTTCAACGACAGTATTCTCGTTATTGAAAAAGGAATCCATGAGGAAAAATATGGAAGTTTTGCTGATGCCCTAAGATATTTCGACCTTCATAAATTGACACATATGCCTTTAAAGTCAAAGGAAGGATTAAGAATATACAGAACATTTATGGCGGGAGGCAGTGGATTTGTTTCTACAGGAAATCTTGTCAGGAGCATGGACAAGGAATTTAAGGAGATGGGCATTGACCTAACTGAGGAATTTCTTGAAACGGAAAGCGAGCTCAATGTAGGGCCAATTTATGAAGACCTTGTTTCAGATGGTGGATGGGCTATTGCAGAAGCTGCAAACGAACTGGGTTACAATATGAAGCTTATGCCAAAGGCCATAGCTCCGGGAAAATGTATTAAGTGCGGCAATTGCACTTTGGGATGTATAACGGGAGCCAAATGGACACCTCTTGTTTACCTTGAAGAAGCAAGGGAACGGGGTGTTGAAATCATGTACAATAGCTCAGTTGTTAAAGTGCTGGAGGAACTTGGAACGACAAAGGGAGTGGTGGTTCACCAGGGAAGGAAGGAAATGCTTATAAAAGCAGACAAGGTGATATTGTCTGCAGGAGGTATAGGTTCACCTCTTATATTGAAGCGGTCGGGCATTAGAAATGCAGGAGACAGTCTTTTTGTGGATACATTTGTAATGGTTTATGGAACACACAAGGACTTGAATCTTTGTCATGAACCTCAAATGTCCATGGTATGTACAAGGTATCACAATAGCGATGGATTCATACTTTCCCCCCATGTTACCCATTCAAGGCCTCTCAGATATATTGAGGCTGGAGCAAGCGGATTCATGATGGACGACAATAGAATGCTTGGAATAATGACAAAAATCGACGATGAGAATCTGGGTAGAATCTTTCCCAACGGAAGCATAATGAAGACTGTAACCAGAAGGGACCGGGGAAAGATAATCAAAGGAACGGACCTTGCCATTGAAATACTTCTTAAGACGGGAGTGAAGTTAAGGTCCCTTGTAAAGACAAATCCAACAGGAGCACATCCAGGAGGAAGTGCAGCCATGGGTGAAATAGTTGACTATAACTTCGAAACAAAGATAAGCGGTCTTTTTGTATGTGATGCCAGCGTATTTCCTAAATCACCAGGCCTTCCACCAATGGAGACTATTATTGCACTTTCAAAAAGATTGGCAAAGATTATCGGATGAAAATATTCATTTTTATTTGTTGTAATTGAAATTCTCAGGCGGATAAGGCCTAAAGCCACTTTCTTGCCTTTGGATAATCGATCAGTTTATACAAAGGACTGATCAAATAAATTGTTGCAGCAAGGGCTGCAATGGGAAATTAAGGAGGAGAACATGAGAAAAGTATTATCATTAATTTTGGTGCTTGTATTGTTACTGGCTGTATTTGCAGGATGCCAGCCTGATCAGGAAGAAGCTGCAGACGGAGGAGCAAAAGTAGGTTTAATACTGTCAACTCGAAACAATCCTTTCTTTGTAACTCTCGGTGAGGGAGCACAGGCAAAAGCAGATGAACTTGGACTTGAACTTATGGTTCTTGATTCGGAAAATGACCCGGCCAAGGAATTTGCGAAAATGGAAGACCTCATTACCCAGGATGTTGATGTAATACTCATCAACCCGACAGACTCTGATGCAGTAGGAAATGCGATCAAGGCTGCAAATGACGCAGGAATACCTGTCATTACCCTTGACAGGGGAGCAAATGCAGGGGAAGTTGTAACCCATATAGCTTCCGACAATGTTTCCGGTGGAAAGATGGCCGGAGAATATATCATTGAAATGCTTGGCGGGAAAGGAAAAGTAGTGGAACTTGAAGGAATCGCAGGAACATCAGCGGCAAGAGATAGAGGACAGGGATTCAATGAAGCTCTGGAAGGAACTGATGTTGAAGTAGTGGCAAAACAGGTTGCAGACTTTGACAGAACCAAGGGACTTTCAGTAATGGAAAACATCCTTCAGGCACAGCCTGAAATCGATGCTGTATTTGCACACAACGATGAAATGGCTCTTGGTGCTCAGAAGGCAGTTGAAGCTTCAGGAAGAGACATAATGATAGTTGGTTTTGATGCTACAGATGATGCTGTTATGGCAGTCGAAGATGGCAAGATGGCGGCAACTGTTGCTCAGCAGCCTTCCATGATAGGTTCTCTTGGAGTTGAAGCTGCTCAAAAGGTAATTGATGGAGAAATGCTTGATGAGTTTGTACCTGTAGACTTGATGCTGGTCAAGTAGGAAGTAAAATA
>CAZFYP010000242.1:0-4147 GCA_964523535.1 uncultured Clostridia bacterium
CTCGATGCCCTTAGTGAACTGATTAAAGCATCGCTCAACTGGAAAGTGATTGAAACATTGGATGGTGAAGTGGTTGCCGGATCAACTGTTACATTTGAAGATATACAAGTCAACAGCAGGTACACCTTTAACCACGGAAGTGAGGTTTTTAGCAGGAGCATAGTAAGGGATGATGGTGATGTTTATTCCAAGGTCTGTTGTTATTATTCAACAGAAACCATTGATGAGGGTACAGGTGAAACGGTAAAGGGAACGGAATATGTCTACAGCATAGTGGATAATGACGCAGACTGGGAAGTGCAGCAGAACAAGACGTTATATGTTTCTCTGCCTAAAAACACAGATTCTGCAGATGCGCAAGCAATAGCAGATGACTTGGTAGAAAGGATCAACAGTGCAGGAATAGTTGAGACTTTTATTGGTCCTGTAAGACCGCATCTATTGCCGGGGGATGAAGCGGAGATAGTATCAGAGAATGGTACAAGGCTACTTGGTTTGGTAACAACAGTCAGACATAAAATGGGAAAAGAGGGATTTATAACAGAGTTTGTCGTTGATTCCGGTGGTAGAATTGGAAAGTCTAAAATCAAGGATTATATTAAAAGCTTGTCGCAGAGTACGGATAGCGGAACTGTGTTATAAGAAATAGAATGATGAAGGAGGTAATCACGAAGAATGGATATATTTGAAAGGACAATAGAATATGTTTCAAAGGCCTTTACGGGCATCAAGCCTTTTTTCGGAGCAGTGGCAGGATTGATATCTTATCTGTTGTTTCCGGAGAAGGCTTATTTCTTAGCCTTAATGGCTGTAATTGGAGCTGCTACTTTGGATATTTTAACAAAGATATATGCCATCTGCAAGACTAATGGTGGTTATAGGAATGCAGTTACTTCAGGTAAACTCTTCTCAAAGACAATGTGGCAAGGAACTGAAGTTAAGATTGTATCCTATCTTACAGTCACACTTCTGACTGGCCTTAGTTACAGAGTGATTTATCTCAAGGAAGCCGGTATATTGATTGCTTCTTTCGTTTATTCTGTAATGTTTATGAGGGAGTTCCAATCTAATATAGAGAACCTTTGTGAAGCCGGAGCTGATTTGCAATGGCTTCTTTTATTTGCAAAGAAAAAGAAGAAGGACCTGATGAAAGAAACAGATGGGAGGGATAATGATCATGACAGTAAAGTATAAAGTAAAAGAAAAACTGCTGACCATTAATCCATATTCCAGGCCGGGAAAGAAAATGAACAAAATAAAAGGTATTGTAATTCACTGGGTGGCAAATCGTAACTCAACTGCGATAGCTAACAGGAATTTCTTCGAGAGACGGAAAGAAGGAAAGCTTGGGTATGGTTCCACACATGAAATAATTGATTTGAATGGGGATGTTCTTATTTGTATCACAGAAGACGAGATGGCCTATCATGTTGGTAGCCCAGAGCCATATATAGAAGAAGCATTAAAACTTCTAAGTGATTATCCAAACAACTGCACATATGGGATAGAGTGTACCCATATCGGATATGACGGGGATATGACACAGGAAACATACAATACTTTGGTTGACCGATGTGTGGATCTGATAATCGAGATTGGACTGCAGGATGTAGAAAAAAACTTATGGCTACACAAGGAAGTTGTTGGATGGAAAGATTGCCATAGGTGGTTTGTATATAAACAAGGCGAGTGGGAGAAGTTTAAGAGATTAGTAAAGGTGAAGGTGGAAAATATGAATCTGCAATTAGAGGAATCTTGGCAATGGGATATGTTGTATGAATCAGTAGAGGAACTTGAGAACAAAGGCATACTTACCAGTGCAAAGTGGCGGGATAAGATTCAAAAAAGAGAAATAAGCCTACATGAACTGGTCTGGCTAAATACTATATTAATGGACCGTTTGACGAGTAAATAAGGGAGATGAAGAATATGTACAATATCAATTGGAAACAAAAACTGACTTCAAGAAAATTCTGGGCAGCAGTGACAGGATTCGTAACTGCAATCATGGTAGTCTTCAAGGTGGATAATTTGACAATAGAACAAGTTGTAGGACTCATTTCAGCAGCTTCTGTTTTAATTGCCTATATCATAGGAGAAGGTATGGTCGATGCTGCTAGGATTGAAGGTACGGATGATGAAGGATAGTAATTAATGAAAATTCTATATGCCTGGAGTAGTTTATGTTGATTTCTTAAGTTAACAGAATCTGCTCCTTTTTTATGGAGGTATCTAATGACGGAAGCAGATAAAAAACAAATAATAATAATGAGAAACAACGGGCATAGCTATGGGCAGATTTCAAAGATACTGGATATTTCTGTCAATACAGTGAAATCATTCTGTAGAAGAAATAGAATGGCTAAAACAAGCAATTCAAAATCAGAAGATAGAACAATTGTTAATGAACAGTCTGATAAATGCAAGAATTGTGGAAAAAAACTAAAACAACATGAACGTGGCAAGCCTAAAAAGTTCTGTTCAGAAAATTGCAGAAGGATCTGGTGGAGAGAGAATAAGAATCAGCAGAATAAAAAAGCATTCTATTCATTGAAGTGTCAAGAGTGCGGTATTCAATTTGAAAGTTATGGCAATAAGAAGCGAAAGTATTGTTCGCATGCCTGTTATATAAAGAGTCGATTTGGCAAGGGGAAAGAACATGAATAATTTACAATTTGAAAGTGAAAAGAATTATCAGGTTTCAGTGGTTATTGCAAAAAATATGCTTGATAATGGCTTGATAAACGATAAGGAATTCAAGAAAATCAAAGGATTTTTAGTGAAAAAGTACTGTCCAATTATAGGTGGTTTGTAACGGCTAAATTACTTGCTTTGTATCAAGAGTTGAGTTAACATCAGTAGGTGAAAGGAGGTGATTTGATGAGCCGAATTATAAGGAAAATCAAAGCTTCAGCGCCATTGGCCATTACTCGAGAAAGAGTTGCTGCTTATGCAAGGGTTTCTAGTGGGAAGGATGCTATGCTACATTCATTATCAGCACAAGTGAGCTATTACAGTAGCTTAATACAAAATAATCCTAAATGGGAATATGCAGGTGTGTATGCTGATGAGGCTATGACAGGGACTAAGGATAACAGAGCTCAGTTTCAGAACCTTCTTGAAGATTGTCGTGCTGGTAAAATAGATATGATTCTTACTAAGTCTGTTTCAAGGTTTGCCAGAAATACACTGACTGTACTTGAAGTGGTTAGAGAACTTAAGGAACTTAATATAGACGTTTATTTCGAGAAGGAAAATATACATTCTAGAAGCGGGGATGGTGAGTTAATGCTTACTATCCTCGCTTCTTTTGCGGAGGCAGAAAGTATATCTGTTAGTGAGAATTGTAAGTGGCAAATTAGGAAAAAATTTGCAGAAGGTGAATTGGTAAATTTCAAGTTTATGTTTGGCTTTGATATTTCAAACAAAGTCATAAAGGTTAATCCATATGAAGCTGAAATCGTCAGAATGGTTTTTGGTGACTACGTTTCTGGGATGGGAACCACTGCTATTGCAAAGAAACTTAGAGAGATGAAAGTTGATAGGCCAAGAGGTGGGAAATGGACATCAGAGAGGGTTGCTGAGATGTTAAAAAATGAAAAATACACTGGTAATTCATTATTGCAGAAAAAATTCGTGTTAAATCCAATTTCAAAATTATTAGTTCGGAATCGTGGTGAATTGCCGCAGTATTATGTACAAGATAGCCATCCTGCTATTATCGACATAGAGTTTTTCAAGGAAGTGCAACAATTATTGGCAAAAAACAGAGATCGATTTGCTGGTAAAAGAAGCAAGAACACATACCCTTTCACTAGTAAAATTATTTGCAATCAATGTGGAAAGTATTATAACAGGAAGGTTAATCACGGAAGGGTATATTGGGCATGCAGCACCTATCTGCATTTTGGCAAAGAAACATGCTCAGCAGGTCAGATACCTGAAAAGATTCTGATTAAGAAAGTTAATGAAGTTCTTGGTCTTGATGCTTTCGATGAAGAGAAATTTCATCAGAAGATTGATGTAATACAGGCTTCGGATTCAAAGGAATTAACTTTCATATTGAAGGATGGTAGAGAAGTAAAAAAGACCTGGCAGCATAAATCTCGCAGTAAATGTTGGGATGACGCTATGAAACAGAAAGCTA
>CAZFYP010000243.1:0-4064 GCA_964523535.1 uncultured Clostridia bacterium
GCAGGAATCGCAACCATAATCAATGTTACCATAGGTGTAATATACGGAGCTGTTTCGGGTTATGCAGGAGGCAAGGTTGCCCTTGTTATGATGAGAATAATTGAGATTGTTTATTCCATACCACAGCTTTTGTGGGTTATCCTTCTAATTGTTGTTATGAAGCCTGGAATCAAGCCTATTATTATAGCCATATCAATTGCCGGATGGGGTGGCATGGCCCGTGTAGTAAGGGGACAGGTTCTTCAGTTGAAACAGATGGAATTTGTTCTGGCGGCAAAGACTCTTGGAGCAGATACCGGAAGACTTATTCTTAGACATCTTATTCCAAATACAATGGGACCAATAATCATAAACCTTACTTTCCAGGTTCCCAGCGCAGTTTTTACAGAAGCCTTCCTGTCATATTTGGGACTCGGAATTCCTGCACCGGACGCATCATGGGGTTCTCTGGCACAGTCGGGAACGACTATGCTTCTTATACACCCCTACATGTTGTTCTTCCCGGCAGCCTTGATATGTATATTCATGCTGGCATTCAACCTTCTGGGTGACGGATTGAGAGATGCACTGGACCCAAGACTTAGAAATTAGGAGGAAATAAGATGAGTGAAATTAAAAAAGACAATGATATTTTGCTGCATGTGAAAAACCTCCATGTTGCATTTGATACATACGCAGGCGAAGTCAAGGCTGTAAGAGGTGTTGACTATGAACTGAACAAGGGTGAAACCCTGGCTATAGTTGGTGAATCAGGATGCGGCAAGTCTGTTTCTGCTCAGACTATCATGCAGTTGATTCCAATGCCTCCCGGAAAAATCAAGGAAGGCCAAATAATGTTTGAAGGAAAGAATTTGCTAGACTATTCAGACAAGGAAATGGAGAAAATCAGGGGAAAGGACATATCAATGATTTTCCAGGATCCCATGACTTCTCTAAACCCTACAATGAAAGTAGGAAAGCAGATAATGGAAGTGCTTATAAAACATCAGAACATGACAAAGGCTGAAGCTCATGACAGGGCCGTTGAAATGCTCAAGCTTGTTGGACTTCCAAATCCGGAAAAGAGAGCCAAGCAGTTTCCACACGAATATTCAGGTGGGATGAGACAGAGAGCCATGATAGCAATAGCCCTTGCCTGTAATCCCAAGCTGTTGATAGCTGATGAGCCTACTACTGCACTAGATGTTACTATTCAGGCACAGATTATGGACCTGATGCAGGAACTTCAGGACAAGCTTAATACAGCAATCATACTTATAACACATGACCTTGGCGTCGTAGCCGATACGGCCAAGAAAATTGCAGTGATGTATGCTGGAATAATCATTGAATACGGCGATACTGAGGAAATATTCTATAATGCACAGCATCCATATACATGGGGACTCTTGCAGTCTGTACCAAGACTGGATGTTGATACAGAGGTAAGGCTAGTGCCTATAGATGGTACACCTCCTGACCTTATTGCTCCTCCCAAAGGATGTCCTTTTGCAGCAAGATGCGATTATGCAATGGCTGTTTGCAAGGAAGCAATGCCTGAGGTATCAAATTTATCAGACAGGCACCATGTAAGATGCTGGCTTAAGCACGACATGGCACCGGAAGTAGTAAATCCAGTTACTGGAAGGAGGGATTAATCATGGCAGAAGAAAAAACACTTATAAGCGTCAGGAATCTAAAAAAGTATTTCAAAGTTGGAAGAGGTCAGATTCTCAAGGCTGTCGATGGTATATCCTTCGATATTAAAGTAGGTGAAACTCTTGGTCTTGTAGGAGAATCCGGATGCGGGAAATCAACAGCTGGAAGGACAATAATAAGATTGTATGAACCTACAGACGGAGATGTAATATTTGACGATATAAATGTTAGCAAATTAAACAAGACAGAACAGAAAAAGTTCACAAGAGAAGCACAGATGATATTCCAGGATCCCTATGCATCTCTTAATCCAAGGATGACTGTTACTGATATTATTGGAGAGGGAATAGATATTCACAATCTTTATACTGGAATGGAAAGGCAGAAGAGGATATATGAACTGCTGGAACTTGTCGGTCTCAGCAGGGAGCATGCAAATAGATTCCCACATGAGTTTAGTGGAGGTCAGAGACAGAGGATAGGCATAGCTAGAGCCCTTGCCATAGAACCCAAGTTCATAGTATGTGACGAGCCCATATCGGCACTTGACGTATCCATACAGGCTCAGGTTGTAAACCTTCTTCAAGACCTGCAAAAGGAGCTTGGACTCACATATCTCTTTATTGCCCATGATTTGAGCATGGTAAAGCATATTTCAGACAGGGTGGCAGTCATGTATCTAGGATCAATAGTGGAACTTACAACCTCCCATGAATTATATGATGGACCTCTTCACCCTTATACAAAGGCCTTGATGTCTGCAGTTCCAATTCCGGATCCTCAGGTATCCAAAGCAAAGCATAGAATACTTCTTGAAGGTGATGTTCCAAGTCCAATAAACATACCACCTGGATGTAAATTTCAGGGAAGATGTCCTCTATGTCAAGATATATGTAAAATGGAGGAACCCGCGTTAAGAGAAGTAAAGCCGGGCCATTTCGTATCATGTCATTTAGTGAAGTAGTCTTAATTGTTAAGTTTTTGTAATTTGCAAAGACAGAGCTACAGTAATATAATTTTTATAGGAGTTTTTATCCGGCAAATCCAACAAGCCGGTTAAATAGGACGAAAGTCCAAAAAAATCAAGGGGGAACACTCAAGATGAAGAAAAGATTATTAGCACTTCTACTAGTTCTTGCAATGGTATTTACTCTAGGCCTTACAGGTTGTTCGCAGCCTGCAGACGAGCCAGAAGAGACAGAAACACCAGGAACGGAAGAACCGGGAGAAGAACCATCAGAAGAACCAGGAGAAGAAGAACAAGTATTAACTTTCAACTGGACTCAGGAACCACCAGATTTAGACCCACAAACTACTACCGACCAAGTATCATTCTGGATATTGAATGCTACTCTTGAAGGTATGGTTAGACTTAATCCTGACGGATCAATAGGCGACGGTTTGGCTAAAAGTATTAACATCAGTGAAGATGGAACAGTTTACACATTTACTTTAAGAGATGCAAACTGGTCTGACGGAACTGCAATCACTGCACAGGATTTTGAAGCAGCATGGATAAGAGCAATTGATCCTGCAACAGCTTCGGAATATTCTTATCAGTTCTATCATATAGTTGGTGCTGAAGAATTCAATACTGGTGAAGCTACTGATCCATCAACAGTTGGAATCAAGGCTTTGGACGAGAAGACTCTGGAAGTTAAACTTCTTAGACCTACTCCATTCTTCACAAGTCTTACATCATTCATTAGTTACCTTCCTGCACAACAAGCAGCAGTTGAAGAAATGGGAGATGCTTATGGTACAGAGGCAGATAAGATGATATACAGTGGTCCGTTTGCTATAGATGAGTGGGTACACGAGGACAGCTTGACACTTGTTAAGAACGAAGAATACTGGGATGCTGATACAGTTAAGCTTGACAAAATAGTTGGTTACATGATTACTGAAAACAATACTAAGATTCAAATGTATGACAATGACGAGCTTGACAAGGTTGATGTACCTGCAGAATTCCTTGAGAAGTACATCGATAGTCCTGAATACCAGTCAATTGCAGAAGCAACTACTTGGTATCTTCAGTACAATATTAAAGACAAATATTTCTCAAACTACAAGATGAGACTTGCTTTTGCGCTTGCTACAGATGCTGAAACTTATGTAAATGTAGTTAGGAAAGGCTTGGGAATGGTTGCAGAAGGACATACTCCTCCAACTCTTGCCGGTAAGGGTCACTCATTTGCAGAAGACAGAACTTCCGTATTACCTGGATATGATCCAGAAGAAGCTGTAAAACTTTTCGAAGAAGCTTTGGCTGAAGTTGGAGCTACAAAAGAAGAGTTTGCTGCTGACGTAACAATAGTTGCAGGTGAAGGAGATACTTGGAGTAATATAGCTCAGTTCTTCCAAAGCCAGTGGAAACAAAATCTAGGTGTTGAGCTTGCAATCGAACAAATGTCATTTGCAAT
>CAZFYP010000244.1:0-4039 GCA_964523535.1 uncultured Clostridia bacterium
GCTCATTACTGTCAGAAGTATGACAGCCAGTGAAGTGATATCCATAATATCTCCTCTGTTGATTTAATGATTTTTTGCAGTTATTGATTTTAAATGCCTTTCCAGATTCTTCTTTATAAGCTTACCTGCTTCTTCAGCATCTTCTGATTTCATATCAAGCCACAAGACCTTGAGCTTGTTTCCTGTTTTATCTATGGTTACTGTTCCTGGAGTAAGTGTAATTGAATTTGCCAGTATTATTATTGAAAGATCATCTTCAAGACTTGTTTCAATATCAACTACTCCTGGATTTATTTTACCTGTAAATACTTTTATTGTAGTATTTATGCCTGCCTTGTAGATTTCCCAAATGAGGAAGGAGGTATATTTGACCAGGCCAAAAAGACTTATGGGATAGGCTGCGTTGTATGAAGAACCCAAAAGATATTTTTCGGTGAAGTAAAGACACAGACATCCTGTAATGAGTCCACTGACTGCAGTTGCAGGAGTGAACTTTTCAAAAAGAATTATCCAGACTGCTAAAAAGATAAAAATCCATTGAATGTTTTGAATCAATCTTTTCATAAGACCTCTCATTTTGTATGACATTTCCAGCAACTTGGCTGCTTTTGTAGCGTTTATTTGGATTGACTATCGATTATGATAAACATGATGAACCAGATTTGGTTTGAAAGGGGTGTAATTATATTGTGCAATAAATATGAGCTCTTGTCAAATAATGAAGACTTTGTTTTACTCGAAATGAAATGATGGGAGATTTTCTAGAAAGCTGGAAAAACATTGGTGCATATGAAGGGAGTAATGCTATAATAAGACAGATTAAATATTTGAGGAGAAAAAATGCCCATAGATACGAAAATTGTGATTTCAGAAACACTATTTGAATTGCTGGAAAGCAAGTCAATTGACAAAATAACTGTGAAGGATATAGTGGAGGTCTGTAATGTAACCCGACAAACATTCTATTATCACTTTCAAGATATAATGGATGTAATAGAGTTTTACCTCCATCATCATATGGAAGAGTTTCTGGAAGAAAGCTTGAAGGCTAATTCCATGGAGGAGGCAATGAGGGTACTCATTAGTTCACTGTTGGAAAACATCCATTTAGTATATAAACTTTTAGATTCTCGAAAAAGGGAGCAGACTGAGGCTTTGCTGTTTGATACCATGAAGGCATATTTCAATGGAATGATTGATAGAAAAGAACTTTTACTGGACTTAAACCGTTCTGATATGGAAATGACAATAGATTTTTATTCCCATGGAATTGTAGGTGTATTGTTGCAGCCAAAGTATAGATACAAATCGATAGATGTTGATATGGTATCCAGACAGATATGTAAGCTTTTTTGCGGTGAAATGTTCAAAGACAAAGACTGTACAAAGTAATAGATATTACAAAAAATATATATGTATTTATTTGACAAAAGCGACAATGTGTAAAGTGAATTTACATATTGGCGCTTTTGTCAGGACAGATATGGAAAGTTGATAATGGTGGTTCCATCAATATTCTGTTATAAATATACTATATTGAATATCAAGGAGGGCAACATGGATGATAAGAAGGGTATGTTTGATTTAAAGCTTAAGGAGCTTGACAGACAATATCTAAGATTGCAAAACTATTTTACTCTCTGTCAGGGTGGAGACAAGGAAAAAATCCGACATGAAATAGAGGATATAAAAGCTGAATGTGATAATATGGATGAAATCCTTAAAGATAGAGCTTGTCACAGCCGTTCAGTTCAAGCTTCCAAGCTTGCAGAAGCACAGAGTGATTATGATAAAACAATAAAGGATATTGTTGATCATAATTCTTTGGAATCGACTGCCTTATATGCGGAATGTGCAATTGATTTTGCCATGACTGCTGTGAACCATGCCTTATTGGCTGCACTTTCTGCCATAGATTTACAGATGAAAGAAGAAAATAAAAGCAAAAAGGAGACAAAAAAATGAATGAAGTGAAACCAACAAAGAAACCTTTGATTTATTATTATATGATAGCACTATTGATACTTTTCCTATTCAACTCAATAGTAATGCCCATGATAACTGAAAGTCAGATACAGGATGTTGATTATGGGACTTTCATGTCTATGACTGAAAGTTTGCAGATAGGACAAGTTCAGATACAGGACAATCAGATAGTATTTACAGACAAGGAAAACACTGCAGTATACAGAACGGGGACAATGAACGATCCCGATCTTGTAGACAGGCTCTATGGTTCTGGGGCAGTTTTTACCAGTGAAATAGTAAGAGAAACATCGCCGGGACTAAGTTTCTTACTAACCTGGATACTTCCGATTTTTATTTTCATTGGTATAGGTCAGTGGATGAGCAAGAAAATGAAGGATAAGGCAGGGGGGAATTCCATGATGTTTGGAATGGGAAAATCCAATGCCAAAGTTTATGTCAAGTCATCAGAAGGTATAAGGTTTGTCGACGTGGCAGGCGAGGATGAGGCAAAAGAGAATTTGCAGGAAATTGTTGATTATCTTCACAATCCTGATAAGTATAAGGAAGTGGGAGCTTTAATGCCAAAGGGTGTATTATTGGTTGGACCTCCGGGAACAGGTAAGACAATGCTTGCTAAAGCTGTAGCCGGCGAGGCTGATACTCCTTTCTTTTC
Organism: uncultured Clostridia bacterium; assembly: GCA_964523535.1. Lineage (GTDB taxonomy): Bacteria > Bacillota > Clostridia > Tissierellales > Dethiosulfatibacteraceae > Dethiosulfatibacter. The sequence goes on from CAZFYP010000244.1 coordinate 2,642, forward strand.
TATTTCAGGTTCGGAGTTTGTAGAGATGTTTGTAGGAATGGGTGCTTCAAAAGTAAGGGACCTCTTCAAGCAGGCTAAGGAAAAGGCTCCCTGCATAGTTTTTATAGAGGAGATCGATTCAATAGGAAAGAAACGTAATGCTAGCATGGGTGGAAATGATGAAAGGGAACAAACGTTGAATCAATTATTGACGGAAATGGATGGTTTCGAAGGAAACAGTGGAGTGGTAATACTGGCGGCTACAAATCAGCCTGAATCGCTAGATCTTGCATTGACAAGACCTGGAAGATTCGACCGACGTGTACCTGTAGAACTTCCTGACTTACAGGGAAGAGAAGAAATACTCAAGGTTCATGCCAAAAATGTTAAGATTGAAGAGAATGTGGATTTCAATAAAGTCGCTCGAATGGCTTCCGGTGCTTCCGGTGCGGAATTAGCCAACATGATAAACGAGGCTGCTCTTCGTGCAGTACGTGAGGGACGGGGCTTTGCAACAGAGGCCGACCTTGAAGAAAGCATTGAGATTGTCATTGCAGGATATCAAAAGAAAAATGCCATCATAACAGATAAGGAAAGACGAATAGTGGCATATCATGAAATAGGACATGCATTGGTTGCAGCAAAACAGACTGATTCAGCACCCGTACAGAAAATCACTATTATTCCTCGTACATCTGGCGCCCTGGGTTACACCATGCAGGTAGATGAAGGCAATCACTACTTGTTGAGTAAGGTGGAACTGGAAAACAAAATTGCAACTTATACAGGTGGAAGAGTAGCTGAGGAAATTGTTTTTGATTCGGTTACAACAGGAGCTTCAAATGATATTGAACAGGCAACAAAGCTTTCAAGAGCCATGATTACCCGTTACGGCATGAGTGAAGAGTTCGGCATGGTGGCGATGGAATCAGTAGACAATAAATATCTTGGAGGAGATACATCATTATCCTGTTCAATTGAAACACAGTCGAAAATCGATAAAATGGTAGTAGACCTGGTGGGCAGGCAATATGACAAGGCCAAACAAATACTGACTGACAACAGGGAAAAATTGGATGAGCTTGCTAATTATCTTTATGAAAAAGAAACAATAAGTGGTGAAGAGTTCATGGATATTTTAAATGCTGGTTAAAACAAATCCTAGTTCTGAGTAGAAAATTTGCTCAGAACTTTTTTGTGGCTTGGGAAAGTTAAAAGTACTCAAGTATTGATTTGTTACCATACTCCACACATGTGGAGAGTGCTGTGAAGCTGGAACGCAGTCGTTAATCGGGTTGTAGAGTGTCTGCGGATTCGTGAAATGGAGTGTGGAAACGGATTTTAAAAAATAACATTCTTTTTACAAAATACCCCTTGCAAAAAAAAATGAAGCATGGTTTATAATAGACAACAGGGAAA
>CAZFYP010000245.1:0-4036 GCA_964523535.1 uncultured Clostridia bacterium
ACGAGAAAGTTGAAGTTGTAATCGTACAGAATGACATTGCATGGTATGCATACAATGGAAAGAACATGTTCGACGGACAGGCATTCGAAGGAATCAGAGGACTTAACACTCTTTACTCCGAACCTCTTCAAATAGTAACAACAGACCCTACAATCAAGTCTGTTGCCGACCTTGCAGGAAAAAGAGTTGCAGTTGGAGCAATCGGATCTGGTGTTGAAGCCAATGCAAGACAAATCATCAGGGCAGCAGGACTTGACTTCGATGCAGACATAGAGCCAAAATTCCTTTCTTTCTCTGAAGCCTCTTCAGGACTTAAGGACAAGCAGGTTGACGCAGCCTTTCTTACAGCAGGAATTCCTACAGCAGCAATCCAGGACCTTTCTTCACAAAACGACGTATTCGTTGTTCCAGTTGAAGGAGCAGTTGCAGAACAACTTACAGGCGAATTCGACTTCTTTACGGAATTCATAATCCCTGCAAACACATACAAGGGACAAACAGAAGATATAAAGACACTTACAGTTAAGTCCATGCTATGTGTATCTTCAGAGCTTGACGAAGAACTTGCCTACCAGCTTACAAAGCAGATATATGAGAACCACGACAGAGTTGTTGCAGCTCACAACGTTGGAAAATACATAACTGCAGAATCAGGAACTGACGGAATGTCTATCCCTCTTCATGCTGGATCAGAAAGATACTTCAAAGAAGCCGGGATAATAGAGTAAACAATGAAAAGTAACATAAAAAGATTCATAATCTTTTTTATCATTCTGGGGGCGGCACTTTCGCTGTCCCTGGAAAAAACTCAAATAATAGAAATAACAGACAGAGAAAACCATATACTTAAGGAATTATATCCCGAAAACCAGGAATTCACACTTTCCTACATTCATTCGGTTTTACTTACACCTGCAGATGAGATCTTCACAATATCAGAAGGATCAATGAAGCTTGTAAAGACAGTTTATGAATCATTCGGTGTAGGACTTCCCTACAGCCAGGAAAAAGATTCTGATTTTGAAATAATAGACGGAAAATTCATACTTTACAGAGACAGAGATTTTGAAAATATAGGAATGGTAATATCGCCAATACCCCAACATAAAATAAAGGTTAACGACATGGAATATGACCTCTACGAAATAACAGGCCATGAAGAAATGTCAATAGACATACATACTAGGGAAAAATACATAGTAAAAATTGGCAACATAATTATTCCCATAAGCATAAGCTCACTGGGAAATGCATCGGTTCCTTACGGAACCATAGAATAATGGCGTTCCACTTGGCGCGTCCGGCCTTGTTTAATTAATTATGAAAGGAATGATAAAATGTCTACTGAAATCATTAAAGATACAAATTCACCTGATGATCTCTTGAGAAAATACGACAAGGGTTCAGACTTCAGGGTTTTATCAGGAACACAAGACAAGATAGTTGCAGCACTCATGATAGCATTCACACTCTTCCAGCTTTATACGGGAATGTTCGGCGTACTTGACGCAATGCTTCAAAGGGCAGTCCACCTTGCTTTCGGACTTGGTCTTGTCTACATGCTATATCCATCTTCGAAGAAGTTTTCCAAAACATCACTTCATCCACTGGATATAGGACTTGCAATACTGGCAGCTGCCGTATGCCTCTATGTAGTTGTATTCTACCAGGACCTTGTACTAAGGGCAGGAAGGGTTACTACAATGGACATGATAGTAGGAGTAACTGCAGTAATCCTTGTTCTTGAAGCGGCAAGAAGAGTAATAGGATGGCCAATGGTAATAATCGCCCTCATATTCATAGCCTACGCACTTCTTGGACCACATATACCAGGAAAGCTTGCCCACAGAGGAGTTGCAGTAGAAGACCTTGTACAGCAGCTATTCTACACTACAGAAGGAATATTCGGTATACCAATCGGTGTATCTTCAACTTTTATATTCATGTTCCTGCTTTTCGGAGCATACCTTGAAAAGACTGGGATGGGTGAATTCTTCATCGACCTTGCAAACTCAGTTGCCGGTGGAGCTGCCGGAGGACCTGCAAAAGTTGCAGTAATCTCATCCGGCTGCATGGGAACACTTACAGGCTCATCAGTTGCCAACGTTGTTGGAACAGGATCATTCACAATTCCAATGATGAAAAAGCTTGGATATAAGTCCGAATTCGCAGGAGCAGTTGAAGCAACAGCATCTACAGGTGGACAATTAATGCCTCCAATCATGGGTGCTGCAGCCTTCCTAATGGCTGAATTCACAAACACTCCTTACGTCAAGATAATTGGAGCGGCAGTAATACCTGCACTTCTTTACTACTTCGGAGTATGGGCAGGAGTTCACTTCGAAGCCAAGAAGCTTGGTCTTGAAGGAATGCCAAAGGACAAGCTTCCAAAGTTCGTCAACATAATGAAGGAAAGAGGACACCTTCTGGTTCCTATAATCATAGTTATGTACCTATTGGTAGCAGGATACACTCCAATAAGAGCGGCCCTTGGAGCCATAGCTTCTTCATTGGTAGTTTCATCACTTAAGAAAGAAACAAGACTGTCATTTGCAGACGTACTTCAAGGAATGGTAAATGGAGCAAGAAGTGCACTTACAGTTATAGCGGCATGTGCATGTGCAGGAATCATCATAGGTGTAGTTACACAAACCGGACTAGGCCTTAAGATGGGATCACTCCTTGTAAGCATAGCCAACGGAAAACTTCTTCTTACACTATTCTTCACAATGATAACTTCAATAATCCTTGGAATAGGAGTGCCTACAACAGCAAACTATGTTATCACATCAACAATAGCTGCACCGGCACTTGTAATGCTTGGTGTACCTGTAATATCAGCCCACATGTTTGCATTCTACTTCGGTATTATAGCAGATGTAACTCCACCGGTTTGTCTTGCAGCAGTTGCAGCATCGGGAGTTGCAAAATCAGAGCCAATGAAGACTGGAGTTCAGGCATCAAGACTTGCAATAGCAGCCTTCCTGATACCCTATATCTTCGTTTACAGTCCTGAGATACTTATGATAGGTGTTACACCTGTACAGCTTGTATTCATAGTCCTCACGTCAGTAATAGGAATCATAGCAGTTGCAGCATCTCTTACAAAGTTCTTCGTATCGAAGATGACCATAACAGAGCAGGTAATGTTCTTCGCTGGTGGATTGATGCTTATAACCACTAATATCCTCTTCAACGGAATTGGAGCAGCAATTCTTATAGGGGCAATAATGATGCAAAGAAAGAAGAAAGCTGCAGGGGCAACTTTGGCTGCCTAGTGTAAGCTGCAAGTTTAACTTGATAATTGGAACATTTTCTTCATATCCTCAAATACATTAAGCGACTATGTCGCAAAAAGGCTGTCCGGATTTCCCGGGCAGCCTGATTTTTTTGTTTTCTCATTATCCAATTTTCTTTCCTATATTTCCAACATATGTCCAAGAAATCTTTTAACAGCCTCCTTAAACTTATCCTGCATGGTCAAACAAGTATCCCTCAAGTATCCTTTCTCACTGTCATATTCAGACAATCCCCTGTAATAGAAGAGCTTATTTTCGTCTTCGATAATAATCGGTTTTTCGATATAATTTCAATTTTTATCGACTTTTCGTTATTTATCTATAAAAAAAGACAGTTTCATGTAATTTTCTTACACAGAAACCATCTCTCTCATTTATATCTGCTTATCCTCTTTATCTTAAAATCAGAAAATCAATCTTCCTATCAGGGTCAGCAAGCCGAATATGGCCAGGGCAAAGATTCCGAAAACCACGAATACGGGAAGTGCAACCATAGGCAATGCAACCAGGAGGAGCAGGAATCCTATGAATACGAAGAAAACCTTGAACAAGAAGAAACTCAGTTTTATAGCCATTCCGAAGAACATAAACATCAATAGTATAGCAAATACAGTAGCCATGACGATACCTCCAAAAAATATTTCATCTGTTGGATCCAAATGTCATATATGACTTGAATCATCTTTTATAACTATAATCTATCAGATGCAGATTTGTAAAGAATTAGATGATTATTA
>CAZFYP010000246.1:0-4008 GCA_964523535.1 uncultured Clostridia bacterium
ACATCAGCGGCAAGAGATAGATGAAAGGTATTCAATGAAGCTCTGGAAGGAACTGATGTTGAAGTAGTGGCAAAACAAGTTGCAGACTTTGACAGGACAAAGGGACTATCGGTTATGGAAAACATACTTCAGGCACAGCCTGAAATAGATGCTGTATTTGCACACAATGATGAAATGGCTCTTGGTGCTCAAAAGGCAGTGGAAGCTTCAGGAAGAGACATAATGATAGTAGGATTTGATGCTACAGACGACGCTGTCATGGCAGTCGAAGACGGAATGATGGCTGCAACAGTGGCACAGCAGCCTTCAATGATAGGTTCTCTTGGAGTTGAAGCTGCACAAAAGGTAATTGATGGAGAAATGCTTGATGAGTTTGTACCAGTAGACTTGATGCTTGTTAAGTAGAAGTGAAAATATTAGAACATCAATAAAAATAACCGTCCCTTAATTACCGGGGCGGTTATTTCAATTTTTCTACTTGTGAATAGCTTTCCCGAATATGTCCAGTATTCCCTCATGTACAGCTTCTGCTGTTGTGGGATGTGCATAGATGACTTCTGAGGCATCTTTCTGGGAAACTTCGTTTTCTATCATGTTTGTGATGATTGAAATAAGGTCGGAGGCATGTGGTCCTATGATGCTTCCACCAATAGCCTTGTCATTTGTCTTATCATATATTATCTTAACAAAGCCTTCTGGTTCACCTGCGGTAAGGGCTTTTCCGTTTCCAGCAAAATTGAATTTACCTATGGCTATTTCAACATCAAGATTTTGCGCTTCCTTTTCACTATATCCAGTAATGGCAATTTCAGGTATTGTAAATATTGCAGATGGGACATTGTTGTATTTCATCTCATGACTTTCACCAAGAATGTTTTTGACTGCAGTGAATCCCTGGTGTGAAGCAACATGTGCAAGTTGCATTTTAGCATTAAGGTCACCTATTGCATAGACATTCTTAATTGATGTTTCCATCTTGTTGTTTACATTTACAGCATTCTTTCTCTCAGTAAGATCTATTCCAAGTTTTTCCCATTCTACCCCACCAAGATTTGCAATTCTTCCAACACACATAAGAACTTTTTCAGAAACAACAAATTTGGATTGGTCATTTTGAATGAATTTAGTAATTAGTTTTTCATCTTCAGTTTTGATTATCTGATCAGCTCTTGCACCTGTGTATATTGTAATACCTTTTTCTATGGCTTCATTATAGATGACCTGCCTCACATCATCGTCAATTACATTGATGATTTCATCAAGAAATTCCACAATTGTAACCTTTGTACCGAATGAAGAGAATATGAAGGCAAATTCCATTCCTATAACTCCACCACCAATTATTGTAAGTGATTCTGGAATTTCGTTTATATCAAGAAGTTCCTTGTTTGTTAGAACACCATCTAGGTCGGCTCCAGGTATTTTTATCTTCATAGCTTGAGAACCCATGGCAAGAATAAGGTTTTTGGTATTTATAGTTAAATCCTCTTTCTTGTTTTTAACTTTTATGCAGGTTGGATTTTCTATCTTTGCCTCTCCCATTACAGTTCTCACCTTGTTTGAAGACAGTAGATAGTCTATACCACCCACAAGTGTGGATACTATGTTGTTCTTTCTTTCCAGTACGGCTTTCATGTCAACCTTAAGGTCTGACACAGAAATTCCGAATTCTTCCGATTTTTTCATTTCACTGAAAAGTGATGCTGACTTAACAAAAGCCTTTGTAGGAATACAACCCCAGTTTAGGCAGGTTCCACCAAGTTTTTCCTTCTCGATTATAACAGTATTCAATCCCTCTTTTGCAGCCGATATAGCAGCTTCATAGCCTCCGGGTCCGGCTCCGATTACTACAAGGTCTACATCAAGGGTTTCAACTTTTGCTTTTGCAAGACCGAAGCTGTATGCAGCCTTCTTGACTTCAGCTTTTTTTCCGTCTACTGCAAAGAGTTTATCACCTATGGAAATCTCCTGTCCGGCTTCTACCAGCACCTCTGTAATGCTACCGTCATACTCGGATGTTATATCTACGGCAGACTTGGATGTTTCCAAGGTGAGAAGTGTATCTCCCGCCTTAATACTGTCTCCATTTTTAACTTCAATACTGCCAATAATGCCTTTTGTTTCATGTCCTGTAATCTTTGTTAATAATATATCCATTTTTCACCTCTATAATAGTAAAAGAGGCAGATAATCCGCCCCTTTTGATAGTCTAGTTTAGTTGATTATGCAAAATCAGGAGCAAACTCGTCTACACATTCTTTTAAAAGAGTTACAGTGTATGCCATTGCAGGTCCGCCGCCGAATGCTACTGAAACCATGGCTGCTTCCATAACTTCTTCTTTAGAAGCACCAGCTTCCAAAGCCTTGTATGAATGGTATACTATGCAGTATTCGCATCTGTTGTATACTCCTATTGCAACACTCATAAGCTCTTTTGTCTTAAGGTCCAGAGCCTTTGGTTCATAACATGCGCCAAGAAGATTCATGAATGCACCAACTTCTGCACCGTTTGTCTGTCCAACAGCTTCCAATCCACCAACAAAATCATTTAATTTCTTTCTTACATCAGCCATAGCTAACCTCCAAAATTTAATTAGTTGTCTACACAATAATTAGTATAGCACCTAAGTTTGTTTAAATTATATCAATAAATGAAAGCGTTGTCAACATAATTGCAAATAAACATATGCCAATATTCATTAATTATAGTTGCGAATTTGCTTTCTTGAAGATGAAATGGTGTAAAGGCAATAAAAAAGAACCCAGAGTTGGAAATGACAACATATCCAAACCTTAGGTTCTGTATTTCTGCTAGAAAAGCTATTTTTGTGCAAAGAATTCATTGAAGAGTATTTCTATCCTATTTTAGGGGTTCTAATCCAATTATGTTTTTAAGCATCTTATCCATAACATTTTGGAAAGTTGCAAGTTCTTCCTGTGAAATATCCTTGACAAGATCGTCGTTGAACTTGTCTCCAAATGGAAGAAGTTTTTCTATTGTTTTGTTTCCCTTTTCTGTAAGTTTAATGATGATTTCCCTTTTGCTTTCAGGATTTATATATCTTTCAGACAGTCCGTTGTTTTCCATTCTGTCAAGCAGTCTTGTAACTGTTGAAGGCTTGAGATTCATCATTGTCGCAAGCTGAACCTGCTTCATTTCGGTATACTTGCTGATATAATACATTGCTATCCATTGGATTCTAGTTACGTCTGTTCCTTTTAACCTTCGACCGAAGGCTTCCGAAATAACTTTCATGTTATTGTCGGCTATATAGAATACTCATTTATCAAGATTGAATTTTGTCATTATATTTACCTCCAGTAGATTGATATTACTATACTATCATATTTTATCAGATAATATAAGCATGTCAAAGGAAAAAATAAAGAATTATTGTTCAGGGTCGAAAGTAGAGAAGGAATTTATATAGGGAATTATGTTGACTTGTTGGAAAATTAACATGAAAGGAAGTATAATGGTTATAATTCATCAAGTAAGAATGATTGATGGATAAGGAGGATGAAATGTCTAGAATAAACAGTTTAATCAAGTATTTGTCAGTATTGGGAATATCATTTTCCATTTATCTTGTAGTCAGGGAGCTTTTGCAGACTGGTTATTGTCCCGATTTTTTCGGAACCCCAGCCTGCTGGCTTGTTCTTCTTTCCTTTGTATTTGTATTTCTGTCAACCTTGATAAGGAAGGGAAAGACCATACTTTTCTATCCGGGAGCTTTTCTTGGACTTGCACTGGCCATATACTTTTCTGTGAGTCAGCTGCTGGGATTCAAGGAATGTCCTAAAATGTTTGAAATTCCTCTATGCTATGTTTCCTTTATTACATTTGCAATTATGATACTCTTGTTCATATTGTCCATAAGGATGGCAAAAAGAAAGAAATCACTGGAAAAGTTTGAAGACTAATATTACTCTTGATTTTATGGGTGATTACTGATATCTTCTATAATGAAATGATAAAAGCATGACGCGGCAAAGCCGTTTTGTATA
>CAZFYP010000247.1:0-3992 GCA_964523535.1 uncultured Clostridia bacterium
ATGACTACTGTAATGCAGCAATAGTTGGAAACGTATTCAGGGATATTTCTGAAGAGCATAAACTTTCTTCAGAGAAACTATCTTACATACTTGACTCGACGGCTGCTCCGGTAGCGACATTTTTTATCTCAGACTGGATTGCATTCCAGATAGGTATGATAGGTTCAGGAATGGATGTTGCTGGAATATCTACTGACCAGATAACACCCTTTGCTGCATATGTAAGCTCTATACCTTTAAATCTTTATTGTATCTTCGCGGTTATCTTCGTAGGTATAGTATCTATTACAGGCAGAGATTTCGGACCGATGCTTAAGGCTGAAACAAGAGCATTGAAAGAAGGAAAAATAAGCAGAGATGGCGCAAGCCCAATGATGGATGTTGGTACGGAACTTGGAGAGCCTGTTAAAGATGCAGTTCCAAGGATAAGCACTTTCTTCATTCCTATTGTCTCTCTTGTTGTAGTAACCCTTATAGGATTCTACTATACAGGACTTTCTCCTGAAACTCAGGGAATGGGTCTTATGGAAATACTTGGTGCGGCTGATGCTGCAACAGCACTTCTTTGGGGATCTTTTGCAATGACTTTTTCAGGTATTTTAATGGCTCTTGGAACAAGAACAATGAATATCAAGGACACTATGGATAGTCTTATAGATGGTATGAAGCTTATGCTTCTTGCCTGTGTAATCCTTGTTCTTGCATGGTCACTTGGATCAATCACAGGAGATATGGACCTTGCTGGATTCATAGTTACACTTCTTGGAGATTCTTTGAACTTTGCAATGATACCGATAGTAATATTCCTATTTGGTATGGGAATATCATTCGCTACAGGAACATCATGGGGAACTATGACAATACTTACTCCTATAGCAATACCTCTTACTTACAAGGTGACAGGTGACTATCAGACTGCAGTTATGATGGCAGGAGTAGTATTCTCTGGAGCAATATTCGGAGACCACTGTTCACCAATATCAGATACAACGGTTCTTGCATCTATATTCGCTGGTGCAGACCATATAGACCACGTATCTACACAGATACCATATGCATTATTTGCAGCAGTTACAGCCCTAATCATGTACATCCTTTACGGTGTGGCTGGAATATCTCCATTCGTACTTATAATAGCAGGTGTTATATTGATGACAGGAGCTATGTTTGTAGTGGGTAAGAATGTTCATGATATGGCAGAGAGTGGAGCAAAGGCAAACTAATAAAAAATTACATCAAAGATAATAAAAAGTTATATCAAAGAATATAATAAATTTAAAAATTAAAAAATTTAATTTTGTCTTCTTTTGGCCGGCTCAGGTGAGCCGGTTTTTGGTTGCGCAAATTGGCATAAATATTTCCTTCTGCAAGGGTGAAATAATATGATTTTCACCTCCCTACTCCAGCTTTGGAAAGTCCTCTTATAAAATCACTTGAACCATGTGATTTATTCCTATATGTCACTTTCCACGCGGGCAACATTTGCTTCACAAATGACGCAATCTAGTTGCTTTGCTTACCCGTCCCATGAATCTATTATTTATAATGATGATTCAAGGTTTACCAAACACCTTGAATCGTTGGTGTTTTAGCTACCGGTACAACAATCTGATTATGATTTAATGTGATTGTTGATCTCTATTAGTTTGGGCTTCGTATTTATATTTAATTCTCTTTGTGACATATGATAGTTTTATGATTTGATGGACGAGGAATTGAGAGAAAATATTTTGCGCAAAATATTTTGCTATACTTATGCAAGTTTGATATAATGTATGAAGGATGATGAAATAAATTATGCATAATTAGAAATGCAAGGTATATATATACGGGAAAGGTGGTTGTTTTATGAATAGACTTAAAGTATATGAGGAAATTTTGTCCAGACTCGAGGAGGGTGTCCATGTTGTAGATGACAAGGGTAAGACTCTAATCTACAATGAGGCTATGGCTGATATAGAGGGTATGACGGCTGAGGAGGTACTGGAGGAGAATCTTCTTAAGATTCTTCCTGCCCTTGGTTATGAGTCTACCCATATGGAGGTACTTAGGAGCGGAGAGGCCATAGAATCCAATTATCAGGAATATATTTCCAAGCAGGGCAAGAAGATTGCAGCTGTAAACTCAACATATCCTATACTTGAAAATGGTCTTGTTGTTGGAAGTGTTGAAATTTCAAAGGATATAACTTTTATGAGAAATATGTCCGACAGGATGATAGACCTTTATGCCGAAGTTGGCGACAAGAAAAAGGGTAGTTTTTCCTTTGAGGATATAATAGGTAAGTCAAAGGCAATGCAGGATATAATCAAAAAGTGCAAGCAGATTTCAAAGTCTGCATCAAATGTTCTTATTATTGGAGAGTCTGGAACCGGCAAGGAGATGTTTGCTCAGAGCATCCATAATTCAAGTCTTAGAAGAGATAAGCCTTTCATAGCCGAGAACTGTGCTGCAATACCTGAAAACCTTCTTGAGAGTATCCTTTTTGGTACCACGAAGGGTAGTTTTACGGGAGCGGAAAACAAGGAAGGCCTTTTTAAGCAGGCGGATGGTGGAACTCTTATGTTGGATGAAATCAACTCCATGCCACTTTCCCTGCAGGCAAAGATACTGAGGGTCTTGGAAACAGGGTCTTTCAGACCTATAGGATCAAACAGTGAGCAGCATGTTGACGTAAGGATAATTGCAGTTACAAACAAGGATCCCCTTGAACTGGTCCATGAGGGAAAGTTCAGGGAAGACCTTTTCTACAGGCTAAGTGTAGTCAATATAAGAGTTCCCAATCTTCAGGAAAGAAAGATAGATATTCCCCTTATAGCAGACTTCTACGTGGAATATTATGAAAATGCCCTTCATAAGAAAATTGCTGGAATTTCGGAAGATGTGCTCAAATTTTTCAAGAAATATGACTGGCCGGGAAATGTAAGGGAATTAAAACATATAATAGAAGGTGCTGCAAGCATGATAAACAGCGGTGATGAAATAAGACTCATCCACCTTCCTTATTATATAAAGAACAAGCTTAATATAGATGTGGAGGAGATGGAAGAAAACTACATAAAGACAAGTATTCGTGCCTTGAATGAAGGGGTCAAAAGCCTTGATGATATTATGGGAGAAGTTGAGAAGGATATAATAGTAAATCTACTTGAGGAAAATGGTGGCAATATAACAAAAACCTCTGAGATTCTGGGAATCAAGAGGCAGGGTCTTCAGTACAAGCTTAAAAAATATAAGGTATAAAGATGATAAGTCCTATTACTACAGACATTATGGAGGCTATAAGTACGGCTCCGGCAGCCGTATCCTTCACCTTTTCGGCTTCGGGATGGTATTCCTGGGTTATATAGTCCACCAACCTTTCTATGGAGGTGTTGACTGTCTCCAGGATTAGAACCAGTGATGATGTCATTATTAGAGCAATCCATTCGAGTTCCGAGATATGGAATAAAAGACCCATGGATATTGCAGCAGTAAGAAAGAACAGCTGGATTCTGAAGTTTTTCTGGGTGTGGATGACATATCTAATACCGTTGCAGGCGAACCTGAATGAGCTTATCAATCTTTTCATGATACCTTCCTTAAGAGCATAAGACCAAGGCTTTGGCGGATTATGCATATTTAACTCCATTAGGCTGCTGTCAAGCAGCTTCTATTGTTACAAGATAATCATAAACCTTCTTCATAAAAAAGTCAAAAAGCAAAATATTTTGCGTGTTTCACAGCAAAATATTTTGCTTTTATTTTATTTGCAGGGAACTAGAAAAAACTTGCAGGCTGTAAGCCTTGAAAACAGGTGATTCTATAAAATTATGTTTTTTTGAAAAAGTTGGCATGTTTTATGCATTATATCTTGGCAACAAAATAAAAGCAACGATGATAGATAATAAAAAAATAAAAAATGTATTCTGGGAGGAAGACAAATGGAAAATGTAAGAATAGCAATATGGGGATTCGGAGCAATGGGAAGCGGAATGGCAAGAATGCTTGTT
>CAZFYP010000248.1:0-3969 GCA_964523535.1 uncultured Clostridia bacterium
AAAATCCATGCAGGGGTTCCTCTCCCTTCATTATATTATTCTTCAATCTCTTCAATTTCCATACCATCAGTGTTTTCTTCGAAGGTTCCTTCGCCGATAACTTCAATGATTTCTTCGCTGACTGTTTCAGGTTCAGTATCTTCAGTCAATTCAATTTCAGAATCTTCTTCAGAAATTATCTTTATGTCAAGGGCCAAACTCTGAAGTTCCTTTATAAGTACCTTAAATGATTCTGGAATACCCGGTTTAGGAATATTTTCACCTTTTACAATAGCTTCATATGCCTTAACCCTTCCTGTAACATCATCTGATTTTACAGTAAGCATTTCCTGCAATGTATGGGCAGCTCCATATGCTTCCAGAGCCCAAACCTCCATCTCTCCGAACCTCTGTCCACCGAACTGAGCCTTACCTCCAAGAGGTTGCTGTGTTACCAGTGAATAAGGTCCTGTTGATCTGGCATGAATCTTATCATCAACAAGGTGATGAAGCTTAAGCATATACATGTATCCAACAGTTACAGGTCCGTCAAATGCTTCTCCTGATCTGCCGTCTCTAAGCTTAATCTTACCATTGGAAGGATATCCTGCCATTTCCAGAGCTTCAAATATGTCTTTCTCCTTGGCTCCATCAAATACTGGTGTAGCAACATGCCATCCCAGTTTTTTGGCAGCCATACCAAGATGAACTTCAAGAACCTGTCCGATATTCATACGGGAAGGTACTCCCAAGGGATTAAGAACAACCTGTAGTGGAGTTCCGTCAGGTAAAAACGGCATATCTTCTTCAGGCATTATTCTTGAAATTACACCCTTATTACCATGTCTACCACACATTTTATCCCCAACGTTAATCTTACGTTTTGTAGCTATATAACATCTTACTAGTTTATTTACACCAGGATTAAGTTCATCTCCGTTTTCTCTTGTAAAAACTTTTACGTCAACTATTATTCCCGCTTCACCATGTGGAACTCTCAGGGAAGTATCTCTTACTTCTCTGGCCTTTTCACCGAAGATTGCTCTAAGAAGTCTTTCCTCTGCAGTAAGCTCGGTTTCTCCCTTAGGCGTAACCTTACCAACAAGTATGTCTCCAGGTTCAACCTCGGCACCGATTCTTATTATACCTCTTTCATCAAGGTCCTTAAGGGAATCATCACCTACGTTTGGAATATCTCTTGTTATTTCCTCAGGGCCAAGTTTTGTATCTCTTGCCTCGGATTCATACTCTTCTATATGTATCGATGTAAGAACATCATCCATTACAAGTTTTTCATTAAGAAGGACGGCATCCTCGTAGTTATATCCTTCCCAAGTCATGAATCCTATAAGAAGGTTCTTTCCAAGGGCAATTTCACCGTTATCAGTTGAAGGTCCGTCAGCAATTATCTGTCCTCTCTTCACCTGTTGACCCTTCTTGACAATAGGTCTCTGGTTTATACACGTACCCTGGTTTGATCTTATGAACTTAAGTATCGGATAGTTGTCTATGGTTCCGTTGTCGTCCCTCTTTACGAGAATCTTTGAAGTCTCAACAGAAAGTACAAATCCATCATTCTTGGCAACTACAACAGCTCCGGAGTCTTTTGCCGCCTTGTACTCCATTCCTGTACCTATTACGGGAGCTTCGGTCTTCATTAGAGGAACTGCCTGTCTCTGCATGTTGGCACCCATGAGGGCTCTGTTGGCGTCGTCATTCTCAAGGAATGGTATCATTGCCGTACCTACTGATATGATCTGCTTAGGCGATACATCCATGTATCCAACAGTTTCTCTTGCCACGATTTCAGGCGCACCACTGTTACCCCTAACAACAACCCTCTGATTAGCAAATTTATGGTCATCAGTAATAGGTTCGTTGGCCTGAGCACATATGTATTCATCCTCTACATCTGCAGTAAGATAATCTATTTGGTCCAGTATTACTCCGCTTTCCCTGTCTACTTTTCTATAAGGTGACTCAAGGAATCCATACTCGTTAATTCTCGCATAAGTCGCAAGAGAAGTTATCAGACCGATGTTAGGTCCCTCTGGAGTCTCTATGGGACACATTCTTCCATAATGAGAATGGTGAACGTCTCTAACCTCGAATCCCGCTCTGTCCCTGCTTAGTCCACCAGGTCCAAGAGCCGACATTCTTCTTTTGTGGGTAAGTTCAGCAAGAGGATTTGTCTGGTCCATGAACTGTGAAAGCTGTGAAGAACCAAAGAACTCCTTGATGGCAGCCGCTACAGGTCTGATATTCATAAGAACCTGAGGTGTAACCACTTCGATGTCCTGGATAGTCATTCTTTCCTTGACTACTCTCTCCATTCTTGAAAGACCTACTCTAACCTGGTTTTGCAGAAGTTCTCCAACAGCTCTCAATCTTCTGTTTCCCAGGTGGTCTATATCATCAGTCTTACCTATTTCTTTAAACAAACAGAACTCATAACTTACAGAAGCCATTATATCGTCTATGATTATATGCTTAGGTGAAAGTTTTCTGTAGTTTTTCTCTATTGCATCCTGGAGCTCGTCCATGTCATCGTACTGGTCTATCAATTCCTTGATTACAGGATAATAAACCTTCTCTCTCAATCCAAGTTTCTTGAAATCAATCGGAAGTTCCAGTAATTCAGGATACACAAATCTGTTTGAAAGAATTTTTACCTTTTCTTCATCCTTATTCAGAACTTCAATGGCAAATACACCTGCAGCCTCAATTCTTGCTGCTGATTCTCTTGTGATGACTTCACCTTCAGATACAACTATCTCTCCAGTTTCTTCATCTATTATATTGTGTGCCGCTATCTTTTCAGCAGCTCTGTTTTCCATGCCGAGTTTTTTGTTGAACTTGTATCTACCAACTCTAGCCAAGTCATACCTCTTGTGGTCAAAGAAGAGGCTGTTGATCAATGATGTCGCACTATCTAATGTAGGGGGTTCTCCTGGTCTTAGCTTCTTATATATTTCAATAAGAGCTTCATCTTTGTTGGTTGTACTGTCCTTTTCCAAGGATTTCAATATTTGTTCCGATTCTCCGGTCAGTTCAATGATTTGTGAATCTGTTTCACATCCCATAGCCCTTAACAGGATTGTGATAGGAATCTTTCTTGTCCTATCGATTCGAACGTAAACTATGTCATTCGAGTCTGTTTCATACTCAAGCCATGCTCCTCTGTTTGGAATTACAGTTGAAGAAAACAGTTTCTTACCCGTTTTATCTCTCGCAACACCAAAATAGACACCTGGTGATCTTACCAGCTGACTTACAATAACACGTTCCGCTCCATTGATTATAAATGTACCACGTTCCGTCATTAGAGGAAAATCACCCATGAACACTTCTTGTTCCTTAATCTCGCCAGTTTCCTTGTTTATGAGTCTTACCTTTACTCTAAGTGGTACCGCATAAGTAGCATCTCTTTCCTTGCACTCAAGTTGCTCATACTTAGGATCTCCATCCAGTGAATAGTCTATGAACTCAAGAATTAAATTACCTGTGTAATCCTCGATAGGAGATATATCGTTGAATACCTCTTTCAAACCTTCTTTAATGAACCATTCATATGAATTCTTCTGAACCTCAATCAAATCAGGAAGTTCCAAAACTTCACCAATTTTAGAGTAACTCATGCGCACTCTATTGCCAATTTTAACAGGATGCAGCATCTTTTCACCCCTTCACTATATTTTAAAAGAAAAAAAAATCGCGCAGTTCTACAATCCAATCATAATTTTCCCTTACAATTTTCATGCCAATATTTATTATCTACGCAATTTAAAATACTATCATATTTTATGTTTTATGTCAATCAGTTTTTCTGAAAACTTCGATTTTTTTATTATTATGGTTTTCAGAAAAACATATCAATGGTTTTTCAAAAAAACTTCGTTCTTTATTATGAAGAGTTTTCAGAAAAACATATCAATGGTTTTTCAAGAAAACTTCGTTCTTTATTATGAAGAGTTTTCAGAAAAACATATC
>CAZFYP010000249.1:0-3889 GCA_964523535.1 uncultured Clostridia bacterium
CAAGTATCTCATTTTCCTTGAAAAGATGGCGTAAATAGGCTCTTGAATAATTTTTACAACAATAACATTGACACTCGTCATCAATAGGTCCGAAGTCATTTCTGTGTACTGCATTCTTGATTGTTACTCTTCCCTTGCTTGTCAAAAAGCCACCATTTCTTGCCATCCTTGTAGGCATAACGCAGTCAGCCATATCTATTCCCCTTTCAACAGCCTCAAAGATATAATCAGGACTTCCTACACCCATAAGATATCGGGGCTTGTCTGAAGGCATTTCGTGAACCATATAGTCAAGAACTTCATTCATGATTTCAGCCGGTTCCCCAACACTTAGTCCTCCTAGTGCCTATCCTGGAAGATCAAGTTCCACAAGTTGTCTAAGACTTTCAAGTCGAAGGTCCTTGTACATGCTTCCCTGAACTATTCCGAAAAGAGCCTGCTTTTCCGTATTCTTATGGGCTTCCTTGCATCGTTTTGCCCATCTTGTCGTTCTTTCCATAGACTGTTTGGCATATTCATAGGTTGCAGGATAAGGTGTGCATTCGTCAAAGGCCATCATTATGTCGGAACCCAGACAATTTTGTATTTCAACAGCCTTTTCAGGTGAAATGAAATGTTCCGAGCCGTCAATATGGGATTTGAAAACAACTCCTTCTTCTGTTATCTTTCTCATCTTTCCAAGACTGAATACCTGGAATCCACCACTGTCTGTCAATATGGGCCTGTCCCAGTTCATGAACTTGTGAAGACCGCCTGCTTCCTTGACAAGGTTGTGTCCAGGTCTTAGATATAAATGGTAGGTATTGCTTAAGATTATTTGCGCCTCCAGATCCTTCAATTCTTCTGGTGTCATTGTTTTAACTGTAGCCTTGGTTCCAACAGGCATAAAAATTGGTGTTTCTATTACACCGTGAGGTGTGTGGATTTCTCCAAGCCTCGCATTGCATTCCTTCGATTCGTATAATAGTTTGTATTCTAGTGCCATTGTTCCTCCTGATTTATATGTTCTTTATTAATAGATAAACATTGCATCGCCGAAGCTGAAAAATCTATAGTTGTTATCGACAGCTTCCTTGTAGGCCTTAAGTATGTATTCCCTGTTTGAAAAGGCACTTACTAGCATAAGAAGAGTTGATTCCGGCAGATGAAAGTTTGTTATTAGTGCATCTATTGCCTGAAATTCATATCCCGGATAGATGAAGATATCTGTCCATCCACTGTCCATTTCAAGTTTACCAAGCTTTTTACATATTGATTCAAGGGTCCTTGTGGATGTGGTTCCAACAGAGATTATTCTTCCACCCTTGCCCTTGGCATTTCTTATAATATCTGCATTGTATTCGTTAAGCTCATAATATTCCGAATGCATTATATGGTCATCTACATTGTCCACCTTTACAGGTCTGAAAGTCCCCAGTCCTACATGTAGTGTCACATATGCAATGCTAACTCCCTTTTCTCTGATTTTCTCCATGAGATCTTCAGTAAAATGGAGTCCTGCCGTAGGCGCAGCTGCAGATCCGTTGACTTCAGCATATACTGTCTGATATCTTTCCTGATCTTCAAGTTTTTCCTTGATATATGGCGGCAGGGGCATTTCGCCCAGTTCCTCTATTATGGATTCAAAAACTCCGTCATACTTGAATTCTAGTAGTTTTACACCGTCTTCAAGGTCTTCAAGTACTTGACCCTCCAGTTTGTCGCTGAAATTGATTATCGTTCCGGGCTTTGCCCTCTTGCCGGGCTTGACAAGACATTCCCATCTATCAGGAGTCTGTCTCTTCAATAAAAGTATTTCAATGACTGCTCCTGTAGTCTTTGTTCCAAACATTCTTGCGGGAAGAACCCTTGAGTTGTTCATTACAAGGCAGTCTCCTTCATTGAGATGTTCAAGTATGTTATAGAAACTTTTATGTTCAATTGTTTCACTTTTCCTGTCAAGGACCATCAGTTTTGACTTTTCCCTGTTTACGATAGGTGTTTGTGCTATCTGATTTTCAGGAAGGTCAAAGGTGAAATCCGATGTTGTCAATTTATCTTTTTTCATTTTATTCCTCACTACCAAAGGTGATTTGTTGGCTTTCTTTACTTGTTAGATTGAAATATCTGTATGCTTTTTCCGTAGCAATCCTTCCTCTTGGAGTTCTGCTTAGGAATCCCTTCTGCATGAGATATGGTTCACATACATCTTCAATGGTTATACTTTCTTCTCCTATTGATGCTGCTATGGTATCTATTCCTACGGGACCACCATTGTAGAAGTCTATAATAGTCCTCAAAAGCTTCCTGTCTATATTGTCAAATCCTTGAGAATCTATTTCAAGCATGTCCAGGGCCTTGTAGGAAATATCTTCATCTATTATTCCATCTCCCTTTACAAGGGCATAGTCCCTTACTCTTTTCAATATTTTGTTGGCAATCCTTGGGGTTCCCCTTGTACGTCTTGAAATCTCAAAAGCTCCTTCTTCCCTTATTTCTATGGAAAGTATTTCTGCCGAACGCTTTACTATATCGACAAGCTCTTCTTCCGAATAATAGTCAAGTTTGCATACAACTCCAAACCTGTCTCTTAAAGGGGATGTCAGAGATCCTGCCCTGGTTGTTGCACCTATCAAGGTGAATTTAGGCAAATCAAGTCTTATGGATCTTGCAGAAGGTCCCTTTCCTATAATTATATCAAGGGCATAGTCCTCCATGGCGGGATACAATACTTCCTCTACACTTCTGTTCAACCTGTGGATTTCATCAATGAAGAGCACGTCGTTTTCATTCAGGTTTGTGAGTATCGCAGCCAAATCTCCAGGTCTTTCAATGGCAGGACCTGATGTGATTCTTATGTTTACATTCATTTCATGGGAAATGATTGTAGACAAGGTTGTTTTTCCAAGTCCGGGAGGTCCGTAGAGAAGAACGTGATCAAGCGGTTCGTCTCTTAATTTTGCAGCTTCTATGAATATATTAAGTTTTTCCTTGATTTTTTCCTGACCGATATACTGATTTAGACTGTCAGGCCTCAAGGATTTTTCTGCTTCCTCTTCTCCCTTGTTCAAGCTGGATGTTATTATTTCATTTTCTCTTTCAATCATCTTTTATCCTAGCTCCCTATTTTTTTAAGCGCTATCTTAAGCACTTCGTCGTCTGTAAGATTTGTCCTGTCTATTGCTCCAAGTGCCTTTTTTGCTTCATTGCTGCTGAAACCGAGAGATGCAAGTGCTTCCACAAGAAATTCGCTGTCTTGTACGGGAAACTCCATTCCTGCATTGACTTCAACACCGGCAAACTCATCTTTTACCTTGTCCTTAAGCTCTATGATTATCTTTTCCGCTGTTTTCTTACCTATTCCTGATGCCTTGGAAATAAATTTATAATCACCATTGAAAATGGAATATTTCAAGGTGTTGACATCTGAAAGAGAAAGTATGGAAAGCCCCGCCTTTGGTCCTACCCCACTTATTTTAATCAGGTTCTTGAACAATTCCAGTTCCTGGACAGTAGCAAAACCATATATGCTTATTATGTCTTCCCTTACATAAAGGTAGGTATGTACAGTCGTTTCTTCATTGAGTACACTATTTCTTACGGTATTCATTGAAGTATTTATGCTGTAACCTATTCCATTGTTTTCCAATACAAGATGGTTTTCCTTTGATGCCTTGATTATCCCTTTTATATAACTATACATTGTACCTCCTAGTATTTATATCATAACTTTAGTTGAGTTAATTCATGTGCTATTTCAAATACAAAGGGTTCAATTGTGTTTGAAATGTTATATGAATTAGAAGGAAACTTGTTATGAGATAAAACTACATTATTATTCTTATTTATGCGACATAGTATTTATATCATAACTTTAGTTGAGTTAATTCATGTGCTATTTCAAATACAA
>CAZFYP010000250.1:0-575 GCA_964523535.1 uncultured Clostridia bacterium
GTGTTTTTTATTAAATCATAAGGAATTTCATTAGAGTTTTCTATCCAGAACGTATTCTTACAAATTTCCTTAGCAATTTCATATAGTTTTTTAGTATTAGAGCTTTGTTTTCCGCCAATTACCAATACGGTATCACATTGACTTGCAAGCTTTCTACAGGCGTTTTGTCTACGTTCTGTAGCGTTGCATATTGTACTTTTAAATATAATATCATTATTTGGCGAATTATTAAAGTATTCTTTTATTTTATTGAATTTTTCTATGTTATATGTAGTCTGAAATACTATGCAGCACTTGTTTAAATCCTCATCATGATGTTCAATGAAATCTTTAAGGCCCGAATAAATATGGACCTTACCATTGCACCATTCCTTGATGCCAATGATTTCGGGATGATATTCATTTCCGAAGATTAATATATTGTAACCCTTACTGCTGTAATCATCAACTATTTCATGTATTTTCTTTACCTTTGGACATGTAGCATCTATGATACTGATGTTTCTCTCTTCACAAAATTTATAGGATTTTCTACCTACGCCATGTGATCGGAATATGATAGATGGATTATCAGT